>DCGK01000016.1:0-37656 GCA_002315235.1 Ruminococcus sp. UBA1780
CCGCTGAGCTTTTCCATAATATCTGTGTGATAAGGAACTTCAAAATCAGGAACCGCAGGTTCACCGTATTTCTGAATTTCAACGTTTTCTGAATCATCTTTGCCTATCGGAACTGAAGGATCAATGATATTAGGAATAATCATCATTTTCTTAAGGAGAGCTTCCTCAACTTCCTTTTCCTCAGCGTTGAGAGCTTCGAGACGGTCAGCCTGAGCCTTAACCTGAGCCTTTACTTCTTCAGCCTCATCCTTTTTGCCCTGTCCCATAAGAGCACCGATCTGCTTTGAGAGAGCATTTCTGTTTGCTCTTAAAGCTTCAACTTCCTGCTTGATTTCGCGGTTCTTCTTATCAAGTTCGATTACTTCATCAACAAGAGGAAGCTTGTCATCCTGAAACTTGTTTTTAATGTTCTGCTTTACTATGTCAGGATTTTCTCTGACAAATTTGATGTCTAACATGATTTATACTCACTTTCTGTAAACGCAGTTTATTTACTGCGTTTACTATAATTATTATCAGTTGACAGCAAGCGGAAAAATATTTATGCTTACTGTAATTTATTTTGAAAGCTTGTCTGCAAGTGCCAGAAGGTCAGCCTTGTCTGTAAATTCGATAACAAGAGTTCCCTTGTCACTGCCTTTGCTTTTTACGCTTATTTTTCTGCCGAGAGCCTCACGAAGGCTTATCTCCATCTCACGGAAATAGCTGTCCGGAAGCTTCGCAGCTTTTTTAGGTTTCCTGTCAGCCTTAAGTGCATTTACTATGTTTTCAAGAGCTCTTACTGAGATTTCCTCTTCGGAAATCTTTACAGCAAGCTCCCTGATGATTTCTGCGTCATCAAGAGAAAGAAGAACCTTCGCATGACCGGTTGAAACAGCACCGTTTCTGATCATATCAAGTACTTCCTCCGGAAGTCCGAGAATACGAAGTGAATTCGCAACTGATGATCTGGATCTGCCTGTAATTCCTGAAATCTCCTCCTGAGTCATGCCGTACTTATCAGCAAGCTCTCTGTATCCAAGAGCTTCCTCAACAGGATTGAGGTTTTCTCTCTGGAGATTTTCGATAAGAGCAATCTGCATGGTTTCAGAATCCGAAAGCTCCTTTATAACAACAGGAACCTCAGCAAGTCCTGCAGCCTTCGCCGCTCTCCATCTTCTTTCGCCTGCAACAATCTGGTACGAACGTCCGTACGGACGGACAACCAGCGGCTGGAGAACTCCGTGGTCTCTTATTGAATCTGAAAGCGAAGCAATAGCCTCATCATCAAAATCTTTTCTTGGCTGAAGCCTGTTAGGCTCTATCTCAGATGTTCTGAGGGTACTTTTAACCTGAACCTCGGATGAGTTGTCAGCAAACAGTGCGTCGAGTCCCATTCCAAGTCCGCCCTTTTTAGGTGCCAGAACCATCACTTCCTTTCAGTTATTTTTTCTTTTTAAGTGACTGAAAAAGCTTTTTCTTTGTTTTCTCAGTGTACTTCTGTCCGAGCAGTTCCATTCCCAGACGTGCATAAGCCTCTGTACCCTTTGAGTTTTTGTCATAGTACATAACAGGCATACCGTAGCTCGGTGCCTCTGAAAGTCTTACGTTACGCGGTATGGTTGTCTCAAAAACCTGACCCGGAAAAGCTTTTTTTACTTCGTTCACAACAAGATTAGTGACATTAAGACGCGGATCAAACATTGTAAACAGAATGCCTTCTATTTCGAGAGAAGGATTTTCGTTTGTCCTTACATGCTTTATTATCTGGTCAAGCTGTGACAGTCCCTCAAGTGAGAAAAACTCGCACTGAAGAGGAATGATAACGCTGTCAGCTGCCACAAGTCCGTTAAGTGTCACAAGACTGAGTGACGGCGGACAGTCTATAAAAATAAAATCATAGTCATTTTTACTGAGAAGAACCTGCATCTTCAGGCGCTTAAGTCTGTTTTCAAGATCAGCAATCTCTATCTCAGCACCTGCAAGAGCCGAGGTTGACGGAACAACGGAAACATTTTCAAACTCTGTAACAACAGCTGCTTCCTTAATTCCTGATTTTCCGATGAGAAGGTCATATGATGAAAACTCAACTGTTTTCTTTCTTATGCCAAATCCGCTTGTAACATTTCCCTGCGCATCAAGGTCAATACAGAGAATCTTTTTGCCTCTGCTCCCAAGAAATGCAGCAAGATTAATTACGGTGGTTGACTTGCCTACGCCGCCCTTCTGATTTGCTGCGGCTATTACCTTACCCACTCCAAATTCCTCCTCTTTGCAATAAATGTCTGACTCTTATTATACCACAAATACGGATTAGTGTAAAGGAAAAATACCTCGCCGAAGGTATTTTCCGGTGCAGCATTTTCAAAGCTGCACACTGCTGTAAAATGTTCCACGTGGAACACTAATGGATTGTTAAGAAACATCCCCTGCAAATAAAATGCGCCAGCTCATTAAGAACCAGCGCTTATTATATATTTGTTATTCTGAGCAAAAAATTCTGCTTACATTTTCCTGAAAAACACCGTATATTCAGACAAGCGACCTGCTGAAATCATACATTCCGGCAGTCTCTTTGTTTCTGTACTCATGCTTTTCATAATATCCGATAAGCTTACCATTACCGTCTCTGAGTGCAACCATATACACATCCTTGTTTTCCTTGTCATTGTGAGCTGTGTATATCATATTGTTTTTCTCTGACTTTTCAAACCAGGCAACAACCTTTTTTATAATCTCATTCGACTTGGGATTATGGCATTCAAGAAGACTCTTTCCTATAAGGCTGCATCCTCCGCGTTTCGCGTATCTGATTACAGCTGCCGGATTCATATAGATTATTGTGTGGTTTAAATCGCAGATAACAACTGAACATCTGTCATATTCTATTATACTTTTCATCATTGACGCAAGCATATTAACACCTCTGTTACAAAATAAACATTATGGAAGCCACGATATAGCAACACCGTTTACCTGACCTGTTCCGCCGTGGAAATCAAATACGTAACCGCTCCTTCCGATATATTTCTTAGCATCTGAAGTATATTCAAGTTTGACCTCCGATTCTTTTGTCGGATCAGGATTTGCTGCCTTAAGCTGATCTATGGTGATATTAAACGGAACTGATAATCCTATGTGTTCATAAGCATCATTTGCTAATGCAATTATTTCCTGATTTCTTTCATCATCAAAAGCATCGTTAGGCACATAAAGAGTGTACCATCTCGCAAATTTAAGTACACATTCAGAAGCTGTAATATCATCATCTGTAAAATTCGCAAACTGAAACTGCATACCGTTGAATCTGTTTACTTCAACTTTATAATAATCTGTTACACTGCTTTTGTTTACATTGTTTCCGGCATTTTTAAGATCCGATTCCCTGAAAGGAACGCCGTTGTCTATCATATCCTGAAGCGTTGTTTCACCTACTCTGTAAATCTTTCCGTCATAGGAAAAGCATCTGTTGTCAAGATCAGCGTAATTGGCACTTAATCCTTCCTTAAGTACAAACTCAGCATATCCTGATGCTGAACTTCCGGAACCCGGCTTAGCTGTTTCTGCAGAAGTTTCTGAAATCTCACTTTCTGCTGTAACTGTTTCTGTAACGACTTCGGTAACTGTCTCTGAAGCTGCGGACGTAACCTCTTCTGTAATGATTTCGGTGACCGCTTCTGTTGTTACTTCCTCAGTTTCAGCTTCTTCTGTTTCAACAGCAGGTTCTGTTACACTTTCATTATAAGTTTCGTTTTCAGCTGATAATTCAATATTTTCTTCTCCTGCACCGCATGCTGTAAGGCTCAGTAAAGATAACACCAGAGCTGCAGTAATAAATGATTTCTTTTTCATAATTTTTTATCTCCTGACTTGTTTTTATAGTACATACACAGTAATATCGTTATTTTATCATACCAAATAAAACATGTCAAGTCTAAATTAGCGTAAATATATCAATAATTGCTTTCCGTGATATTGTTCCACGTGGAACAATAATCAGTTTTACCTTAGCGGATTTATTTCTTTTCCTTTACCGCATTGATTTTTACCACTATCTCTGAACCGTTAAGTGCTGCGTGGTCTGTAAGTGTACAGCATTTATATGTCAGCTTTACATTTTCATACACGCCTTCCTTAAGCGGCTTCTCAAGGATAATTGATGTAAATGCAATACCCGGTTCAAGCTTTGAGTCCGCCTGCCAGATTACCGTTCCGTCTTCAAGTGTAAGGCTCATGTCAAAGCAGCAGGTATTTTCCTCCGGATTGTGGAGAAGGACACTCTGCTCTTTTTGGTCTGCCGTAAATTCCAGAGTGTCATAACCCGGAACAGAGATGTTTTCGTTGTATCCGGCATTGCTGTAATCAGCTCCGCCCTCATAAATCTGACCGTCTGACAGTCGGGTCATGACGTCGTGCAGGTCAGATGCTTCTTCCTGTTTACTTCCGCATGCGGTAAATGAAGCTGCTATAATGCATCCGGCAAATACTGATGCTGCTATTCTTTTTAATGCCTTTATACTGTTGTTTTTCATAGTGGTTTTCTCCGTTTTCTGTTTAAAATTTCCTGAGTAATGCCATGAACGGCATTGTTATTCCATTCTTATATAATTATAATATATTTTTTTTCGCTGCGCAACATTTGTATTCTATCATACAATTCTGTAAAATACAACCATTTCGCCCTTAAAGGTAAAATTTTCGCCCAGCAGTAGCCTGCAGAAATCAGACTTCGCCGCTGGCTCGTCTTCTTTAGCAGGCCTTGCATAGGTGATTTCTATTGCTCCCTTCGTCGCTTTCAGCTCCTTGTTCGCAATGAAACACCGCATAAGCGGTAAAATTTTGCCAGTATATGGATTTTTGTATTTAATGTAACTGTCACAAACATGGTGAGTTAAAGTGATATTTTCAGAAAAATTTCTTTTTTTCTGAAACATTTTGAAATTATAAAACGTATTATATACAGAGAAAAAAGAATATTCAGAAACCATAATTTCAACCTGAATATTTCAGAAAAGGAAAGAGATGTTATTTATTATGAAAAAGACTATTTTTACTCTGGCGCTGGCATGCGTAACATTAGCAGGAAACGCTGCTTTTTTCACCAGCAATGCATTCGCGGAGGATGCTGCTGAAAAACCGGTAAAAACCACTGCTGCTGAAAAGACGGATTCTGAAGACGAAGTTTTATTTGACGGAATGACAGCTGATGAATTTATAGAGAAAACTGCATGCAGCGTCAGCAGTCATCTGATCAGTGCAGAGACTTACAATAAATTCAAGGAAACATACGGCATTTTTTCCGTACACGGAAAGTATGTTGTATTATGCCGCAGTCTGGGATACATGGGTTCAAACAAAACCGAATATACCGGAACAGGAGCTTTCGGGGCTGAAATATCACACTTTACTGACGCACCTATGGCTACATGCGGTCCTTATGATAAAATGGACATTTATAAAGCCGAAAAACCGGGAGAAGTAAACTTTAATGTCTTCCTGGCAAGCGAAGGAAAAACAGCTGTTTGTTCAGCTGATCTGGTTATTGATGATAACCTGAATATTACTGTAAAAAGCTTCGGCGATAATAACAAGACTGAACCTGATTCTTCTGTAAATGCCGATACGTCTGTAATCGCTTCTTCACCACAGTCAGGCACATGTGACCTAAATTCAGACGGAAGAACAGATCTTTCAGACCTTACAGAAATGTCACTTATGCTTATCGGTGATATAAAATTCACTGAAAATCAGAAAATAGCTGCTGACGTTGACCATGACTCAACTGTATCCCTTGCAGACCTTTCAAAACTCAAACAGTATCTTTCAAGAGTAATCACATCTCTTTAATAACTGCATCCCTGCTGTGTCAGCACTCTGATACGGATTAAAAACATCAGTATACATAAAAAAGCGAAATCCGCCTGGTTTATAATAAGGCGGATTTCGCTTTTATCTTTTCCCGCTCTGCAGCAGGAAATACGCTGTAATCACAGCGGCTTTGATTTGATTTTTCCGGAAGGTCTCGGATACTTAGGCAGACAAGGCATAATCTTGTTTACTATAACTACCCTTCTCTGTTCGCCGTTGATTTCATATTTTATGTCGTCTGAAATCTTTCCGCCCAGAAGCTTTACTGCATTCGCAGCAGAACTTATGTCCTCGGAAGGTCCCTTCATAGCACAGAACACTCCGCCCTTTTTTACAAAAGGAAGACAGTACTCGGAAAGTTCAGGCATAGCCGAAACTGCTCTTGCAGTAGCAACGTCATACTTTTCCCTGTACTCCGGCTTCTTTGCAAGAAGCTCAGCACGCTCATGAATGCATTCAGCATCAACCGAAATTCTTTCGCAGAGTTCAGAGAGAAATTTTATTCTCTTGTTAAGCCCGTCAAGAAGAGTAATTTTTATTCCCGGCTTATAAATTTTTACAGGAAGCAGAGGAAATCCCGCTCCGGTTCCAACATCTATCGCCTTTATTCCGTCAGCAAAATCAACGTACTTTGTTATTGAAATGCTGTCCGCAAAATGCTTTACAAGAATTTCCTCAGGCTCAGTAATTGCTGTAAGGTTCATTACTTTATTGGTTTCCACAAGAAAATCAGCATATATATCAAGCTTTTCATAGACTTCCTCAGTCAGAACAAGCTCATTTTCCTCAAATACCTTTTTGCAGAAGCTGTATTCAGGCAGCATAAATTATCTCCTTACTTATTTGCATATTTTCTGCCGTTCTGTTCCAGCCAGATAAGCAGTACAGAAATGTCAGCAGGTGAAACACCTGAAATTCTCGACGCATGACCGATACTGAACGGACGCATCTTTGAAAGCTTTTCAACTGCTTCAAGTCTCAGACCCTTGATTTCCTTATAGTCAATATCTTCAGGAAGAAGCTTGTCGTTGAGCTTTCTCATCTGTTCAACCTGTGCAATCTGCTTCTGAATATATCCGTCATACTTAATCTTGAGGTCAACCTGCTCGCATACCTCATAGTCAAGCTCAGGTCTTGTCCTGTCAAAATCCTTAAGCATAAAGTAGTTGAGCTGAGGTCTTCTCATAAGGTCAACCATCTTGCAGCCTGTTGTCATTGCCGTTGTCCCGTTCTCCTCAAGAAATGCATTGAGTTCAGGAGCAGGAGCAATATTAAGAGTGCATACACGCTCAAATTCCTCAGCTATCTGCTGCTGCTTTACAAGAAGCTTTTCATATCTTGCATCATCTATAAGTCCGATTCTGTGTCCGATCGGGGTAAGTCTCTGGTCACAGCTGTCCTGTCTTAAAAGAAGTCTGTATTCACTTCTTGAAGTCATCATTCTGTAAGGGTCCGTGCAGCCCTTGGTAACAAGGTCATCTATAAGAGTTCCCGTGTATGAGCTTGCTCTGTCAAGAATTACAGGCTCCCTGCCCTGAATCTTAAGCGCAGCGTTTATACCTGCAACAAGTCCCTGTGCAGCTGCTTCCTCATATCCGCTTGTTCCGTTGAACTGACCTGCACCGTAAAGTCCGCTGAGATTTTTGAATTCAAGTGTAGGAAGAAGCTCTGTAGGATCACAGCAGTCATACTCGATAGCATACGCAGGACGCATTATCTCAACATTTTCAAGCCCCTTTATAGTTCTTAAAAATGCAAGCTGAACATCCTCAGGAAGAGATGACGACATGCCCTGAAGATAATACTCGTCAGTATCAAGACCCATCGGCTCGATAAAGAGCTGATGTCTTTCCTTGTCGGCAAATCTGACTATCTTGTCTTCAATGGACGGACAGTATCTCGGACCTACACCCTCAATGAGTCCGCTGTAGAGAGGTGAACGGTGAAGATTTTCCTTTATAACTCTGTGTGTTTCAGCATTTGTGTATGAAATATAGCAGCTTACCTGATTTCTGAGAGTGCTTCTGTCTGTTACAAATGAAAACGGTACAATATCCTCGTCACCGTCCTGTTTTTCAAGCACATCAAAATTAATACTTCTCTTATGCACACGGCATGGTGTACCTGTCTTGAATCTTCTGAGAGTAATTCCGTTTTCCTTAAGTGAATCAGTAAGACTCATCGGTGCTATCGTATTGTCAGGTCCGCCTGAGTATGAAGCCTCACCTACGTGAATCTTTCCCCGCAGATACGTACCTGTTGCAATAATAACAGCCTTCGATGTATATTCAGCACCAAGATATGTCCTTACTCCGCGGATTTCACCGTTTTCAGTAAGTACTGCGGCAACCTCAGCCTGCTTTATATCAAGATTCTTTTCATCTTCGCATACCTTTTTCATGTATTTGTGAAAAAGCTTTCTGTCAGCCTGAACTCTGAGGCTGTGAACAGCAGGACCGCGTCCGCGGTTAAGCATTCTGCTCTGGATAAAGCAGCTGTCAGCCGCTCTTCCCATCTCACCGCCGAGAGCATCAATTTCACGTACAAGATGACCCTTGGCTGTTCCTCCGATTGAAGGGTTGCACGGCATGTTGCTTATCATATCAAGTGATATTGTAAACAGGGCAGTTCTGCATCCGAGTCTTGCACTTGCAAGCGCAGCCTCGACCCCTGCATGTCCCGCACCTACAACTATTACGTCGTAATTTCCCATTGTATATTCCACGAAAAAATTCCTCCTGACTGCTTTCTTTACTTACCAACGCAGAAACGTGAAAATACTTCATTCACGACGCTGTCAGCAACATTTTCACCTGTAAGCTTAAGAAGATTTGCCAGTGCCTCATCGATAACAACAGTTACCGCATCAAGACTTTCTCCTGCTCTTAGTGCATCAAGAGCCGCATTTACTGAATCAAGTGACATCTCAAGACATATTTTCTGACGTTCATTTGCAATAATACCGTCCTGTGAATCAATCTCTTCATTTATGAACATCTTCTCAAGACATTCCTCAAGGCCCTCTATACCTCCTGAATTTTTTGCTGAAATCTCTATAACGTATCTGAAATGCTTTTTCAGATACTCTATATCAGCTATTCTTTCCTTGTCTGACTTGTTAAGAAGGGCAATTGCCTTTCTGTCACCAAGGGAATCTATTATCTTTCTGTCATCATCGGAAAGCTCTTCGGATGAATCAAAAACAGCAAGTATGAGATCCGCCTCTTTTATTTTTCCGTATGCAATCTCAACACCGCGCTGTTCTATCTGATCGTCAGTGTTTCTTATTCCGGCCGTATCCGAAAGGCGTATTGAAAGCTCTCCTATCTTTACATATTCTTCAACAACGTCTCTGGTTGTACCGGCAATACTGGTAACAATGCTTCGCTCGTAACCGCTCAGGCAGTTCATAAGAGTTGACTTTCCGACATTCGGTCTGCCCACAATTACAGTATTGATACCTTCCTTTATTATTTTGCCGTAATCGTATGTAGATGAAAGCTTCATAAGGTCAGCTCTGATATCCACAAGATCTGCTTCAAGAACAACAGGGTCAACAAAAGGAATGTCTTCCTCCTCAGGATAATCCGCCCACGCAGCAAGATCACCCAGACTCTTTATGAGTTTTTCCCTTACTGAAGTAATTCTTCTGAACATCGCTCCGTCCTTAAGAGCAACTGCATATCTGAGTTCATTTCTGCCTGTTGAAGAGATGACATCCATTACGGCCTCAGCCTGTGTAAGCGACATCTTTCCGTTCAGAAATGCTCTCTTGGTAAATTCACCGGGCTGAGCAAGCTCCGCACCTGATGCAAGAATAAGTCTGAGTACCTGTCTGGTTATATACATGCCTCCGTGACATGATATCTCCGCAACATCCTCACCTGTATAGCTCTTCGGAGCACGAAATACTGTCAGAACCACGTCATCGAGCTTTTCACCGTTTTCAGAAATTTCACCGTAGGCACAGGTATAGCCTTCCATATCAGTTACCTTTTTTCCGCTGTATGCTCTGAAAATCCTGTCGGAAACTGAAAAAGCCTCACTGCCTGAAATTCTTATTACGGATATACCTCCGACTGCATTCGGGGTTGATATTGCAGCTACTGTTGACATAAAATTCAAAACCTCCTCAGACTATACAAATTTATTTCCCCGATGAAAACCTTCACCGGGGAAATCAGTTTCTGGTATTATGTTTTATCAGATTTCAATCTTGCCGTAAAGACCTGCGTTCAGATCATCTTCAGGCTTCGGCTTCCTGTAGTCCTTTTCGAAGCTTGTCTTGAGATCCAGAGATCTTGGTTCGAAGTTTTTGTTTCTTCTGTCACCGCCGCCTCTGCGTCCGCCTCTTCCGCCGCGCTTGTCGCCGTGTCTGTGTTCCTTCTTTACGAGTGAAGAAATGATAATCTTTCTGTATGGTTCCTCACCGACAGAACGTGATGAAACGCCTTCTATTTCAGAAATCATAGAATGGATAATTCTTCTTTCATACGGATTCATCGGTTCAAGAACAGTAGAACGTCCTGATCTGAGTACGTTCTTGGCAATCTTCTTTGCAAGGTCTTCGAGTGTTTTCTTCCTCTTTTCCCTGTATCCGTTGCTGTCAAGAACAACCCTGTAGTATTCGTCATCAAGTCTGTTGCAGAACATTGAAGCAAGATACTGAATTGCGTCGAGGTTTTCGCCTCTTCTTCCGATAATAAAGCTTGTATCCTCGCTGTCAAGATTAATGACTACTCCGTCTTCAGTTTCTTCGTATGAATACTCAGCCTTAACACCCATCTTGTCAAAAATATTGAAAATGTACTGTACAGCAGCCTCTGCCTTGCTTCCTTCAAATTTTTCCTTTTCGGATACAGCAGATACTTCTGTTTCAGCCTCAGTAGCTTCTGTTTCAGCTGGTACTGCAGTTTCAGCAGCTGCAGCCGGTGCTGCTTCAGCAGGTGTATATTCAGCTTCTACTCTTGCATCGCCCTTGATAAGACCAAAAAGTCCCTTCTTGGGTTCTTCGAGAACTGTAAATTTAATTTCGTCAGCTGATACACCAAAAGCTTCAGCTGCGTTCATCTTTGCTTCTTCTATTGTTTTTCCGACAAATATGTTTTTCATTTCAATCACTCCTTTTCAGAAATTAAAAGTTTATTTTATTCGGCTTCGTCGCCGTATTTCAGTGCCATTTTTCTTCTTGCCGCTTCAAGAGCATCGTCTTCAGTACCTTCATCCGTGTACTTTGCCTCGATAATCTTTCTGGCATCACTTATAGCCTGACGGCTCTTTTCATTGTACTGTGACTTTGAAAGTCCCTCACGTGCCTTTGCTGCAGAACCGGTGTATGATGAAGTGCCATTCTGTTCAGCAAGCGCTGCCTGCTGCTGTTCCATAAGCTTCTGCATAAAGCCCGGCTTTTTGTTCTTATTCTTTTCCTTGTCAGCTTCAAGAAGCGCTGCACATCTTTCTGCAGTGTAGTAGCTGTTGAATGCAACCATCTGGATAAGTCCGAGTAAACCTGAAACTGTCCAGTAGAAAGCAGCACCTGAAGGAATTGAGAACGAGAACCAGATATAGAATACTGACATACCGTACATCATTGCATTCATGCTTCCCATGCTTGCAGCTGCAGGATTTGTCTTTTTCTGATGAATCTGTGAAATTAATGTTGTAGCAAGATTTATAAGACCTGAAAGAACAGGAATTACCACAAGTGCAACCGCACCTGCAGTCCATGCTTCCGGATGAAGATCCGCCTTGGTTCCGAGATTTATAAATCCAAGGAACTGATTATGAGCATTGAAGTCGTTTATTTTTGAAATAAAATCACTGCCCAGTTCTGAAAAATAACTGCTGTACTGCGGATCTGATGCATACTTGATGATGTTGAGCTCACGGTAGCTTACAGAAAGATCTGTTCTTGAAATATCGAGACCAGGTATATTTCCGAGTATTTCTGCCGCACGGTCAATTGTGCCTGCACTGATTCTGATGATGTGCTTAAGAGGCTTGTAAACAACGTCTACGATACCGAAAAGAATCGGAAACTGAATAAGTGCCGGAAGACATCCTGCCGCAGGGTTTACACCCTCCTCTGCCTGAAGCTTCATCTGTTCTTCCTGTATACGCTGAGGATTATTCGCAAAGCTCTTTCTGATTTTTTCAAGCTTTGGATTAAGAGCTCTCATTTTTGCTGCACTCTGCTGGCTCTTTACGTTAAGAGGGAGCAGCAGCGCCTTTGTAAGTATTGCAAATATTATAAGTGACAAACCATAGCTTTTACAGAAGCTGTAGATGCCATACATTATCCATCCGAGCGGATAACCTAAAATTCTCAAGTTTTATCTCCTCCATTTTGTTTTTTTTATCTTTACAAATTTAAACTCCTCAGGAACATTGTCTATACCGCCTTCGCAGAACGGATTGCATCTGAGGATGCGCCACGCCGCAAGAGCTGTTCCCTTAATAATGCCAAATTTTTCGACCGCCTCAACAGCATAAGCCGAACATGTAGGAGTAAAACGGCAGCAGGGTGGTGTAAGAGGGGAAATAAATCTCCGGTAAAACCTGACTGGAAACAGATATAACCTGAATATAAAAGTTTTCATTTGCTTGTCTCCTCCGGGGAACTCAGATATGATTCAATCTGACTGACAGCATGATTTCTTATAAAGCTGTCAATATAATCTTCCTTAACCTCTGCCGCATATCTTCTTGCAACAATTACTATATCTATGCCCAGCGGAAACAAAAGTTCATTTTCACGATAAGCCTGTCTTATTACTCTTTTTGCACGATTTCTCATAACAGCATTTCCGACTTTTTTTCCCGCTGTTATGCCGAATCTGTTACACGAAAGTCCGTTTGGTTTGAAGTAGATTACAACAGCCTTTGAGACTATTGACTTTCCTCTGTGATACAGATTCAGAAAATCCTTGTTTTTATTTAATACCTCAGTATAAACCATAAAAAATGTTTTCTTAATTAAATAGACCACAAAATATAAACAATTGTGGCCTTCTTTGGATTCGTTAATAAATTTTTGCTGTCAGCAACGGAACGCCGTTACTGACAAGCTGAAAAACGGAAATTAGTGAGAGAGCTTAGCTCTGCCCTTGAGACGTCTTCTTGCGAGAACCTTGCGTCCGTTAGCTGTAGACATTCTCTTTCTGAAACCGTGTTCCTTCTTTCTGTGAAGCTTCTTTGGCTGATAAGTTCTTTTCATTATTATTACCTCCAGTGTCTTAAATTGATATACAAGGCACCCGTTCAGGTGTGCCCTACAGTTTTTATTCAGTAGTAAACCACAATAAGCAGCTTATCATATAATTCATACGAAAAATGAATAATGAATAAATAACATAACCCTGCAATAATAAATTATATCCCAATACAAATGTCTGTGTCAAGTCTTTTTATGAATTTTTAAAATTAATGTATCAATCCCACAATTACAGCTCTGAAAAACTATACTATATAACGTAATTGCATAAAGATTTTTCGTTAACCGAAGCGCAGCTGCAGGCCGGGTTGTTAACGAGACGGATTTTTCCGGATTATGAAGTTCCGGAGAAATTCGTTAACGGTCAAAATTCTGTTCCTTTGTTAACTTGAATTTCTCAGAAAATTATGTTATAATGTTAACAATTGTAATTGCGCCCTGTTAACAGCGGCGTTAACAAATGTCTGGAATTTTTTTCACAGAGAAAAACAAAAATACACACAGGAGGATAAAGATAATGCCCGACAATTCCTTCAGCTTTGAGGAACTTTTCGAAAAAGTCAAAAAGCACTGTCTTGATTCAGGAGCAGTTCAGGAAACAGCATACAATCTCTGGATAAAGCCGATTGAAACAAGAGGTTTTGACGGAAAACAGGTCACACTTTTCCTGGCAACGGAATTTCAGAGAGATACGTTTGTCAGCAACTACGAATCAATGTTCAGACAGGCATTTCTTGACGTCACAGGAATTGACGCCGAAATAATCGTCACAACACAGGACAGCAAGAACCCGGTACCTCCAGTTAACACCGACCAGCTCGACAAAATACACCAGGAACTCGAAAAAAGCTTTGAATGTGCCGAGTACGATTATACCTTTGATACTTTTATAGTAGGCAAATCAAACGAGTTTGCTTATGCAGCCTGCACAGCAGTAGCAAAGGACAACAACGGAAGCACATACAACCCGCTGTTCATCCACGGTCCGAGCGGACTCGGCAAAACCCACCTTCTGACCGCCATAGCAAACGAAATGAAAAGAATCAGACCGGGAATAAATATCATTTACGTTACCGGTGAAACGTTCTCGAACGAACTCATCGACGCTATCAAGATGAAAAAGGAAACAACCACCTTCCACGAAAAGTACCGCAGTGCCGACGTCCTTCTCGTCGATGACGTACAGTTTATAGCAGGCAAGGAAAGTACACAGGAAGAGTTTTTCCATACATTCAACGAACTCCACAAGGACGGACGTCAGATAGTTCTCACATCAGATAAACCTCCGAAGGATATCAAAACTCTTGAGGACAGAATCAGAACAAGATTCGAATGGGGTCTTATCGCCGACATATCAACTCCTGACTTTGAAACAAGAATCGCCATTATAAGAAGGAAGGCAGAGCTTCTCGACCTTAACCTTCCTGACGAAGTATCAGAGTTTATCGCAAACAGACTTAAAACAAACATCCGTCAGCTTGAAGGAGCAGTTAAGAAACTGAAAGCACTCAAGCATCTTGCAGGAAGTCCTCCGACAATGGCTATGGCGCAGAGCGTAATAAGAGACATTCTTAACGACGACCAGCCAATCCCGATTACCGTCGAGAAAATTATAGGCGAAGTTGCCAATGTATACGGAGTAACACCTGACGATATCCGTTCAAACAAACGTTCAGCACAGATTTCAAATGCAAGAAAGGTTGCTATATATGTAGTACGTGAGATTACTCAGATGTCACTTGTCGCAATCGGCGTCGAATTCGGCGGAAGAGATCACTCTACAATAGTATACGCTGTTAACAGTGTTGAACACAATCTCAAAAAAGATGCAAGCCTCAGAGAAATGGTCGATGATATCATTAAAAATATCCGTGACAAAGGTAAATAAACATCACGCCAACAGTTTCTCCACATTTCTTTCAACAGTATGTTGAAAGAAGGTTAAAAGTTTCATCATTTTTCAGTTCTGTTAACTGCGCCGTCTGTACAGTTAACAGAAGCCGGAAGTTAACCTTTTCCAAACAGTGTTACTGCTGTTAACAACATTTTGAACATTTCAGATTTCAAAACGGATTTGAAAAGCAGTTAACTTTCAAGAAAATACTCAACAAACTTTTATTTTCAACTCAACAGAAATTCAACCCGTCAACAGGAAGAATTTTTTTCAATAACGATTAACATCGGTTCAAAACCGGCCTGTTGACGCCGGATCCCCGATATTTCCGATGTTAACGGTCAAACTAACTTTTTAACACTCCCTACTGCTGCGACTGTTAACTATCTTTTATTATTTTATAATCATTATAAAGCAGACGTTAACAATCCCCGGAAAGAAAGGCACTGTTCAGAACATGAAATTCAAATGTAATAAAAATAAACTGCACGAAGCAATAACAAGCGTTTCCAGAGCAGTACCTGCCAAGTCAAATATAGCTGCACTTGAAGGTATAAAAGTAAAACTTACGGAAAACCAGCTGGAGCTTACCGGATATGATCTTGAGCTTGGTATCAGAACGACAATCAGCGTTAACTCGGAGGATTCAGGTGAATTCGTCGTTAACGCAAGACTTTTCAGTGAAATCATCAGAAGGATGTCATCTGACGAGCTTGAGTTAACGATTGACGAAAAACTCAACGTTAACATTCTCGGTGGAACAACAACATATGATATCTCCGCTGTTCCTTCAGAAGAATATCCTGATTTTCCTGACATAAACAACGAAAACGGTATAACTGTTCCTCAGTATATTCTCAAGAACATGATAGAACATACAAACCATGCTGTATCATTAAGCGATAACAAACCGATTCTTACAGGTGAGCTTTTTGATATGGAGGACAATATATTCCGTATGGTTGCAATCGACGGATTCAGAATGGCTATCAGAACAGAATCGGTCAGAACCTCTGAAAAGGTAAATTTTGTCGTTCCTTCAAAAACTCTCAACGAAATTTCAAAGCTTCTCGCGAGAGGCGATGCTGCGAAACCGGCATCAGAAGAGGAAAATTCCGGAGAAAATCCGGAGGAATTATGCACCATATTTACGGATTCAAAGCATATTATTTTTGAAATTTCCGGCTATTATGTTGTCTCAAGACTTCTTGAAGGTGAATTCCATAACTACAAGGCAAGTCTTCCTACAGAATTTAAAACTGAGGTTTTAATAAAAACAAGAGATTTTGCAGACAGTATCGAAAGATGCTCTCTTCTCATAAATGAAAAGAACAAATGTCCTGTAAGATGCGTTTTTGACGGAGGTTCACTGAACATCGACTGCAAAACAAGTATAGGTAAGATCAGTGACTCAATCCCTGCTGAGGTTAACGGTGAGGCTGTGGAGATAGGATTTAACAACAAATTCCTTCTTGATGCACTTAAGGCGTGTGAGGCTGATGTAATCAGAATTCAGCTTCTTGCATCAAACAGGCCTGTAAAGATTGTGCCTGTTCAGGGTGACAGCTTTATGTATCTGCTGATGCCTATTCAGCTCAGAAAGTAAGGAAAGGCTATATTATGAAAAAAACTGAGATATCAATTACAACAGAATTTATAAAGCTTGATTCTCTTTTAAAATTTGCCGGAGCTGCCATGACAGGCGGTGAGGCAAAGGAAGCCGTTCAGAACGGTGAAGTTTTATTTAACGGCGAGGTATGCACCATGAGAGGCAAAAAGGTTCGTCCGGGTGACGAGGTTGAATATGCCGGAATGGTTATTGCTGTAAAATAAAGCCTTATGTATATAACCAGAATCACAGTTTCGGGATTCAAAAATCTTAAGCATATAGATCTGATTCCTGGAAAAAACTTTAATATTATCTACGGGCAGAATGCCCAGGGCAAAACCAATCTTCTTGAGGCTCTGTGGATTTCAACGGGATGCAGAAGCTTCAGAAATTCAAAGGAAAAGGATTATCTTGCCTTTGATGAAGACGAGTTTGACATAAAAATAATATTTCAGGATGAGCTCAGGACTCAGGAAATCAATTACCGGATGATCCGGAAAAACATTAAAAACAAGCTGATAACGCTTAACGGTGTTGTTCAGAAAAACAACAGCGGTCTTTTTGAGAACTTCAAGTGCATAGCATTTCTTCCTGATGACATAGAACTTATCAGGGGAACTCCTGACAAAAGAAGAAATTTTACGGATCTGTGCTATTCACAGCTTAAACCGAAGTCAATGAGCTTTATCAGAAAATACGATCAGCTGACAGCACAGCGCAATGCTGTGATAAAAAATATTACAGCCGGAAAGGACAGCGAGGAAAGTCTCGATATATGGGACAGACAGCTTGCTGCGGTCGGTTCATATATTTCCTTTATGAGAAATCAGTACGTTGAAAAGCTGAGTGTCCGCTGCAGGGAGCTTTACAGCAGAATTGCCGGCGGAACGGAAACGCTGACTGTTTCGTACCAGTCAAACATTTTCCCTCAGGATTTTGAATATCCTTCGGTTCCTGACAGCAGTATGACGGAGATTTACTACAGAAAACTTCATGAGGGAATAAAAAACGATATTCGTCTCGGCTACACCCACACGGGAGCAGGCAGGGATGATATTTCACTGAAAATCAACGGACTCAGTGCAAAGGAGTTCGGTTCGCAGGGACAGCAGAAGAGTACGGCTCTTGTAATGCGTCTGGCGCAGGCTCAGATTTACAGCGAGGAAAAGCAGGAATCACCTGTTATTCTTCTCGATGATGTAATGGGTGAGCTTGATGAAAGAAGACAGAAGTTTGTCTGCAGCATCATCGCGGATATGCAGGTTTTTATCACTACCTGCAATCACAGAGCAGTAATTGCCGAATGTGAAAACATATTCGAGATGCACGGCGGCAGAATAATAACTGACAGCGAGGAAAAAAGCAATGTATGTTCATCTGGGTAATGAAATATCAGTTAATGATAAAGGGATTATCGGTATATTTGATATAGAAAATACTTCGCTCGGAAATGATACCAGAGAATTTCTGAAAAGATCTTCTGCTGACGGAAACGTCGTAAACGTATCATATGAGATGCCTAAAAGCTTCATAGTCTGCAGCACCGGAAAATCCGCTGAGACTGTGTACATATCACAGATATCGGCTGCGGCACTGTATAAGCGGGCGGTCAAGAGTATATAGCAGAAGGAGGATAAAAAATTGGCTGAGAATGAAAATATTGAAATTGAGTCAATAGCAAGACCTGAATCGGAAGAATATACTGAAAATGAAATCCAGGTCCTTGAGGGTCTGGAGGCCGTAAGAAAGCGTCCCGGAATGTACATCGGCTCAACCGGTCCGAGAGGACTCCACCACCTTGTATACGAAATCGTGGACAACTCAATCGACGAAGCTCTTGCCGGTTTCTGCAGCGAGATTAAGGTAGACATACTTCCTGACAATATCATCAGAGTATCCGATAACGGACGTGGTATTCCTACAGGTATTCATCCTACTGAAGGAATTTCAGCGGCTACTGTTGTTTATACTGTACTTCATGCCGGCGGTAAGTTCGGCGGCGGCGGATATTCAGTATCAGGAGGTCTTCACGGTGTTGGTGCGTCAGTAGTTAACGCTCTTTCAGAATGGCTTGAAATTACAATCAAAAACGGAAAGAATATATTCTTCCAGCATTTCGACAGAGGCAGCTACGAAAAGGAACTCTGTATAATCGGCGAGACTGAGGAAACAGGTACGATGGTCTGCTTCAAGGCTGACGGCGAAATATTTACCGAGTCAACAGTCTATGACTACGAGATTCTTCTCAAGAGGCTCCGTGAACAGGCATTTCTCAATGCCGGCGTAAAGATTGTAATATCAGACCTTCGTGACGAAGAGAATGTTGTTTCAGAGGTTCTTCACTACGAAGGCGGTATCAGACAGTTCGTTGAGCATATTCACAAAACAAAGGGTCTTGAGGTTCTTTCAGATGAGGTTATCTACATCTCAGGTTCTGATGAGAACTCAACTGCTGAAATTGCGCTTCAGTACAATGACAGCTACAATGCCGTTGTTCTTTCATTTGCAAACAATATCCACACAATAGACGGCGGTACTCACGAAACAGGCTTTAAGAATGCTCTTCTCAGGGTTATCAATGAGTACGGAAAGAAGTTCGGTCTTCTCAAGGACGGCGACAGACTTCTGGGTGATGACGTCCGTGAAGGTCTTACTGCCATTGTATCAGTACGTCTCAGAGAATGTGAGTTTGAGGGACAGACAAAGGGACGTCTCGGAAATCCTTCAGTAAAGCCTTTCGTTGAAAATCTCGTAAATGAGAAGCTTATGGATTACCTTGAGGCAAATCCTGTTGTTGCAAGAACAATCTTCGACAAGAGCGTTGCTGCTCTCAGAGCCAGGGAAGCTGCCAAGAAAGCACGTGAACTCACAAGAAGAAAGAACGCACTTGAAAGTGCTTCACTTCCTGGCAAGCTTGCAGACTGCTCTGAAAGAGACATAGAATTTACAGAAATCTACATCGTCGAAGGTGACTCTGCCGGCGGTTCAGCCAAGGAAGGCAGAGACAGAAGATATCAGGCTATTCTCCCTCTCTGGGGTAAGATGCTCAACGTTGAAAAGGCAAGAATAGACAAGGTTTACGGCAATGAAAAGCTTATGCCTGTTGTAACGGCACTCGGTACAAGCATCGGTGAGGATTTTGATATCACAAAGCTTCGCTACGGCAAGGTTATTATCATGGCCGATGCCGATGTCGACGGTTCGCATATCAGAACACTTCTTCTTACATTCTTCTTCAGATTTATGAAGCCGCTTATCACGAACGGCAATATCTATATAGCACAGCCTCCTCTCTTCAAGGTTTCAAAGGGCAAGAAGTTTAAGTATGCCTTTTCTGATCCTGAAAGAGACCAGTACATTGCAGACTTTGAAGCTGACGGAGGAAACGGCAAGATTGAAGTTCAGCGTTACAAAGGTCTTGGTGAAATGGATGCTGAACAGCTCTGGGAAACAACAATGAATCCTGAAACAAGAACAATGATAAGAATCAGCATGGAAGATGCAATGAGAGCTGATGAGATTTTCACAATTCTTATGGGTGACAAGGTTGCTCCGAGAAGAGAATTTATTGAAAAGAACGCAAAGTATGTTCAGAACCTTGATATCTGATGGCTTGGTGTAAAAGGATTTAAAATATGAAAGAAAAACCATTAGTTTCAAAGGAATACAGCATAAGCATGGAGATGTTCGGAAATGCTTTTCTGGACTTTCAGAAAAAGTTTACATATCCCAAAAACATTCTCATGACCTGCGCATTCTCTCTTATAGGAATTTCATATATTCCCCCTTTAATCAGAGATCCGGGCAGTTCAGTATGCATACTGATTATCGTGGTCTGTATTTTCCTTACAGCAGGAATATGGCTTAATTCCGCGATGATAAGAAAAAATCTTATGAACTCGATTGAAGGAATTCAGGGTGACAGATATTCCGTTCAGATTCATGAAGACGGAATAAGCATCAGCACAACTGAGTTCGGTGAAGCTGCGGGAGAAGATAAGGAACCCGTTTCTGAAGAAAAAACTCCTGAAAACTCAGAAGAAAAAGCTGAAAGTACTGAAGAAGAGGATTTTTTCGCTGAAACAGAGACTCTTACTCCGGCGGGCGTTGTAAAGACAGTAATAGATTTTACTGAGGACAATGTAAAGATTCTTGAGAAAAAGGATTATTTCATCATTTATCTTGTAAAGAGAATGTTCTATGTTGTTCCTAAAAATATTTTCAGTGAGGACGAACTGAAAGTCGTAACTGAGAGCTTTAAAAAAGCAAAATTTACAGAGGAAAGGAAATGATAAAAGGTGGATTTTGAAGTTGCTAACAGCAATACAAAAATAATTCAGAGAAACATTGAAAATGAAATGGAAAAATCATTCCTTGATTATTCAATGTCTGTAATTGTTTCACGTGCACTTCCTGATGTAAGGGACGGTCTTAAGCCTGTACACAGAAGAATTCTGTACACACTTCATGAAAACGGACTTACACCTGACAAGGCGTACAGAAAATGTGCCGATACTGTTGGTGCAGTGCTCGGTCGTTATCATCCTCACGGTGACTCATCTGTATACGATGCGCTGGTAAGACTTGCCCAGAAGTTCTCACTGAGATATCCTCTCGTTGACGGTCACGGAAACTTCGGTAGTGTCGACGGTGACCCTCCGGCTGCTTACCGATATACAGAAGCCAAGATGACAAAAATGGCTGTGGAAATGCTCACAGACATTAACAAGGAGACTATTCCGTATACATCAAACTATGATGACAGACTCAAGGAACCTGTTGTTCTTCCTTCAAGATTTCCTAACCTTCTTGTAAACGGTTCTGTAGGTATTGCGGTAGGTATGGCTACAAACATTCCTCCGCACAATCTCGGTGAAGTTATTGACGGTATCAATCTTCTCATAGACAATCCTGACTGTACTCTTGATGAAATCATGGAATTCATCAAGGCTCCTGACTTCCCTACAGGCGGCGTAATTATGGGCCGTGCGGGTATGAGAGCGGCGTATGCAACAGGACGCGGAAAGATTACCCTCAGAGCCGAAACAAACATTGAGGAAATCAAGGGAAGAAACTGTATCATAATCACAGAAATTCCTTATATGGTAAACAAGGCAAGACTTATCGAAAACATCGCTAATCTTGTCAAGGACAAGAGAATTGAAGGTATTCACACAATCAGAGATGAATCTGACCGTGAAGGTATGCGTGTTGTTATCGAACTCAAGAAGGACGCTATTCCTCAGATAGTTCTTAACAAGCTCTTCTCGTACACACAGCTTCAGGATACTGTCGGTGTTATTCTTCTTGCTCTTGTAAACGGTGAGCCTAAGGTGCTTACACTCAAGCAGCTTCTTGAGAAGTATCTTGAGTTCCAGATGGAAGTAATCACAAAGAGAACACTCTTTGATCTCCGTAAGGCTAAGGAAAGAGCACATATTCTTGAAGGTCTTGTTATTGCAGCAGACAACATCGATGAAGTAATCAGAATCTGCCGCAGTTCAAGAAATATTACCGAAATCAAGGAAAGACTCTGTGAGAGATTCGGACTTGACGACATTCAGGCTGAAGCAATAGCAAGAATGCAGCTCTATCAGCTGTCAAATATGGAAAGACAGAAGATTATCGATGAACTCGCTGCACTCAATCTTAAAATTGCTGAGTATGAAGGAATTCTTGCTGATGAAGGCAAGGTTAAGGAAATCATCAGAGAGGAACTTGCTGAAATCAGAAAGAAATTCAATGATGAAAGACGTACAAAGATTGAAAATATCAGCGGTGAGGTTGATATCGAGGATCTTATTCCTGTTGAGGACAACGTTGTTACATACACAAACATCGGCTATATCAAGCGTATGGCTCTTGATGCATACAAGACACAGAAGCGCGGCGGCAAGGGCGTTATCGGCATGAAGCAGCGTGAGGAGGACGTTGTAAACGAAATGTTTATAGCATCAACTCATGACAATATTCTCTTTATAACAAACAAGGGTGTAATGTACAAGCTCAAGTGCTATGAGATTCCTGAAGGTTCGAAGGCTTCAAGAGGTCTTAATGCTGTAAATCTTCTCCCTCTCCAGGAAGATGAAAAGATTGCTGCAATGATTAAAACCTCTGACTTTGATGAGGGTAAGTTCCTTATTCTTGTTACAAAGAACGGCAAAATCAAGAGAACAAATCTCTCTGCATACAAGAATGTAAGAAAGAACGGTCTTATTGCTATCGGTCTTGATGAGGGCGATGAGATTGCAGGCGTTCGTATGACAGAAGGCAATGCACATCTCCTTATCGCAACAAGAAACGGTATGGCAATCAGAATTGATGAAACCACTGTACGTCCGCTTTCAAGATCTGCTCACGGCGTAAAGGCAATTAAGCTGCGTGAAGGCGACTATGTTGTATCAATCGCAAGAGTACGTGAGGGTGCAACAGTTCTTACAGTATCAGACAAGGGTCTCGGACGAAGAGCTGAGCTTTCAGCATACCGTATTCAGAACAGAGGCGGTTTCGGTCTTCTTAACTACAAGGTTTCAGAAGAAAAGGGTTATGTCTGCGGAATCAAGGTTGTTGATGAAACAGATGATATTATCCTTATTTCTCTTGACGGCGTGGTAATCCGAATCAGAACAAGTGATATCCGAATCATGGGCCGTTATGCAACAGGTGTTAAGGTAATGAGAGTTGACGGTGATGACCGCGTAGTTACATTTACACGTGCGGAACATGATGATTCTGCTGAGATTGAAGCTGTTGAGGCTCCTTCTGAGGAGGAACTCCTTGCTGAAGAGCAGAGAGCTTCCGAAGAGGAAAAGAATGAAGTCATCGAAGAGGATACAGAGCCTGATGATGACGAAGCTGATGAAACAGAAGCAAGCGAGTAAAATTCTTCATAATTTTAATATATAACAAACCCCATCTGTTTTTAAAAGAACAGATGGGGTTTGTATTTTATGAAGTTTTTTTTACGTAGTCAAGAAATCCTTTTTTAAAAGCGGATGCTTTAACTTTACTGATAAGGGCTTTTTCGTTATTGTCAAACAGAATATCCGTACTGGTGTGGGATACAATGTGACTGAAATTTACAATGTATGAGCGGTGGCATCTGAAAAAAGATTCTTCAGGGAGCATTGATTCAAATTCAGAAAGAGTTTTTTTATAGAGAATATTGTCTTTTTCAGTTCTGATATAGCAGTATTTGTCGGAGGCTTCTGCATATATAATATCATTTACAGGAATCCGCTTTGTAAGTTCGTCTGTTTTAATTACAATGTATTTTTCGGAATTTACTGTATCTCTGTAATCGTCAAGTGCCTGCCGGAGTTTTTCATATTCGAGAGGTTTTACGAGAAAACGGAAGGCGTTGACCTGAAATGTGTCAAATACTATTTTAGGATAGCTTGTAAGAAAAATGATAGTAGTTTTATTGTTGTTGATTCTCAGTTTTTTAGCCGTTTCCAGTCCGTCTATTGAATCCATCTGATAATCCATGAATATGATATCATAGCTGTTTCTGCATGCCAGCAGGTCATGACCGTCGCTGAATTCATCATATAGTATATCTGTCTTTCGCTCCTTTGAGTATAAATCCAGTGCTTTCTTCAGTTCATTTCTGAAGAATTTTTCATCGTCACAAATAGCGATTCTCATAAATAGTTTCCTTTCTTAGCTGTTGTCATGTGTTTCTGGTATCATGTCAATATTAAGCTCGAATTTGCTTTCAACATGCTTTATTTCTGTATGTCCGTCGTATTTTTTTACGGTTTTTTTTATATTAAGGACACCAAATCCATGATGTTCCCTGTTTGCTTTTGAAGTTGATATATTCCCGGTACTGTCATATGTAATATCGTCAAAGCATGGATTTGATATAGTAAGTAAGTATATTCCCTGCTTGTATTTTGAATCAATTGTTATGATTTTTTCAGAACATGAATTATCCTTTTCACATGCTTCGACTGAATTGTCAAGAGCATTGGAAAATATGGTACACAAATCAATATTTTTTATTCCTGAAGCAGGAACAGTACCATTAAATTCTATTCTGGCGTTGCAGGAAGCTGCTTTTTCATTTTTTTCAGTAATGAGTGCATTAATCATATTGTTTCCTGTATCATAATATTTTTGTTTGTTGTCTGCAGATGAATTAAGATCATTAAGATATTCCAAAGCTTCATCGATACTGTTTTCTGAAATAAGGATACGAAGACAGGATATATGGTTTTTATAATCATGTCTGAAACTTCTTAATTCAGAATATATAGCATTTATCTTTTCATAGTATTCAACCTGATTTTCAAGCTGCCTTTCAAGAAGAACTGCTGTTTCCTCATGCTTTTTTGAATTAATTGAAATCCGGAAAATAAGCAGAACAACAAGAGGAACAATGAAAATGGTTCCAAAAGCAAAATATTTTATAAATTGCTTGTATTCCATCAGAGAATAAGCAAAAAGAAAACAGTAGATAATGAATGTAATGATTAGAATGACTGATGAAGGTTTTAGCGAGAATATTGCATTTTTTACGGAATCAGAAGCTTTAAATTTTATTATAATCAGTGTTATTATGCTGAGAATTAATAATTCAAATGATGTAATAAGAAGATAACGAACATTATTGCTGATATTATTTCTGAAAATAAAAGTAATTATTGCTTCGAAAATCGTGTCCACAGCATAGAACGAATATGATGTGACAATTATTTTTTTATTAAGTTTTTTTAAAATAAAAGAGTATGCTAATGGACGATACAGTACAAAAAAGGAAGCTGAAAATAATAATAATATCCTGTTAATATTTCCTGAAATATTAAATATATTGTAAGAATTGGATAGAACGCCGAAAACGCTGAAAATAAGCACAGTTGTCATTATTCCTCTTTTTCTTTTTAAATTATGTATAATATCAAAATACTTAAGAAATACAAATTCAATAACAATACAAAGAATTGTCGACAATAACAGCAGATGCATATAATTTTCCTTTTATACAATGAATATGACTGATTACTCCGATTATTGTACTGATTACTCCGATATTGATGAAAAAAATACTGGTATGATGTATATTATAAACACAGTTAATCAGCCAAAAATAAAAGGAGAAATAGAAATGTTTACTTTACTTGATATACTAGGGTTGCTGGGCTAACCCATAAAACTATAATCCCTGTAATCTCTATTGAATAAATAAATATAATACGTTCATTATAGCAAAAATACGGATAAAATACAAGTAAATTTGAAATAAATAAATGAATGCACGCATTATTAATTGGAGTTGATAAAAAATGGAATATTTAATGCTATGAAAATATTAAATAATCAGACTTTGAGTTATGATCATCTTCTTTCATATACCTGTTATGTCAGGAAAGATGAAATACTGAAACTTGTGGATTTCATGTGCAGGAATATGGCGGTACTGAATAATACAGTAGACGGATTTCCGTTAATAATTTATGAAATCGAAGACAATGAGCCAAGTGAGATATTAATACCTATTATGGAAAATCAAACGGAGATTCAGCCTGAATTTGAGTATAAACATAACTTTGAAATAAGCAATGCGCTGAAGCTAAGATATACAGGCAGTATTGAAAAAATAGATAATGCGAAAGATTATCTTATGGAATATATATCACGTAATTCAATGAATAAAGAAGGATATTTTATCTATTCTGTGATTAACATTGACAGTGAAAAAAATGAAAATAATATAATTGATGTATATTTCAGCTGTCCACAAAAATGAATTCAACAGTACAGTAGTAACCCCAAAAAATACAATTAATAAAAAATCCTGAGCCG
Organism: Ruminococcus sp. UBA1780; assembly: GCA_002315235.1. Classification (GTDB taxonomy): domain Bacteria; phylum Bacillota; class Clostridia; order Oscillospirales; family Ruminococcaceae; genus HUN007. Next base: position 26,371 of record DCGK01000016.1, read on the forward strand.
GAGAACAGTTCAGGATTTTTTTTATATTAAATTTATAACAGTAATTTCAGAAGGATTAAATAATCTGAATTTTCCGAGGCCGCAGGAAACAAGCATTGACGAATTTCCTTTTTTATATTCACCGGAATCGTATTTCGGGAAAAATTTTCGTTCAGGAGAAAGAAGTCCTCCGATGAATGGAAGTCTGATACAGCCACCATGGACATGACCGGAAAGAATGAGGTCAGAACCATATTCTGCGTATGCATCAAGGAAGTTTGGATTATGCGCCAGCAGAATACTGATACAGTCCGGATCAGGTTCTGTTTTCAGAAGAGTTTTTACATCATCAGCATTTATTTTTCTGAGGTTCCGGTAGTGTCCGTCTTTTTTATAGCATTCCTGATATACTGTAAGTCCGGATATCTGCAGAGTAACCCTTTCTCCTTTTATGAATTCAGTTCTGTTATCAAGCAGAATGCAGTTTTCAGAAATACATCTCATCAGTTCAGCGTGAAGAGCGGGATTAACTGTTTTCATATCTGTTTCGTGGTTTCCGAGAGAATAGTAAACGGGAGCTGTGCTGCTGAGATTTTTAAGGAGCGGCTTAAGATTGTTTATGTCAGTCATTGAGCGGCTTACCATGTCACCTGTTATAAATACGGCGTCCGGTTTCTGTGAAGCCACAATTTCTGATAGTTCCTGGTTTTCCGGACCAAAGCATTTTTTATGAAGATCGGAAAGCTGAACTATGCGGTATGAAGCGCCGTTTTTCATTTTCCCGGTAAAGAAGTTGAAGTATGTTATTTTCATAGTTCTCCTTGATTGTTTTTAACTTATAATACCACAGATAATATAATAAATCAACTAAAGCAGGCAAATGTCACTCTTTTGATTTTAAATGACATTTACCTGCTTTAAAACTATTTAGTTATAAATTAATTATTCTCATATCGTTATCCAGAAGTGACTTGTCGTGAGTTACCATAATTACTGTTTTTCCGGACTTGTTCATTTTTTTCAGTATTGAGATGACAATCTGAGCATTTTTACGGTCCAGAGAACCAGTAGGTTCATCAGCTAATATTATGGAACATTTTTTCAGCATCAGTCTTGCCAGGGCTATTCTCTGCTGTTCTCCGCCTGAAAGCTGAAATACTTTGGTTTTCTCACGTCCTGACATTCCCACATACTCAAGTGCCTGTGCTATACTGATATCCGTCCTGTATTTTTTTGATATTATATTAAGATTTTTTTCTACGGTTTTATTTTCTATAAGAGCGTAATTCTGGAAAAGAAAACCTACTTTTTCAGAAAAATACAGCCTTTTGTTTTTTAGTTTTGTTATATCAATATTATCAGCCAGAATACGGCCTGAGTCAATATTTTCTATAGCTCCAATCATGTTAAGAAGAGTTGTTTTGCCGCATCCGCTTTCACCGCTGAATACGACAAATTCACCGCTGTTAATATCAGCAGAAAAATCATTAAACAGAATACGTTCATTGAATTTTTTACATATATGTTCTATCTTTATCATAATGCTCCGCCCTTAAGTGTTTTTATAAGATTCTTTTTATCTTCAGATAAAATATTAAATATGGTTATGATGAGTTCTGATACACATAATAAAAATGCTGCAGTAATCACCAGGTAATTTATTCTTAATAAAATCACCATAATAATGAATATTATGATATTTAATAAAAATGCCAGCAATATATTTATAAACGTATTTTTGTTTTTCATAATAATACTGTATCCGGAAATTTTCTTTATTGCCAGTTCCATTGCATTAATTTTATAATCAAGCTTTACAAGAACGGAACATACAGAAATCTGAAGAATACCAAGCAGTACAGTGGTAATTTTAGCAATTAGAATAAAAAGATGATAAAATTCGTATTTTTCCTTAAGTGTATCCTTTACTGTGGAGTATGATACATTATAGCCGTAGCTTTCAAATATTTTTGCTGTGTTATCAGTATTTCTGTAAATTGCATTTCCAAGCAAATAATGATGATTTGCTTTTTTAAATGAAAATTTTTCAGAAGCAAATGTATTTTCTGTAATGCAGAAACATGATGAAGCAAATATTTTAACATCATGTTCTGATGTGAATGAAAATGTATTATGTGGGGTTCTGTATGTAACGGTAAGTGTTTTATCAGGGTAAAAACCTTCAATTGTCTGAAACAGATTTACAAAATTATCAGTTGCTTTTTTCTGATCTGTTTCATTCATTGAATCCGGAAGCAGGAAAATACATTCATAATCAGATAAACATATTTCCTGAAATTCAGGAATCATTTTTTTTATATATCTGTCAGCTCTGTGATTACAGTATACTGATTTATATTCATTATTTAGAAAACCGGTAACATCGGTAATATATACCGGCATTGTCAGTTCGTCGGTTTCAATTAACATTTTTTCTATATTATCCTGTAACTGGTGTGAATGGTTTTTGAGTTTTACAGGATCTTCTATACCTTTGAAGTCTTCTCCCGGAAAATCAACAAACAGCATGTCTGTATCTTCAGCAAGAATACTTTCAACAATTTCATAGCCCTTAATTTCAGGAATATTTACTATAACAAATGCTATCATGCAGAATGCTAACAGAGAACATGATATTTTTAATCCCTGTAATATTCTGACTGTTTTAGATGAATACTGATGACCATATACAATCTCTCTGCTGCTGAATCTTAAAACACTCAGTGACACAGCCGAATTGAGAATGATGAATATAAACAGACAAACTGAAAGTCTGTTATATATACGGCATATTTTGGTGTAATTGCTAATGAAATTCCATCCTGCAAATGACAGTACAGAATAGAATAAAGTATCAGACAGTATATTGATTACAACAGATTTAAGATACTGTTCACCATGTATATAACTAATAATTATTTTCTTTTTCTCTGAACTTATTTCAATATATGTTATCATCAGTAAAACGAATGATAATAACATTAAAATCAGGTAAGGAATAAAGTAAATCAAATTAACATTATAAGATTTATTATAAATTTCAGATGTATAATTACTTTCTGATAAATCCTTACAGAAATTTTTGATTTTTGAATCTGAACCATTAAAAATCTGATAAATACCTTCGTCATTTTTCGGGTTAAGTTCTGTCAGATTTTTGTAGTTTACTGAAACATCACCAGTTACAGGTGATGTGTACATTCCTCCTGTAATACCTGTTTCGGAAACTACTGCGTTAAGTTTTCTTCCTGAAACATAATTATTTACTGATTTTCTGTTATTTTTTGAAATAACCAGATGACTTTGCATTAGTACAATGTCATTTTTATCAGCTGTTTCTGCAATGTAATCAAAGTTCGTTATACCCGGTGATTCTATTTTTATTGAATTAATATTTTCACGGCCCATAATATATGCTGAATTGAGTATCAATGTTATAGTCAGAAATATAACAGCAAAAATCACGGAGACGCAGTATTTTATTAATTTCATTTAAATCACCTTTCTGTATTTTAATAAGTATTAAGGCTCTTATTCGAGCCTTAATACTTCTGAATTAAAATAAATCATAATAAATTAGTCAGCATAGATATATCCTGAATATAATGTTGTTGCGCCGTAAACTGAACACCATGGAGTATATGCATTTGAGCTGTATGCAACGTTTGAATATGTTGTCTGATATTTTGAAGATGTAATTCCATCTGCAGCAGTACCCTGTCCGCCGCCCTGTGCGTAGGTTCTTCCCTTATGGTTACCTAATAATTCCTTGTCAAACTGTGGAGTCATAGCCCCCCAGTATGCACCGCATACTGAATATCTCTTTGTGGCACCGTTTACTATTGAAACAAGTGAACCATTGAAATTACTGCTTGACAGATACTGTGATGCACCATTCATATAATTCCATCTTCTGCCGTTGTTATCCCATCCGGCAGCGGATACTAATGAACCACCAAAGATTGTGCATGCAGATACAGCGGCGATTGCGAGTGATAATATTCTTTTTTTCATAACTTTTTCCTCTTTTTCTGAATTTTTTAATTGTTTTAATATATTTCAAACAGGCCTGTTATTTGAAATCAAAGGTTAAAAATTGTATAAGTGATTAAGTGTATCTGTGATTTCTGCAATCTCAGATTCTGCATCGTTATATATATTAAGTGCGTTCTGACTCAGTGATTCTTTATTAAGTAAATTACCGTTACCGTCAATTTCCACTGAGCAGAATTCATCGTAATTGTCGTTATTAACTAACGGAGAAATCACAAAACTGTATCTGTCTATTTTCCCCGAGAGATTTACATGTGCTGTCATACTGTAATCAAATTCAGAACCGCTTGGATTCGTGATTTTTCCCGTTTTACTGTTAAAATCCTGTTCAGATCCGTAAGTAACATAACAGTTGAAGTATAAAAATCTTGGTGCATAAAATGAATAGACATCATGCGGTTTGTTTTGATATTCAACTGAATCATCAGGTAAATATAAATCGCTGTATGTTTCCAGATATCTTTCTTCCGCAAGTACAATTCCGTTTTCCGGTATTATATGCGGTTTTACTGAAAAGTTAAAGAAAGCTATCCATGATAATACATATATAAGAAACAAAGTAATTATAACAATTACAGCTCCCATTATTCTTTTCTTCATGTAATTACACTCCTTATTGATAAGTTTTCTGTATATCAGCATGGTGTGATATTCAGAATTTTTGTTTCGAACTTCCTTCGATGGTGCTATCTTATCATACATCCTGAACATTTGCAATGAAGAAGGAGTAAATGATGATTTTTTTCGAGTAAACGGGAAATTTTATTCTTTTAAGCTGTTTCTGAGACCGCAGATGCTGTAAATAACGCAGAGAAACAGCCCCGTTATTTCTTATTCAGGCATACTCTGGTAAATTTTAAAAAAGTACTTTAAAATGTATGAAATAAATGCTATAATATAAGGTGACTAAAAATTTTTTTTAAAAATGAGGTAAATAAATGAATTACTGTTTAGGAATAGATGTTGGTTCTACAACCGTAAAGACAGTTATTACGGACGACAGCAAAACAATAATTTATTCAAAGTATCAGCGCCACTTTTCAAAGGTAAGGGAGACAGTCGCTGAACAGATAGAAATAATAAAAAACGAATATCTGGATGCTTCATTCAGACTTGCGATTACCGGTTCTGCGGGACTTGGTCTTGCCAGTGCAGCTGAGCTTCCTTTTGTGCAGGAAGTAAATGCAGCGTTTATCGCGGTAAAGGAAAGCTATCCTGATACGGATGTTGTAATTGAGCTTGGCGGTGAGGATGCAAAGATTATTTTCTTCACAGGCGGTGTTGAACAGCGAATGAACGGCTCATGTGCCGGAGGTACAGGTGCATTTATTGACCAGATGGCAACACTTCTCGGAATCACTACTGATGAACTTGACAGGCTTGCACAGTCTGCAGAAAAAATCTACCCTATAGCTTCAAGATGTGGTGTATTTGCAAAGTCTGATATCCAGCCTCTTCTTAATCAGGGGGCAAAGCGTGAGGATATTTCGGCAAGTATTTTCCAGGCAGTTGTTGATCAGACAGTTGCAGGTCTTTCACAGGGCAGAAAAATAGAAGGAAACGTTCTTTTTCTCGGCGGACCGCTGTTCTTCCAGCAGGGTCTGAGAAATGCATTTGTAAAGACTCTGAAGCTTGACGGGAAAACAGCATGCTTTCCGGATGAGGCTCCGGTATTTGTTGCATACGGTTCAGCACTCTTTGCCGGAAACAGCGATGATGAATACATGACAGCTGATGAGATTCTTAAGAAGGTTACCGAAGCAAAGGCAACTGAAAATGTTGTAACAGGCGAAAAGCTTTTTGAAAACAGGGCAGAGTACGAAAAATTTATAGAGAGACACAGCAAAAATGACCTGAAGTATGAAGAAATAGAAAAATACACAGGCGATGCTTATCTCGGTATAGACGCCGGTTCAACAACCACAAAGATGGTTCTCATAACACCTGAGGGAAGACTTCTCTATCAGTACTATGCTTCAAACAAGGGTCAGCCTCTTGACAGAATTTCAAAGAAGCTAAAGGAAATATACGAGCTTTCAGGTGACAGAATAAACATAGCAGGTTCTGCGGTTACAGGCTACGGTGAAGAGCTTATCAAGGCAGGTCTTCATATTGACCACGGTATAGTTGAAACAGTTGCCCACTACAGAGCGGCGGCATTTTTCTGCCCTGAGGTTGATTTTATCATAGACATCGGCGGTCAGGATATCAAGTGCTTCAAAATCAAGAACGGCGCTATCGACAGCATCATGCTCAACGAAGCATGTTCATCAGGCTGCGGTTCATTTATTCAGACATTTGCGCAGGCTCTGGGATATGACATTGCACGTTTCTCTGAGCTTGGACTTTTTGCGCAGAATCCGGTTGACCTCGGTTCCAGATGTACTGTATTTATGAACTCAAGCGTAAAGCAGGCGCAGAAGGACGGCGCAACCGTTGAGGATATCTCGGCAGGACTTTCCTCATCAATTATCAAGAATGCAATCTACAAGGTTATCCGTGCGAAGTCACCGGCAGACCTTGGAAAGAATATAGTTGTTCAGGGCGGTACATTCCTTAATGACGCAGTTCTCCGTTCATTCGAAATGGAGCTCGGAAGAAACGTTACACGTCCGGCTGTTGCAGGACTTATGGGTGCACTCGGCGCAGCTCTCTACGCCATGGAACACTCAAAGGGAAAATCAGAAATTATCGGGAAGGAAGAAGTTCAGAACTTCTCATATACATCAAAGGCATTCCAGTGCGGCGGCTGTACCGCAAAGTGCAATCTCAACATGGTTACATTTGCGAACGGCGAAAAGCATATCTCAGGAAACAAGTGTGAGCGTGGTGCCGGCAAAAAGAGAACGGCTGAAGGATACTGTCTGTACGAATACAAGCATGACCTTGTTATGAGCACTGAACTTAAGCCTGCAGGAACGCCAAAGGCACGAATAGGCATTCCTATGGTACTGAGCTATTTTGAGCAGCTTCCGCTCTGGAGCGGATTCTTCAGAGAGCTCGGATTTGAGGTTGTTATTTCAGACGAAAGCTCAAGAGACATGTACTACAAGGGTCAGCAGACAATTCCTTCGGACACAGTATGCTATCCTGCAAAGCTTGTTCACGGACATATCGCTGATCTTCTTGAAAAGAACGTTGACTTCATTTTCTATCCGTGCATGAGCTACAATCTTGAGGAACCTGAGACGGACAATCACTACAACTGTCCGGTTGTTGCGTATTATCCTGAACTTCTCAAGGCAAATGTTCCGGAGCTCAATGAGGAAAATTTCAAAAATCCGTACATGGATCTCAACAGAAGGGAACATATCGTAAATGTTATGACCGGTCTTCTGAAAAAATACGGTGTTTCAAAGAGAGAGGCTGCAGCTGCATTTGACAAAGGATTTGCTGATCTTGCAGCATTCAGGAAAAATGTTTCCGACAAGGCTCAGGAGATTATCTCAAAGGCTCGTGAGGAAGGAAAGATGATTATTGTTCTTGCCGGAAGACCTTACCACATCGACAGGGAAATCAATCACGGCATCAACAAGCTCATAACAAGCCTTGGAATGGCTGTTGTTACTGAAGACAGCGTAAGCGAGCTTGGTGAAACACCTGATCTCGGAGTGCTTAACCAGTGGACATACCACTCAAGAATGTACAGGGCGGCTGATTATGTTACCCGTAATGATGACATGCAGCTTGTACAGCTTGTATCGTTCGGATGCGGTATTGATGCTGTTACAACTGACGAAATCAGATCAATTCTTGAAGAAAAAGGAAAGCTGTACACACAGCTCAAGATAGACGAAATAAGCAATCTCGGTGCAGCAAAGATAAGACTCAGAAGTCTTCTTGCAGCTGCGGAGTAACTGCAATCAGTAAAAAAATTCTGTGCGACGATGCAGGCGGGCGGAACGGGTGCAGAGCCCGGCCGCAAAGCCCTGCAGATATAAATCAAGGAGTGAATTCATTGGCAAAGTTTCCTGTATTTACAGATGACATGAAAGCAACACACACAATACTCGTGCCTGACATGCTTCCTATTCATTTTAATCTCATAATAAGTATTCTCAGAAGCTGCGGTTACAAAATGGAGCTTCTCCGCACATCAACACAGACTGTTATAGACGAGGGTCTCAAGAATGTTCACAATGATACATGCTACCCGGCTCTTCTTGTTATCGGTCAGTTTATGGAGGCTCTTAACAGCGGAAAATACAATCCTGATACGACAGCGCTTATGCTGACACAGACAGGCGGAGGATGCAGAGCATCAAACTATATTCACCTTCTGAGAAAGGCCCTTAAGGAAAAATATCCTCAGGTGCCTGTTATCTCACTCAACTTCAGCGGACTTGAAAAGGAAGGCGGATTTAAGCTCACAGTACCGGTTATCATGAAGCTTCTCTATGCTGTACTTTACGGTGATATCCTCATGCTTCTCTACAATCAGTGCCGTCCTTATGAGCTTATTCCGGGCGAGTCTGAAAAGGTTCTTAAAAAGTGGGAGGACATCCTTCAGAAAAAATTCTCAAAGAACCAGTTTTTCGGAACAGCGAAGAACTACAGGATGATTCTTGATGACTTTGCCGGAATCAAGCGAAGCAAACAGAAGAAAATCAAAGTTGGTATCGTAGGAGAAATCTATGTTAAGTACTCACCTCTTGCAAATAACCACCTTGAGGACTTCCTTATAAGCGAAGGCTGCGAGCCTGTTGTTCCTTCACTTCTTGACTTTGTTCTTTACTGTGCGGTAAATACAGTAAATGACGGAAGACTTTACGGATTCAGAAACAAGAGCACAATTGCATTTAAAATCGGCTATGACGTAATTTATGCAAAGCAGAAGCAGATGATAAATATCATAAAGAAGCATGGTGTGTTTGAACCGCCTCATGACTTTGAACATCTCAGAAGCGAATGTGACAGGTACATTCATCAGGGTGTAAAGATGGGTGAGGGCTGGCTTATTCCTGCTGAAATGGCGGCACTTGCTGCATCCGGCACGGAAAACATTATCTGCACCCAGCCTTTCGGATGCCTTCCGAATCACATCGTGGCAAAGGGTATGGCAAGAGTTATCAAGCAGGGCTTCCCTGATGCAAATATTGTTGCTATAGACTACGATCCGGGTGCCACAAAGGTAAACCAGGAGAACAGAATCAAGCTTATGCTTGCAAATGCGAGAAGATAAAAAAATTTTAATATTTTTTGTAACATTTCTGCTTGCTGAAACGTATTATATATGCAGGGATAAAAAAAGATAAATACCGTGCGGAACAAAAGATAAAAATATAATTACAGTAAATGCAGTAAATAAATTGCGTTTACTGTAAAAGAAGGCTCAGATACGTGCATATCCGTATCTGAGCCTTTGTTTGTGTGTTCAGTGTATCATGCTGAAATATTAAGATATTTTCCTGTGTCATCAGATGCTTCAGGAAGCCCCGCACTGAAACGGGTGTCTTTTTTAGCTCTGGTCACAGTATCTGTCTGTCCGCCTGAAACATACGGCGTTCCGCATTCGGGACATACAGATGTTTTTATGGTGACAGTCTGCGAAACAACTTCCCTGTTTTCGCGTTCAGCCTTTGCCCTGTTTCTGTATACGTGTTCGTATTCGTGGCCTCTTACCTTTGACGCTGCTTCTTCCGGTGAGATGTTCGAAGGTGTTTTGAATGAAACCCCCGGATCGTCTGAACCGTCCTGATATTTTCTGTTTTTGCAGGTTTCACATTCTTCCGGCGAAGAACGTCTTCCGGCTTTCTTTTCTTTTGCCGAATCGGCAGTGCTTTCCACAACACGGGGTTTTTCGGGCTGCATTCCCGAATCGGTTACCACCGGATTGGCAGCAGAATTATATGCGGAATTGTAATCCTGGTTGATTAAGTTTGAAATGGGACCTAACATAGGATTTGCCATCATTCTGTCCTTTCTGAGAACATTCTGTTCAACATGTCGGAAAAACTTTCGCCGTACACTTCTTGATAATCGTCACCATAAAGCGTATCGGCTAACTGGGCTACATTGTTTCTGTATTCTTCGTCGGTTGCAAGGGCATTAGATACCTTGGCTGTAATTGCCACAGCGAGAAAGATTCCGATGCATGCAGTGTAAACAGCGGTTCTTGCATCCTTTGAAAGCTTGTAAGATCCACCCTTGGAAAGAATTGCGAAGAGAATCGCAAAGCTAGCCAACGGAACTGAAATAAAGGGCATACTCATAAAGGCCGTAACGATTGAAGCTATTCCCATAATCATTGCCCGTCTTGACATTTTGTCTTTAAATAAAAAATATGAATTCAAATCAATAACTCCCAGTGTTTAATATCTTATAATTTTAGCATAAATCAGGGTCTAATTCAAAGATTATGTAACCTTTGAACTATTAATATTTCGTAAACTGTGCCTTGTTGAATATATCGGCCAAAGAAGTTTTTATGTTTAGTAAAGAACTGTTTTAAATAAAAAAGGTATCGGCACAAAAAATGTACCGACACCGCATTTTTATTTCAGGTTTTTGGAAAGTTCCGAAATACTTAGATTGTTCTTTCGGGCAATGGCTGCCAAATCTTCATATTCATATTTTTCTTTTGTTACTCCGAATCCGGATGAAATCTTTTTATGGACTAAACCGTAAGGCGTTTCTATTTCTTCAATGTGCCGTGACAAAGTATGCCGGTTGCAACGCTGCTCACGAATTCCGATTGTTGAGGTGTGTTTCATTATCAGAGAAACAAAAAGTTCTCTGTCTGTCTCCTTACATAAGACGGTTATTAAATGTCCGGGGCGTGATTTTTTCATTGTGATCGCCGTGGTGAATACATCCAGAGCACCGTTACTCATCAGCACTTCCGATGCGAAAGCAATCTCTTCGGGAGTCATATCGTCAACATTGAAGGAGAGGCTGAGAATATCATTGCTTTTCGAGTCCGAGGTTCCCTTCATAACGCGAACACAGTTTGCAATTTCAAAATCTTTATTTCCCATTCCGTAACCGATTGATTCAATGGTCATAACAGGCATATCGCCAAATTCATTTACGAAGTACTTTAATAGCGCGGCACCCGTTGGCGTACATAATTCAGCCTGAATCTTGCCACCATATATGGGTACACCTTTGAGAAGCTGTGCGGTTGCAGGGGCAGGAACAGGAAGCACCCCATGGGCGCATCGTACTTTACCTGCTCCAACATGAACCGGAGAACAAATAATCTTATCGGGATTAAGTTTGTTTATCAAAAGACAGACGGCAGTAATATCTATA
>DCGK01000016.1:37693-39582 GCA_002315235.1 Ruminococcus sp. UBA1780
TAATTGCGTCAATAGTGCCCACTTCGTGAAAATGAATTTCTGAAGGTGTAGTACCGTGAACATAAGCCTCCGCATCGGCAAGCAGACTGTAAACCGATAATACATTGTTTTTTACTTCTTCCGGGATGGCGAAATCTGATACTGTTTCGCGAATATCCTTCAGACTGCTGTGGTTATGAACGTGACTGCGAGAAAGACTATGTTCATGCTCGTGGCTATGAGTCGCATCCGGGTTGTGATGATGCTCATGGTTGCCGTCATGATAGTCGGCAGATAACTCATCCTGCCCATTTATTTTAACACTGAAATGTGAGCCGGTAATACCGCACTTGGACGAAGAAGAAAGGCTCAATACCACCTTGTCGGGAATAAGTGAGGACAGTTTTTCGATTATTTCGATTTGTTCTTCTTTATTTAGCAAATCAAAAAGAGCAGCTGAGAGCATGTCACCTGCGGCACCCATACCGCAGTCAAAATAGAGAATATTCATTATTTTTCCTCTGATAACGTATCGTATTTTGTATAGCGTTTAAGCGCGATTACGATTGGCGGAATTAATACAAGCTGCAGAATAATTCCGGGAATTGCTGTAGTGATTGCACCGGAAATAAATGCGGAAAAGGTAAAGCCGTTGCCTGTAATTCCACCGATTGTCATTCTTGCTATTCCCCACACAATTCGTCCGCAAATCATTGCGACAAGGAGCGCGGGATAAATTGACCATTTCTTTTTGGGAAGAACCTTGTACATAAGAGCAATGACTGCACCGTATGTGGCAAGTTCAAAAGCCATGGAAACACCACCGGGAATCATTACGGGCATCCCGAAAAGTACACTTCTGAGAAGAGGAGTGATGAAACCAACCACCAGTCCGTATTCCCAACCACAGAATATTCCGCATAACATAATCGGGATATGCATCGGGCACAGCATTTTACCGATTGCGGGAATTTGCATTGTGATAAAGGGAAGAACAAGGCCCAATGCCATAAACATAGCTGCCAGAACCATACGGCCGGTCTTTTTTGAAATATTCATGATAATCTCCATTTCCGTTGTTAAAAAGTTTTGCATATTTATTGATAACGTTTTGACAACATAAATATGCTCTTTTTGCAATAAAAAGGTATGTGCTTTTCGGTTGGGAAAAGTACATACCTTCGTGATATGCAATAGAAAAATACAATTTTATTTTGCTGATAAAATAAAACGCTTGGCGTTTACAAAGGCTTCAAACCTTATGGAAAGATATTACTATGAGAGCTCATGGACTGTCAATCGGAAAGGTGGATAGAGAAATCGAAATGTGATATAATATCCCAAGGCTTGGGCCAACTAAATGAAAGAGGACTATATATGGATATTTCACTGAAAATTGCAGAAGAACTGCAGATTAAAAAGTATCAGGTTGATGCGGTAATCAGCCTTATCGATGAAGGAAATACTATTCCTTTTATTGCCAGATATCGTAAAGAGGCAACGGGTGCTTTAGATGAGGAACAAATTCTTTTTATTGAGAAACAATATAAATATGAAGTTAATCTAGCTGAAAGAAAAGAAAGTGTTATTAACTTAATTGAAACTCAAGGTAAGTTAACAGAAGAATTAAGAAAACAAATTAATGATTNNATGAACTCAGAGCAAAGATTGAAGCAGCTGAAACGCAGGTGCTTGTGGATGATCTTTACAGACCTTACAGACCCAAGAGAAAAACAAGAGCTTCCGTAGCAAAGGAAAAGGGACTGGAACCCCTTGCAAACTTTATTCTTGAAATGAGTGCTACAGCTCCTGTTATAGAAGAAGCAGCAAAATACATTAATGAAGAAAAAGAGGTGAAGACCGCAGAGGAAGCTCTTCAGGGAGCAAAGGATATTATTGCTGAAGCAGTT
>DCGK01000013.1:0-26759 GCA_002315235.1 Ruminococcus sp. UBA1780
TAAAATTTTGCCAGTATATGGATTTCTATATTCGATGTAACTGTCACAAACATGGTGAGTTAAAGTGATATTTAACTCTTATCCCACGCAACCGTATTATCGTGTAATTTTTTTATTGACCTCGCCGGCGATATAGTCTATAATAATATCTGGACTATAAAAACAAACGGAGGATTTTTTAATGCGCAAAACCAAGATTGTATGCACAGCAGGTCCGGCAACGGATGACGACTCAGTAATGAGAGAACTCATGAAAGCCGGAATGAACATCGCACGTTTCAACTTTTCACACGGAGACTACGAAACCCATAAACGCAGGTTTGAGCAGGTACGCAGAATCCGCGAGGAACTTGATCTGCCGGTTGCAACAATGATGGACACCAAGGGTCCTGAAATCAGACTCAGAAAGTTTGTCGATGACAAGCCTGTGGAGATTAAGGACGGAGACATATACACACTTACAACACGTGACGTACCATGTACAGCCGAGGTCGGAAGCATAACATTCCAGAAGCTTCCTCAGGACGTTTCAATCGGAAACCGCATTCTTATCAATGACGGCGTGGTTGAGCTTGTGGCAGAAAAAATAACAGCCACGGACATAGAGTGCCGCATTATTCACGGCGGAACACTTTCAAACAACAAGGGAATCAACGTTCCGGGAGTAAAGCTTTCAATGCCGTTCCTGAGTGAAGCAGACATGAATGACCTTGAATTCGGGGCAGGAATGAAATATGATTTCATAGCCGCAAGCTTTGTAAGATCTTCCGCTGACATTAACTATCTCAGAAAATACACACACAGCCTTGGCTGGTTCGATGTAAAAATAATTGCAAAAATCGAAAACCTTGAAGGCGTTGACAACATCGACGAAATTCTCGAAGCCGCTGACGGCATCATGGTTGCCCGCGGTGACATGGGTGTTGAAATACCTTTTGAAAAGATTCCTGCAATTCAGAAAACCCTTATTACAAAGGGCTACAATGCCGGCAAACAGGTAATCACAGCAACTCAGATGCTTGAATCCATGATTTCAAACCCTCGTCCGACACGAGCTGAAATCACCGACGTAGCAAATGCTATCTATGACGGAACAAGCGCAATAATGCTCTCTGGCGAAACTGCAGCCGGCAGATATCCGGTCGAATCCGTTCAGACAATGGCACTGATTGCGGAAACAACGGAAAAGGACATTAACTACCGTTCACGTTTCAAAAACAGACCGCCGCAGGATGCAGCAGACATCACACATGCCATTGCAAATGCCATTGCCCATGCTACAGTAACAACAGCACATGACCTTAATGCAAGTGCAATCATCACTGTTACAAAGGGCGGCTCGACTGCAAGACTCATCTCAAAATACAGACCTGACGTGCCTATTATCAGCTGTACAACAGACGAGTATGTAAGACGTCAGACAAATATGTCATGGGGTGTGGTACCTCTTGTAATCGACGAGAAGACAAATTCGGATGATCTCTTTACTGAAGCAGCAAATGCAGCTAAAAAAGCCGGATTTGTAAATGACGGTGACACTGTTGTTCTGACAGCAGGTGTTCCCCTCGGAGTTTCAGGCACAACAAATCTTATGCGCGTTGAAGTAATCAAATAAACAAAGATGCTTTCCCGTTTTTGTATTCCGGGAAAGCATTATTTATCTCAGTACAAATATATACAGGTAAAAACAAACGGGAGCTTTTTATGCTCCCGTTTGTTTTGTGATTAGTGAATTGTATGATTATTGGGTAAAATCAGATTAATCAGCCTTCAGGATGCTCTGCATCATCACTGAATTCTTCAATCTTTTCAAGACGTACATTTGAAATGTGAACACTTGAAAGCGGGAAGAATTTACCGAAGTTGAATTCAAGACGTCCGTTATGGTCATCCTTTCTTGTCATTTCAAATTCGTAGGCAAATGTCTGCTTTTCAGTTGTAAGATGTACAACTGTATCAGGCAGATAACGTACCCAGCCGCTTGTAGGAGCTGAGATACAAACCTTCATAACTCTGTTCTTTTCATCAGCAGATGCGTCAAATGTAAGTCTGTACTTGTCGCCCTTGTACATAGGGAGTTCAGCCTGTACAACCTGTACTGAATATTCTTCAGTACCCTTCGCCTGCTGTGTGATAAAGAGCTCATTGTCCTTTATTTCACCTGTGCCCTCACCGCCGTTGAAGAGGAGGAATCTCCAGTTTTCTTCGTCGTCGAGTGCTTCAGCTTCTGAGAAATCACCGTTGTAGATATAGTTGCCGTCTTCCAGAGGTTCTCTGTAATTCGGAACCGGCTTTGTAACGTTTGTATCGTATTCAGGCTTCTGATATACACGAACATAGTCTATCTCGAATTCTGCCTTGTCGAAATCAGTTGATGCATCAGGGTTGCCCGGCCATGTACCGCCTACTGCAAGGTTCATCTGAACATAGAATGTCTGGTCAAACGGTGCAGGATACGGCTTGTCATCTTCACCGTCAACAGCTGAGAACCAGTCGTTTACTGTGTGATAAAGGTTGCCGTCAATGTACCAGCGCATTTCTCCGGGTTCCCACTCTACTGAATATTCATGGAAATCAGATGCAAATGTATCGCCGCCCTCGAGCTTGTATGTGCCCTGCTGTTCGCCGTGAGGCTCACCGTAGTGGAGTGTACCGTAAGCTGTGTCGGTCTGATGTCCGAGAACTTCCATGATATCAATCTCGCCGCACTTAGGCCAGATTCCGTAGTGTTCCTCATCAGTCGGCATCATCCAGATTGCAGGCCACAGACCCTGTCCTTCAGGTACCTTTGCACTGGCAACTACCTTGCCGTACATAAAGTCGCTGAGATTCTGGCCCTTGATCTTGCCTGATGTATAGTAATCCTTGTCGTTTTCGTCTTTGGTCTTAATTGCCTTGAGTACAAGCTTTCCGTCTCTTGTGAATACATTTTCCTCTGTTGTTGTGTATTCCTGAAGCTCTGAGTTTGTCCAGCCAGGTTCATGAGGATCGTATGTCCAGATTGAAGTATCAAGCTCAGGTGCGCTGAATTCGTCATGCCAGAGAAGGTTGTAGCCTTCGAGTTCCGGTGCTTCAGCGTCAGGAACTTCAGTGTTTTCTCCTGCAGATGATTCTGTTTTTTCTTCGCCTGATGATACTGAAGAGCTGTCTGCAGGTTTTGTTTCTTCCTTTGAAGAACATCCTGAGAAAAGTCCGAGTGCCAGAGCGCTGCATAATGTTAATGCAAGTATTCTTTTTCTGTTCAAATTATATTCCTCCTGTAAGATATTTAACGATCATAGATTTACAGTTTTATTATACTTTATTCTGTCATTTTATTTATATCAAAATTTTTAGGTTATTAGCAATTTTTTATCAGTTTTAAGATATCAAATCACCTTCCTTATCTCTGCTGCTCCGGCCATGGCCTGATTTATCTGTTTTCAGTTATTTCTGAAGTGCAACCGTGTATCCGTCTATAACCTTAACCTCAACGCTGCTGTTCTCCGGAACTGCCTCCGGGTTAAGAATTATGTACACGGCATTTTTCATGCCTTTTCCTGCAGAAAGGTCATCGAGACATTTCTGAGCATACTCTGAAAGACTCGCAGCACTTGTTCTTGCAAAATAAAAGCTTGAAAGGCTCATTCCCCTGTCACATGCGTACTCGGCAAAGCCTCTGTATGTCTTTGCGGCACCAAGCTCAGCCTGGGTTACAGGAGTGAAAATGAACATGTCCCTTCCTTCTGTTACAGTGTCCCATTCATCGCTCTTAAGCGGACTCTCGTATACTGTTTCAGCAGTGTATCTTGTGTGAAATGAAACAAGCCAGGTTCTCAGGTCAAGCAGCTGAATTCCGAGACAAACAGCAAGAGCAGGCAGTATAAACGCCTTTTTCCTCACTGATGCTACTGCTGCAGTAATTCCTGTAAAGAGAATATAGTCAGCAACCCATACAAATCTGCCTGAGGCACGGAACACCATCAGAAATTTCTGAACTGTTTCAGGATAGTTAATCTCATAGATTATTCTGTCGTTAAATGTTCCTGTCGGACTTGCCGCAAAAAATACCGCACCGGCCATTACAAGCAGTGCTGCAAGGCAGTGGAACCAGTATTTCTTTATTCTTCTGCCAAGTACACTGAAAAATCCGTCCTCTTCGGTAAAGCATGAAATAACCGCAAATACAATTCCGGTTACTGCCATAACCATCATGCCAAGGCCGGCATAGCCGAAGCCCTCCTGATTGCTGTTGTAAACAGCAGGCGGCTTCAGGAAATCGGAATGTCCGTAGCTGTTGTACAGGAAATTGTAGTTAGCCGAAAATCTTCCGAGACCGCCGGCTGTAAAATCACTGTCACCGTAAAATGCACCGAACACAAACATTGTTATTACCGAAAAAAGAAGTGTAAATCCCAGTACATATACAGAATGAAGTATTCTCTTCTTCAGAAATATATCGGAAAGAATGTATCCGGCCATAATCATAAGAATCATTCCAAGGAAATAAACATGAACCGTTACACTGATAACACCGAGAAGCGTCCAGAGAACAGCAGGAGCCGCTCTGAACATCCAGTCATGTCCTGCGTATGTCCACAGCAGAATGGCAGCCACCAGTATCCACTGTGCGCTCAGCGCTTCATGATGAAGCGACCTTGTCAGTACTGACGGAGCCAGAATGAAAAATGCTGATGAGAAAATACAGAAAACCGGATTACGGCTGAATCTGTTCACAAGCAGCGATGAAAAGCCGCCCATAAGTATGAAACTCGTAAGCTCCCAGATCCCCACGTACTGAAACGTATCCGGAAGCAGCGGTGAAAGAAGCTTGAAAAACACAGCAAACAGCGGTATCGAATCAGTGTACATACACGACACCATACCGTCGGATGAAAGTCCTTCAGTCAGTCCCAGCGGAAACGCCCACGGTGAACGCCTGAAGAATTTCCAGCCCATATAGTGCTGTGAAAGATCACCTCCGGAGGCATTTACCCATCCGTCATATTCAGGATTTACTATGGAAAAACCATAGGTAAGCCAGAAAATCAGGGCACCCAGCAGACAGCCTCCGGAAAAAACAAGTACTCCGGTTAATTTACTTTGTGAATTTTCAGTATTCAAGTCCATTCTCCTTTTTTGTCCGTACCCCGTTACTTTTTATTCATAAACTCAACGTATCTGTCACAGACTTCCTTTGTATCACCGAAGGCCATCTGATTGCCGTGGTCAAGCCACAGAACCTTTGTTGCCATACGCCTTATCTGGTCCATGGAATGTGATACAAGAAGAGTTGTCGCGCCGCCGCGGATGATTTCAAGCATCTTGGCTTCGCTCTTCTTTCTGAAAGCACCGTCACCTACGGAAAGAACCTCATCAAGTATGAGAATCTCAGGCTTTACAAGACATGCAATTGAAAATGCCAGTCTTGACTTCATACCTGAGGAAAGATGTGAAAAGAGTCTGTCTTCAAATTCCTTCAGCTCGGCAAATTCTATTATGCTTTCATAAGTCTCATTCATAAATTCCCTTGTATATCCGAGCATTGCGCCACGGAGGAATGTATTTTCCTTTACTGTAAGGTCACCGTCAAATCCGGTACCAAGCTCAAGCAGGGATGCTATATTTCCTCTTACAGCCATTGTACCTGTTGTCGGTCTCATTATTCCGGAAATAACCTTGAGAAGAGTTGATTTTCCGGCACCGTTTGTGCCGACAATTCCGAGAAGCTCGCCCTCTTCAAGATTAAACGAAACGTTTTTTACAGCAGTAAATTCCTTAGGCCTGTACTGCCCTTTTATTTTCTGGATTATAACATCCTTGAGACCGATTGTTGAAAAGTCTCCGGTTATATAGGAAACGGAAATATCGTTAAGCTCTATTTTACTCATTTTCAGTTTCCTCCTTACATGTAGTACATAAACTTGTAGTTGTATTTCTTGTAAATCAGCGCCCCGGTCAGAATTGCCACGAAAGCATATCCGACACAGAGAAGATGTGTCATCATGTCCGGAATCTGATTGTAGATTACTATCTCACGGATATATGTGATATACACGTAAAGCGGATTAAGATAAAAAAGCTTCTGGGCAAGAGGTGAATAATTTCCTGTGTAGTAGAAAATAGCTGAAAGATAGCTGAGCATCATTGTAAAAATATCATACAGATACTGAATATCCTTGAAAAGCACGAAAAGAGCTGAAAGAATAAGTCCGCAGCCTATATTGAATATGATAAGACATATTACCGGATAGACAAGCGCTGTAAATTTCAGTGTTACAGGTATTCCGTCACAAAGTGTGAAAATAAAGAATATAATCAGCGTAAGTCCGAAGTTTATCAGAGAAGCTACATTCTTTGAGAGCAGGAACATGTATTTCGGAAGATTTATCTTCGTGATAATGTTCGAGTTTGACATAAGAGAATGCATTCCACCGTTTGTTGAATCCTTGAAAAACGAAAATGTAAGGTTTCCTGCAAAAAGATAGATTGTGTAGTGCGGAATATTGTTTCCGAAAAACTGTGTGAACACGACACTCATAACCAGCAGCTGCATAAGCGGGGAAACAAGGCTCCAGAGCATGCCGAGTACTGTTCGCTTGTACTTTTTCTTAAAATCCCTTTTCACAAGTTCCTCAAACAGAAACTGATGTTTTTTCAGTTTCAGAATCTGTTCCTTTATTGTATTTACCATTGCTGTACTTCCTTTTCAATAATCGGGATAAATGTCATATCTGCAGGAAACGCTGATTTATGCTTTTTTAAGTCGTTTCCGTGACATTCATGATAAATCATTTACTATTTCAACAGGTATAGTTTTCTCCGCACTGCTGCCGCTGCGGCAGTTTCTTACAGAAACCCTTATAAAATACTGTCCGCTGCTGTAGTCACCTTTTTTAATTCCGAAATCCATACGTGTATACTCAAGACGAGGCGAAACCTTCCTTGAACCTGCACATACAGTGACGCCTTTCTCATCGACAACCGCAAACGCCAGCTCGACGGGCATTATGTTTTCAGCGCATTTTTCAGCACGTGAAATACCGAATCTTATTCGGTTAAGACAGTCAGTGCTGAGCTTCAGGTAGTCAGGTCCGCTGAATGCAGGCGGTCTGCCCTCTTCACCGTGGAACCATACAGCGAAATGAGGATATATATTCATTTTCTTCTCATATTCGTCGTCAAATTCCCTGATTTTTTTATTTCTGAAATTAAATTTCTCCCTGAATGACAGTGCCATTTCGGTTTTTTCCTTATTTTCCGCAAGAAGAACCGGAACATCGGTAAATACGGGAGAAAATTTACAGAATTTTCCCTTTGACTTATAGTTGTCCTCATAGAAATTTTCAAAAGCATATTCAGACTGGTCAGGTCCGAGGTTTTCACCGCCGATATTAGGCCATGAAAGCGTTGCATACGGAACCGCCTGGTATCTGTCAGAATGCCTTACAGCACAGTAGTTGAAATATGTGCTCCATTCATCATATCCGAGAGTCATTATATCAGGAAACTCCTCAAGAAGCTCACAGTACCATTTTCTGTTTATAATCTGAGGCTGATGTGACGAATACTGACGTGTCGGGAACCCGTTCTTCTTAAGAAATTCAAGAGTTCTGAAATGACAGTAGTCATAGGAAAACAGGTCGGCTATTCTGTATTTCCACTCGCTTATATCAGCAAAATAAAATCCTCTGTACTTTCCGTCCCTGAAGAAGAAGTCCTCTTCAGTGTATCCGAGCGGACGGTAGTCATCATCAGACATAATAAATTCATCATCGAGAATATCGAGCTTCATGGCAAGACATCTGAGGAAGAAGTTTCTTGTGGAGTGATCCGCCGGCAGAGCCGCTCCGGCAAGCACCTGATTATCAGTGGCAAGCTTAAGCTCCAGACGGCCCCTGTAGTTTTCCTTCATGAAATCAGCCATAAAGTCAGGACATATAACGACCAGTTCCTTTATGAACGGCATAAACTCCTCGATATACGGAAGTGTGGCAAGCAGAGGCTCCGGACGGGCAGAAAGAAACACTATCTGCTTTACCGGTCTGTGTTCAAATCCGTCATCGCATTTTTCCGTATTAACTGCCTTTAATATCGAACTTACTGTGGTGTTCCAGCGCGGAGGAGCATATTTCTCAGTAATTTTTGTTTTCAGGCTGCTGTATTTCTCTTCGGAGGAGACATAACTTTCAACAATATCCGCGAGAACTGTTGAATCATCAGCCGGGAAGTATTCACAGAAATCCCCGCCTACCTCTCTCATTACAGGAATGTCCGAGCAGACCGTCGGTATTCCGGAAATAAGGGCTTCTATCGTAGGAAGTCCGTAGCCTTCAGTATATGAAGGGAACACAACCATGTACGCCATACTGTAGAGCTTTGCAAGAGTTGCGTCATTTACGTCAGATAAAAGGTAAATACCCTTTCCGTATTTTTTATTTCCCTCGATACGGCTTATAAGCTCATCCATTCCCCAGCCTGTACGGCCTACAATTACAACGTCCGTGTCAAGTGATGAGATTTTCTTTTCGTATGCGTCAACAAGAACCTTATGATTCTTTCTGGGCTCAACGGTTCCGACTGTAAGCAGGAATCTTCTCCCCTTAAGCTTTCTGATTATTTTCATATCAACAGCTTCGTCTGATTTCTTTACCTGTGCGGTAAAATCAGCACCCAGACCGATAACGTGTATCGGCTTCGGACGCATTTCAAGCTCGTCAAAGAGATTGAGAATGTCCTCCTCAACAGCATGTGTTGTTACCATAATATCATCAGACCAGGTCATGTGCGCAGTAAGGAATTCCATAAACCTGAGAAGTGTAATGTCCTTCATGTACTGAGGAGTACGGACAGGAATAATGTCGTGTATAAGAACCATTATCCTTACTCTTCTCTTTTTAAGCTCCGGAAGAAGCCAGCTTCTGTTCGGAAGGGTATGCCAGCAGCTGTTGGCCTCGAAAAACACTGAACCCTCCTCAAACTGTTCCGGTAAAAGCAGCTCACCGGTATAGCATTTTTCCGGGTTTCTGCTCATGCTTTCCATGTTTTCGGCAAGAGCCTTTCCGTCAAGAACCCTGTATGCATGATCAGCAGGTGACCAGGAAAGAGGCACAACGTCCGCATTTTCCTTCACAAGCCTGATTACTATTTCACTTACAACCCTTGATATTCCCGTGTACTGGGTAAGTTCAGGAATATTGGTTACATCTGTATATATTTTTTTCATAGGATACAATCCCTCACATATCTGCATCAGGCCGCTGATTAATAAGGTGAATACATAAGTCTTACACCCCTGTCAATACGGCTCTGCGATTCACGCGCATAGCTGATAAGAGTGTGTACAAATGCTTCACGGCCTCTTGTTTTTTCATCATTCAGCCAGTATTCAAAATCAGTTTCATTAGGCATAACCTGGAAGAATGAAAGGAAAACCGCCTCGATAAATTCCGAAGGTGTACAGTCTGAATTAATGAGCGCAGTAACGTCTATATTTTCAGACTGGTTTGAGGCCAGTGTATGAAGTGCAAATTTTGAAAAAGGCATTTCATTTCCTGACTTCTTCATGTTTTCCTCTGTCAGACTGTAAAGCTTATCGTAGTTTTTTTTACTGTCATCATGTGAAAGAGGAGGATATTTAGCCATAAAATCACGAAGATAATTCTGGAATTTTTCCTTTATTTTTTCGTAGCTGAAGTCCTCAAGTCTCTTTCTCTGGCTCTCTATGATACTGCTGCGCATCTCTTCATCACGCACTACGCGGTCGATAACCTTTGAAAGGAATACCGGGTCCTTGTCATCAACGACAACAGCCGAACCGCCGAGAGTTTCCGGAACTGCACATGCATTGTAGGCTATAACAGGAACATCAAAGGTCATGGCCTCAAGAAGAGGAACACAGAAGCCTTCGTGCTCGCTCATGCAGAGAAATACGTGAGCAGTCTTATAGATTGCAAGAATTTCGGCAAATGAAATATGGCCCGGAAAAACTACATCCTCAACACCAAGCGCAGAAACATACCCTACGATATCGTTGTAGTACATGCCGCTGCTGTTATGGCTTCCTGCAAGGATAAGTCTTGATTTCGGGTTGACGTTCTTTTTGTAGTAAGCAAATGCACGGATGATGTCCTCATGTTTTTTGTTCGGAGCAATACGTCCTACAAATACAATGTTTGTAACTCCGTCTGAAAGTCTGTTTACCATTGCCTCATCAGGAGTCTGCCTGTAGTCTTCAAAAGGAACGATAATCGGGATTGGTGTAATCTGTTCCGCCCTGTATCCCATTGCAGTCATATCGCTCTTGTTGAACTCGGAAGCTGCCAGATACGAATCAAACTTTCCCTTCATGACATTCTGCATGTCATCAAGTCCTCTGCGGCAGTTTTCCGAAGCCTCAATATTGTCTATTGTAAAAAATTCAAACGGGGTAATGTTATGGTAAAACATTATTTTACGGCAGTTGAGCTCCACAACCATATGGTTTACCGGCGAACCGTTTCCCATGTGATAGATTACTATATCGTCTTCCTTAACCTTCGGCATCCTGTCAAGACGGTAGGCACCGGGTTCAGTGATTTTGTCCGAAATACCCTCTGCATAAATCTCAGTTTCTATTCCCATGTCCTCAATAACATGCTTTTTTGCGATTATATCATTTCCTATTGCATCGCCGAAGTTAAGCGAGGCAACTATCTGATAGATTTTCACTGTTCACTGCCTCCTGTCGTAAGCCTGCTGATCTGTTCACTGAGTTCCTTAACTGTCAGGGAAAGCTCTTTTATTTTTTCATCCTGCTTTTCAATCTGAGCCTCAAGTTCCTTTTCTCTTCTCAGAATCTGAAGCTTAAGATTTTCCTCCCTGTTTATATAACTTCTTACGTGGCCTGCAAATCTTGCAAATGACATATTTACCGCATTCTGAGCCGCAACAAGTGGAAGGAAAAGAAATGCGTTGAATTTTCTTATTACTCTCTTGAAGAAGAATACAGCCGGTGCTATTCCCTTTCTGTACGAAGTAATCTCCTGATAGTATGATATCTGATTTGAAGCCATAAGTGAGCTGACATCATTTAAAAATGCTCTTCTGTCAAAATCCGACTCAGCTGCACCGTATTTTTTGTCCCAGAATCCGTTGAATGTCAGAAGACTGCAGCGTTCTCCTGATTTTTCAACTTCTTCGTGAGTGGAATCAAGGAACTGCTGTATGCGGTCATTGTTTTTTACCATAAATCAAAATCCTTCCGTATATTGCTGTAAACGCAGATGAATGCGTTACAGTCTGTCTGCAGGTCAGACGTATGCGCCGGCTGACTGCAGGTACAGGTATATATTTTATCCAAGTGCTGAAAGCAGATACGGAATTACGTTTCTGTTTGAATTCCATATTCCCGCATACTGACTCAGCGGCAGAGGAGAATCTCCTGTGCCTATTTCTATTGTAAATGCAGGTATTTTCCTGTTTTTAGAAACCCAGTCGCTGCATCCGCCGCCCCTGCTGGCATCCGGTACAAGATAATACCCTGTCATGTTCTTAAGCTCATTCGCAATGCTGTGGCATCTGTCACGGAACTGACCTTCCTGGGCATAATCCCAGTAAATCATTGAACCGGAGGAGTGATAGGCTATAACCCCTCTGCAGTCAGATAGTGAATTTACAAGCTCTGAAAGCGCACGTGTTTCCTCTTCCGAAGCTGCTGACGGGCCTGCGTACTTTGCACAGCTTGGTCTCGGAATTTCGCCCTGGTCTGCCCAGTCAGAAGTTGCAAAGTTTCTGTTGATGTCAACACCCTTTGCATTTGCCTTCCACTGCGTAAGATACTCAGCAAGTGAAAGCTTTGTCACACCGGACGCATGGTCCTGATTGTAAATGCTCATTATACCTTCCCTGAGCTCATCGGAATTAATTCCTGCAAGTCCCTGCTGGCTGACTGTTATGCCGTCCGGGTTGAGCATCGGAATAATGTGAAGCTGATATTCACTGAGAAGATCCCTGTATGAACGTCCGTTATAGCTTCCGTCCCAGTAGTGTGCAAGAAGATTTTCAAGCTGGTTCATAAGAAGCATGCATCCCATGTACTCTCTTCCGTGGCATCCGGCCTGAATAACCAGCTGTTTTTTCGCCGAAGGGCTGCCGACCTTTATGTCGTAAATCGCTCTCATGTCAGCTGTAACGCCGATATAGTCAGTCTGAACAAGGGACGGATACTGTTCCTTAAGACCCTTCATGTCACTGACCATATCGTCAAAGCTGTACACCTGCTTTGATGTGTCAACATATGTTTTAAGCTTACTCCAGTCAGTGCGGAGATTTCCGTCACCGTCAAACCAGCACATTGCGCCGCCTTCCTCGCGGTATCCTGCCTGTTTCGCCGGCTTTGCAGGTGAAGGCATAACCGGCTTGTCTGTTCCGCAGATCATAACACACTTGGCCTGCTTCAGTACCTCACTGAGTCTGAATTCCATTCTGCCGAGAGATGAGTTGTTAGGATCATTTACAGTTACATATCCGTCTCCTGTAATACCTGTAAGAACAATGTAGTGTCCGCTTGATGTGAAATATCCCTCATGCATAAGAGGAATTACCGGATATCCCGCTCTGAGTGCCTCAGTAACGGCTGAAACCGAAGGCTCGGTCCAGCAGCTCTTTATTCCTGCCATTTCGAGGAACTGTGTCAGGGTTTCCTCTGCAAGGCCGTATCCGAAGTACTGACCGTTTTTGTATGCCCATTCAAAAAGATACTCAGGATCATACTTCGTCTCACCTGTCAGATATCTTATTACCATTGATGAGCTGGCAGCTCCGCAGCCTGACTCGCGCACACGCTTGTCCTCACCGCCGAAGTTACAGATTACTCTTGTGTAAAGGAACTGATAGTCAACAGGCACATCCATTTTCAGCGGAGCGTCAGATTCGCCTCTGACACTGCCGTTTCTGAGCTCAGCACCCCAGTCTATGCCTCTGCGCGGCATAACAAAACCGTCCTTTGCATAATACTCAGTCGCGCCTATCTTATAGAGCCCTGTGCCCTTCTTTCCGTCCTTGTCAAATATGTATGTGAAGCCGTCAATGTTTCTGAGATCATTGCATACCGGCATTCCGTTCTGGTAGTAGTATGTTCCGTCAGGTGTTTCAACCCAGCCGTTCTTTTCCGGATCAGTAACCTGAAGGCCAAACTTTCCGCATTCGGCTGCAAAGTCAGGAAGTTCAAGAATTCTTGCGGCCGTGTAGCTGCGGGTTGCCCCTCCGGCAAGAAGCGAAACGTATTTTGTTCTTTCCTCTGCTGAAGCCTCCCTGCCGCAGACTGCCTCAAACATGAAGGTTACAAAGTCGTCGTCTGAAATCTCCCGCTTTGTGAACTCCCTGCTTTCGGCAAACATTACAATCATCTTTGAAGGTGTCAGAATACCTCTCTGAAGGCTCTGAGTCCAGAATTTCCAGCCTTCGGCATCCGGATTTCTTCTCAGAAGTGACTTATAGACATGCTCTGTGTATCCGGAGAAATTCCTTTCATCCTTCTTTTCAGGAGTTTCTGCTTCAGTTACTGTCTTTTCAGGAGCTTCCTGTCCTGTGACTGCTGTTTCACCTGCATTTCCCGCCTTTGCGGTCTCTGCAGGAATTTTTTCCGTTGCATTTTCCTTAAGAATCTTTTCATTCATAAGCACTGCGGTTACACAGGTGTTTTCTGAAAATTTCTTAAAACCGTCAAATGTAAGGAATTCTGATTTTGCATAAGTTTCGGAAAATGTCTTTTTAAATTCTAAAAGTGCGGCTATTTCATTTTCCGAGAACGGCTCTGCACCCGGATATCCGGCAGATGACGGACGCTTTTTAACAGATTCCGCAGATTTCGGAACACTCGTCAGACTGTTAAGAACAAGGTCAGTACCGAGAACATTTGCCTTCCACCCCTTAAGGTATTCATCCAGGCTGAAAGTGGTGGTTCCGTCTCTGAGATCCATTGTATATATTGTACGTAAACGCTCTCTGAGAGAATAGTTTCTGATACCCCTGAGTCCGAACTGTGATATTGAAATACCGTCCGGATTAACCATCGGAATAAGGTGAATACAGCTTTCGGAAAACAGCTCAGGATATGTTTTTTCACCGCATCTGCCTGTACGGTAGTTTCTCAGGAAAACCTCAGCATCAGCCATAAGTGCACGGCTCTGAAGAGCTTCGCTGCCGTCCATTCCGGTAAAAACCGCAATCTGGTTCGGTGCATCCTGACTGCCTATTATGATGTCATAAATCTGGCGGCCGTCAGCGGTTACACCGATGGTATTCACGCTTACAAGCACAGGATACTGCTGCTGAAGTTCTGCAGCGTCTTTTTCCATATCAGCAAATGTGTAAACATCTCCGCTGACATCGACTATATTCTTCAGGTCGCTCCAGTCTGTTCTGAGCGTACCGTCATTGTCAAAGTAGCACGGGATTCCGTCAACCTCAACATGTCCTCTGACCATAAGGCCTGTATCCGGACTTGTATAGCACTTGAATCCGTCATCATTATAGCCCCAGCCGCCGACCTTTACCTCGCCGCGGTTAAGCTTTATGCTTTCGCAGTACTTTGTAAACTCTTCGGAATTTACAAATTTTCTGAGAACAGCCTCCCTGGTATGACCCTGGGCAAGAGTTTCATCAACCCATTTTTTTACCTCGCCCTCTTCAGGCTCCCTCATTTTAAGAAGACGTATAAGAGCTGTAACGTACTCCTCATCAGAAGTATTCTTCCCTCTGTATTCGTCACTGTGAAGGAATCCGTATGCCACGTCCGCAGCTGTTTTTCCTTCATTCAGCACTCTTCCTGTCCAGTTGTTGAGACCGTTTGTATCACACCATCTTCCAAGAACGATATCGTACATTCTCTGGATGAAATATGTAATTTCAGGATTTTTATCACGGTTTTCCTTAAGTTCAATGCCGCCTCTGTCAATATCCGCAGATGTGCAGAACTCAGTAAATTCGCTGTACTGAATAAATTCGTTCAGGAACCAGTCACGGCTGAGACCGCTCCAGAGTCTGTCACTGTATTTTTCATATTCATTCTCCGCAGCGTCATCCTTCATAAGAACAACCGTACAGAGGTCTGAGATTAAAGCCTTACGGCCCTCCTCGTCCTCAGAATATTTCTTTTTACCAAAATACTCCTTAAGAAGAGCTGCCGCTGATACTTCCTTTTTTCCAAGCATTTCAGCCGCTGTAACAGCGCTTTCACTGTTTTCGGTAACAGTATCTGCAAATTTTCTTATTTTTTCCGCACGTTCCGCAGCAAGGCGCTCGGCCTCAGCCTTTGCCGCAGCTTCCAGGTCCTCCGGAACATCAGGAGTTTCTGAGCTTTCCTGATTATCCTTGTTGTCCTGGTTTTCAGGCCTGTCTGTATTTTCCTGCGTCACTGTTTCCGCAGGAGTCTGCGCCTGCTCTGTGCTCTGCTCAGCTGAAACAGGTTCCTCCGCTGAAACGGTCCATGTACTTCCCGCAAATGATGCTGTTATAAGAAGCGCCGTAATAAAGGCTGCTGTTTTTCTCACACTCTTTTCCTCCAGTAATTCATAATATCATCAATTGTATCTTCGAGAGATATAACAGGCTTCCAGCCTGTGTCATTTTTAATTCGTGAAATGTCCGCTGCTATAGCAGGAATATCACTCGGCCTCATCCTTGCTTCATCCTGACGCACTTCAGTCTTCACGCTGATTTTTGAAAGGATAAGGTCAAGCATGCTCTGAATGCTTCTTGCAGTTCCGCTGCCGACATTGTAGGTCTGTCCTGATTTTCCTGATGTCATAAGAGATGAATAAGCTCTCACTATATCCCTTACATCGGTAAAATCACGTTCAGCCGCGAGATTTCCCACGGTTATAACAGGCTCGCTGATACCCTTTTCAATCATTACAGCCTGTCTGCAGAAATCTGCTATAACAAAAATCTCAGACTGCCCCGGACCTATATGGTTAAACGCCCTTACCATGACAATGTCCATACCGTATGCCCCGGAGTAAATCTCTCCGAGCATTCCCTGACACGCCTTGGTTGCCGCATAAATATTTCCGGGACGGAAAATGGTTTCCTCCTTTACCGGAATCTCCTCCGGTCTCAGCCAGCCGTATTCCTCGCCGGAACCCACAAGCAGTATTTTAGGGGATTTTCCCGTACTGCGCACGGCTTCAAGGACATTTATAGTGCCTTTTATATTTATATCCGCAGTAAGCTGCGGCTTTTCCCATGAAATCTTTACCGAACTCTGAGCCGCAAGGTGGTAAATCTGATCAGGCTGTATTTTCTCCAGCAGTCCGGCAACCGCATCATAATCAAGTATGTCAAGGTCGTATACGGAAGCCTTTTCAGTTTCAAGCTTCTCAGAAGGGAGCTTTGTGACGTATACCTCGTATCCGCAGTCACCGGAAAGATGATTTATAAGATGGCCTCCGACAAATCCGGCTGCACCTATTATCAGAGCCTTCATCAGCCTTCCCCCTTTCCTGTCAGACTTTCGTATATTCCGCTTATTTTTTCAAGTACCCTGTCTGAATCATACTTCTCCCTTACAAGACGGTATGCGTTTCGGCCGTACTCCTCACGAAGCGCATCATCGTGCACAAGAGTTTCGACTGCCCTTGCAAGTGCCTTTTCATCCGCCGGCGGAACGGTAATTCCGCTTACACCGTCAGGGCTTACGTAAGGCACTCCCGTCGGAAGCGAAGTATTTATAACCGGCTTTCCGTAAACCATTGCCTCCATCTGTACTATTCCGAAGGCTTCGCTGTTTTCAACGGACGGCAGAATGAAGATGTCACAGTCACTGAATGAAGCCTTAAGATCCGCATCGGAAAGTCTGCCCATAAAGTGAACCCTGTCCTCAATGCCGCTCTCCCTGACTTCTGCTGCAAGACTGTCATGCAGCACTCCGTCACCGGCAATAAAAAGTTCGCAGTCCGTTGTGTATCTGAGTGCCCTGATAAGGACATCTATGCCCTTGTAGTACACAAGACGGCCTGTGAACATAAGCTTTTTTCTGTTTTTATCGTTAAGTCTGTCCGTGAGAAACGGATATTTTTCCGCATTCTCATAGATTTTCGTATCCAGTCCGTAAGGAACAACGACACACTTGCTGCTGTACGGCTTAAGATATGCCGAACCCTTCACATGACCCTCAGTTGCGACAAAAATGCAGTCGGCACGCCTTAAAAACGCGTTCATAAGAGGCCTGTAAAAAGTCATAAGCTTCTTCTGTCTGACAATATCGCTGTGCCAGCTTATCACAACCCTGCCTCTGTATCCGGAAAGAAGACAGGCAAGGTCGCCAAGAGGGAACGGAAGGTGCACGTGAACTATGTCAGCGTCCTTTGACATTCTTCTGAAATCACGGATAAACTGAAAGGAAACCGGCATGGAAAAAAATGTTCCGATGCTGCCCGAACGCCTTACGTTTACACTGTTAATAACCTCATCGGACGCCTTTCCCTTAGGCTGACACACAAGTACCTTTACCTCGTATCTGTCCTTAAGTCCCTCGGAAATATTCTGAATAACAGTTTCTATACCGCCTATATGCGGACTGTAGAGTTTGTTTACCTGCAGTATTTTCATCTGAGAACCGCCTCATATATTCCGTGGAGCTTTTCGGAAAATCTGTTCCAGGTAAATCCCGCAGCTCTTTTCATTCCCTTCTCTGCAAGGTCACGGGCAAGCTCCCTGTCCGAATAAATCCTGTACATCCCGTCGGCAATGGACTCCGGTGAATATGCATCAACCATAACCGCACAGTCACCCACAACCTCAGGAAGTGAGGCTTCGGTGCTTGAAACAACAGGAACTCCGCAGGCCATAGCCTCAAGCGGAGGCATGCCGAAGCCTTCATATATTGAAGGGAACACAAATGCACATGCGCCGTTCATAAGAGGACAGATATCCTCATCCGGAATGTACTTCGTGAAAATAACGCTGTCTTCAAGCCCGTATTCCTGAACCCTGCCGTAAATACCGCTGTTAAGCCATCCCTTTCCTCCGGCCATAACAAGCTTCGGAATGTCGCCGTACTTATCCTTAAGAATTCTGTACGCCTCAACAAGACGCTCAAGGTTCTTTCTCGGCTCTATTGTACCCAGATAGAGAAAATACTCACCGTTTATTTCAAGACTCTGTTTTGTCTTCTCTATAACTGCTCTGTCTTCAATGTGATAAAATTTTTCGGTGTTGACACCGCAGTACACAACCTGTATCTTGTCAGCAAACTGCGGATAGTACTTTGTTATCTCGCTTTTGCTGAATTCGGAGTCAGTAACTATCACGTCAGCGCGCTTCATGGATTTTTTCATTCCCGTAAGAAGAAGCTGCTTGGTACGGAAACGGACAGTCTCCGGATACGCTCTGATTACCATGTCGTGTATGGTGACAATCTTCTTTCCGTGTACGAACGGAGGCACTATATAATTGAAAAAGTGCGTAACATCCGCCTTCTTACCGAAGAACAGGCTGTACGGCACCGGGATAATGTTCATTATGCTTCTGTATAAAAAACCTGAAAAATGAGATTCGTTGAGAGTGCAGTTGGCACGCATATACGCGGAAAGTCTCTTTCTCTTGACCTCATGGTCTTTTCTTGAAAAATAGTCAAAGGTATAGCTGTCCTCAGGATGAGATTTAATCATCTCACCCGTAAGACCGGCCTGACAGTAGCCTATGCCTGACATATTTTCACTTATCATCGGAAGTGCATCAAACGAAATATTCATATTAACCTAACTTGCTTATCTTAATTTCTTTTTCAACGAGAGCCATGTCATTTCTGACCATTCTCTCCACGAGTTCAGCGAATGAGATTTCTCTTTTCCATCCAAGTGTCTTTTCCGCCTTTGCAGGGTCACCGAGAAGGATGTCAACCTCTGCAGGTCTGAAGAACTTAGGTGAAACCTTAACAACGGTTTTTCCGTCCGCTCTGTTAATACCGGTTTCATCAGCTCCGGTTCCCTTCCATTCGATATCGATACCGGCAGTCCTGAATGCGATATCAACGAACTCTCTTACTGTTCTTGTTTCATTTGTGGCAATTACGTAATCGTCAGGCCTGTCCTGCTGAAGCATAAGCCACATGGCTCTTACGTAATCCTTTGAGTGACCCCAGTCTCTCTTTGAATCGAGATTGCCGAGCTCCATATATTCCTGAAGGCCGTTTTTGATTCTTGCAACGGCGTCTGTAATCTTTCTTGTGACAAATTCCTTGCCGCGTCTTTCTGATTCGTGGTTGAAGAGGATGCCTGAGCAGGCAAAGAGACCGTAGCTTTCACGGTAGTTCTTTGTAATCCAGTGACCGTAGAGCTTGGCAACACCATAAGGACTTCTCGGATAGAACGGTGTTGTTTCACGCTGTGGAATTTCCTGTACAAGACCGAACATTTCCGAAGTTGAGGCCTGGTAGAAACGGCATGAAGGCTTTACCGTTCTGATTGCTTCAAGCATGTTTGTAACGCCTATTGCATCAATCTCTGCTGTTGCCAGCGGCTGTTCCCAGCTTGTTGCCACAAATGACTGTGCTGCGAGATTGTAAACCTCGTCAGCCTGTGAGATTCTCATTGCATTTATAAGTGAAATCTCATCTGTCATATCAGCATAGATAAAACTGATTTTATCCTTTATATGTTCTGCGTTGCCGTAGTCCACAACGCTCTTTCTTCTCATAATACCGTAAACATTATATCCCTTTTCAAGTAAAAGTTCAGCAAGGTATGAGCCGTCCTGGCCTGTAATACCTGTAATTAATGCATTTTTCAATATTACTTACTCCTTAAATCAGATCTCTTCTGTTGCAGGTTCTGAGCGTTTCTATTACCTTCTTAACCTGCTGTGTATGATCCTTGGCACAGATAAGCATTGCGTCATCCGTATCAACAACTATAATATCCTCAAGTCCGAGTGTGGCAATAAGCTTTTTTCCGCCGCAGATAATGCTTCCGGTTGTATCAATGCTGATTACATCACCTGAAACGTAGTTGCCGCATTCATCGGTTTTGTTGATTTTCTCAAGTGCAAGCCAGCTTCCGACGTCGTCCCATCCGAAGCTTCCTGAAAGTGTGTAGATGTTTTCAGCCTTTTCCATAATACCAAAGTCAATTGACTCTGACCTGAAATTCTCAAAGCATTCTGCAAGTGTTTCCCTGAAGCTGCCTGTGAGAGCAGTTTCCTTCATCTTAAGATAACCCTCATACATATCAGGAAGGAACTTCTTAAAGTTGTTCATAATGGATGAAATCTTCCATACAAACATACCGCTGTTCCAGAGATAACGTCCTGAATTGAGATATTCCTTGGCTGTTTCAATGGCCGGCTTTTCGACAAATCTGTCAACTTTGTAAACGCCCGGCATATCCTCGTCATCAGCACGGCAGAACTTTATATATCCGTATCCTGTTTCAGGATATGTTGGTGTAATGCCCACTGTTACAAGGTTCTCGCCCTTTTCTGCAACCTTTGCTGCATGACGGAGTGTATCAGCAAAAAGTTCATCGTACTTGATAAGGTGGTCTGACGGAAGAACCATCATAACTGCATCATCGCCGTATTTTTTACTGATTACCGCTGCTGCGAGAGCAATGCACGGAGCAGTGTTTCTTGCAGCCGGCTCCGCAAGAATATTTTCATCCGGAATGTCCGGAAGCTGTTCATTTATAAGTGAAACATAGCTTTCATTTGTTACAATAAATATATCTTCAGCGCTGACAAGAGGTGAAAGACGCTTAATTGTCTTCTGAATCATTGTTTCACCGTCGGCTGTCAGTGAGAGAAACTGCTTAGGATATGAGCTTCGGCTTTTCGGCCAGAATCTTTCACCCTTGCCGCCTGCCATAATAACTGCTGTAATCTTCATAAGATTAATCCTTTCCTATTCGTTATCCTGTTTTGGTTTTATAATATTTTCCGATTCGTTTGTGTCTCCCGGAAAAATCATTGTCTTAATAGTCATGAGTATAATCTTCAGATCAAGAAGAAGACTGTACTTTTCTATATACATAAGATCCATTCTCAGCTTGTCGTAAGGTGTTGTGTCGTATTTGCCCATAATCTGAGCATAGCCTGTAAGTCCGGCCTTTACTGTAAGTCTGAAGCTGAATTCGGCCATTGTCTTTTCATATTCGGCAGCTATTTCAGGTCTTTCCGGACGCGGACCTACAAATGACATATCGCCCTTTATAATATTGAAAATCTGAGGAAGCTCGTCAAGACGGCATTTTCTGATAAATGCCCCCACCTTTGTAATACGGCTGTCATTGTCCTTTGCAAGAACCGCTCTGCCGTCCTTCTCGGCGTCAACCCTCATGCTTCTGAACTTGAGCACCTTAAAACGCTTTCCCTTTGTGGTAAGTCTCTCCTGCCTGTAGATAACCGGTCCGCCGTCATCAAGCTTTATTGCCGCTGCAACAATCGCCATAGGTATCAGAAGAAACGGAAGTATAACAAGTGCGAAAATGAAGTCAAATATTCTCTTTACGGCACGTATTTCAAATGAAAGTCCGTCATTGCGGCAGAGCAGAAGCGGTGAATCGAAGAGATTTATCTCCTGCGCGCCTCTGACTATAATGTCTGAAATCTTCGGAGCCATGTAGGCACGGAGTGATCTGTCGAAGCAGAACTTGAGAATGTCATTTCTGATATGGTCAGGCACGTCATACATAAGAACCGCACCGTATCCCAGTATCTTTTCCTTGATAATTCCAATATCCTCATCGGCCTTTATTGATTCCGAAATAATGTATTTGTCAGCACGCTGACTCATTTTCATAACAAGATTTCCGGCATTGCGGCTTCCGTAGACTATAATCATACGCCGCGGCGGATAAAGCTTCTGATATATAAATGAATAAACGAGAGTCCATACAAGAACAATAATAAAATCGACCACCGTCAGAAACACCATCGGCATAAAATGCATAAAATCACGTCCGATAACACTTACCTGACAGTAGGTGATAAGATTTATCATGATTACAGAAATAATCTGTGAATAAAACGCTTCGGTTTTTCTGAGATATCCGACCCTGAAGCTGCCGTACACCTGATTGAAAATCACACATATAACCACATATATCCCGATAACCATCCAGTTTCCCTTACGGTAAAACGGAAGCACAATCTGCTGTGAATAGCAGGTATACCACACCACGGCAAAAGCCGCAGCAAGGAGCGCAGTATTTACAACAGCTGACAGCCAGCTGACTGCCCTCTTAATAGGTTCATAATTTTTCATACAATAAGGAAATCATCCCTTCGCCTCTCCCGGAGAGGACGTAAATATTAGGGAAACACTGATATCTGAAAACCTGCCTGAACCGCATATTCAGCAAGTGTTTCCTTAGGTGTCCTGCGCGTCATCTATTTTGGCGCATATATATTTAATTATAGCTATAAATTCGGAAAAGTCAATAGAAAACCATTTGTTTTTTTGTAGATATTCACCCGTAAGCAGCGGTTTTAAAAAAGTTTTTTAAAAAATGTCTTGCATTCAGATAATAATTGTGCTATAATCTAAAAGATGCATTTATACATCATATGCGGATATGGCGAAACTGGCAGACGCGCTAGCTTCAGGTGCTAGTCGGGGCAACCCGGTGCAGGTTCAAGTCCTGTTATCCGCATTATTTACATTTATTTCCATCGCCGTCTTTTAGTCAGGAAATAATTCTTGAAAATTGGATAACAGTGCGTGTGAACCCATGAATCATCAACGACTGGTTGATAGCATAGTCACTGTTCTGCCCTGTATCGAAACAGAAAAGAAACTCCAAGCCTTAGCTCTGGCGCAATGAAGTTACTGATTATAATATAGTCACGGCTTTCGGTAGTCAATCGATTATCAGTCAGAATCTTTATCGCTCGTACCTTAGCTTCAACACGGATTGGGAATGTGTTTCATTGCTTTTAATCTCCTGGTCCGAGATCAGGCAGTCAAGGCGCATTCTTCTGAAGGCTGTATATTATATCAGATGTACCCACGGGTGGATTCAATTGTCAAGATGCTATGTAAACTATATTATTACATAAAAACAAGCCCTCCAGATGTTTAAGCGCACACTGAAGGACTTGACGTAATCTATTAAAATATGCTATAATACAGCAGATGCAAAATAGCACACAAAAATAGCGTTCTCACTAAGTCATCAGTTGGCTCATAACAGCTGAATGATTATGGGATAGAATTTGTTTCCTACGCAAAGACTATCCTGTGGGGATGCTTTTTAATTCATTCACAATGTTATTATAACAAATAAAATGTTATTTGTCAACGCAACATTAAAGTTTATATAATAATATAGAGTTTGTTTATACTCTCTTAATATTCTCTTTCGGAGTTTGTTGCTTTTTTAGTATATCATTATTCTTTTAACTCGTCAATACACGGATTTCCGACGGTTATACTGCATCGAATCAAAAATTTTGGTTCATTCATGGCGATAATCCGAGTTAAGACAAAACCATTCGGAAATTTTTGTTATAAAACATTCTTTCGGTCAGCTATTATTTTACTAATCTGAAAGAAAATCTCAGAAAAATTTTTTTTAATGTCTGCCAAGCTCAGGGTAATTCTCTGAAATAAAGGTGGACATTTTTTTTGCGCTCTTTTTCTGCATATCCTGAGTATAGTGCCCGTAAACATCAAGTGTAAACGCTGATGAAAAGTGACCGAGATTACACTGAAGTGCTTTTATATCATCTCCGGCTTCAAGAGATAATACAGCATATGTATGTCTCAGATCGTGTACACGAAGCTTCGGATAGCCCATTCTTGTTACAATCCTTTTAAATGTCTTCTCCACAGCCTGTACTGTAAAGTGCGTTCCTGTCTTTTGACTGACAAAAACAAAGTTTTCCTCAGTTGCCGGTACAGTTTTCTTAATCTTAGCCAGCAGATTCATGACGAAATCTGAAGGATAGATTACCCTCGCTTTATTATTTTTCAGCGAAGTAAAAATAAACTGTCTGGTCATTCTGTCCTTGGTAAGCTGACGATATATATGAATCGAGCCGTTCTTGAAATTAACGCAATCCCATGTAAGACCGATAATCTCACTTTCACGCATACCGGTAAATACTGCAAACAGATAAAAATCTTCCTTTTCCTTTCCTTCTATCAGTCTCATAAACTCTCCGAGCATAGAACTTGACATTACAGTAAGGTTTCTGTGCTGAATGCACGGAAGAATTGTTCTTGTAGAAGGGTTTATCGGTATATAATGATGCATAACCGCTGTGTCCAGGCACTTATGCAGGATACCGTGAATATTCTTGACTGATTTAGGCGAAAACTTTTTATTGGTTCCTATACCAAGGCTCAGGCTATTTATAAAAAGCTGAACATCTTCAGCAGTAAGTTCTACAAGTAAGATATGACCGAGTACTCTGTTGATGTGGAGTTCAACCACACTATCATAATACACCAGAGTATTCTTCTTAATGTTACCACAGAAATTTTCAATCCAGAATCTTGACCATTCAGCAACTCTTACATCAACCTTATCAATCCTCGTGATTTCTGCAGTTCCCTGTGTACGCATGAAATCAAGTACATTTACAATCTTTGAAAGCTGCTGATCATCCAGTTCTTTTTTTGAAATTTTTATTTCTTTTATATTGTTTTCTTTAACCATCTATATTACTCCTATTTTCTTGTTATAAAACTCCTAAAAAAAGCAACAAGAGAATACAAAAGCGAACAGGTCCGTCACCCCGTTCGCTTTCAGATTATTCAGATGATAGGATTCTCCAAATATAAGAAAGC
Organism: Ruminococcus sp. UBA1780; assembly: GCA_002315235.1. Lineage (GTDB taxonomy): Bacteria > Bacillota > Clostridia > Oscillospirales > Ruminococcaceae > HUN007. Next base: position 24,752 of record DCGK01000013.1, read on the forward strand.
AATACAGTTATTATATCACTTTCTTACGATGTACGCAAGTGCGTGCACATCAAGAACATCAAAAGAGTATAATATAACTCAAAGGTGGTGAGTATATTATATATGGGTATTAAAGATGCAATCGCACTTAGAGTACAGAATCTTTGTGATGAGCATAATATCACAATTTGCAAGCTCGCAACCAATTCTGGACTTTCAAGATCAACGATATATAGTATGCTTGAACCTGAAAGAAGAGATGTATCGGCTGTTTTGGTAAAGAAGATATGTGACGGATTCGGTATCACAATTATTGATTTTTATAACTCGCCGGAGTTTTATGATTTGGAACAGGAAATTAAATAAGTTGATACTGGTATCAACTTTATAATAGTAGAAAAGTGAAGTCGTACATTCAGTATGGCTTCACTTTTTTCTTCATTTAAACATAATTATCTGCCCATAATTCACACTGAGTCATAACGGCTTCTATTGCTTCCGGCTGTTCATCCGGCGGATACCTGTGTGTTTTGAGTAGCTTCTTTATCATCATGCGCATTCTTGCTCTGGCTGAGTCTTTCTTCTGCCAGTCAATTGTTTTGTTCCTGCGGAGAGTATCAGTAAGTTCCTTGGTTATTGCTATAAGTTCCTCATTCTGATAAAAGTCCTTTATAGCCTGCGGCTTTGTAAGGGCATCATAAAAGGCAAGCTCATCTGAAGTAAGCCCAAGCTTTTCACCGTCTTTATTAGCTTCCTGAATTTCTTTTGCAAGTTTGAGCATTTCAGCGATAACTTCTTCATTCGTTATCATTCCATTAAGATACATTTTAACTCTGCTGCGCATTAATTCAGAGAATTTTTCAGATTTAACGGCATTTGTTCTCCTGTAAACAGAAATCTGTTCTTCTATCAGTTTTTTCAGGAGTTCAACCGCTATATTCTTTTCTTTCATCTTTGAAATCTCTTCAAGGAACTTCGGATCAAACAGAGAAAACCCTTCCTTTGCATCTGTAAAGAGATTGATTACACCGTCACTCTTCAGGCTCTGCTTCATAAGTTCATTAATTTTAGCGTTTATATCCTGTAATGACAGTTTGGTTTTAGTTCCTTTGTTTGTAAGGCGAATGATAAGCACTCTGACTGCTTCAAAGAATGCAGCTTCAATACGAAGACTTGCATCAACCATAGATGAACAGAGAGACAGTGCCTGATGCAGGAGCAGTGATTCCTTAAGATATTCCTTTCTCTCTTCTTCCTTATCAGTTGCAAGAAGAAAGTTTACACCACCACTGATAGTTTTGGCACGTTCCAGGTCAGAACCGTTCATGAATAGTCCGTAGTCGTATCCGTGAAAGAAGTCCCGGCATACTGACATTTTTTCAAGGAATTTAGGATAAGCAATTTTGGCAACATCAGTATCGCCATATCTGTCTTTATCTCTAGCAGTATAGTCGTTCATAGCACGTTTCAGGGCACTCGCTATACCAACATAGTCAACAACAAGACCGCCTTCCTTGTCTTCAAATACACGATTTACTCTTGCAATCGCCTGCATAAGGTTATGACCTGACATCGGTTTGTACACGTACATTGTTGCAAGGGAAGGTACGTCAAATCCGGTAAGCCACATATCAACGACAATAGCAATCTTTAAAGGACTGTTGTTATCTTTAAATAGCATTGCCATTTCGTCTTTGTGTGCCTTGTTACCTATAAGCTCCCGCCAGTCTTCAGGATCCTTGTTGGATGCTGTCATTACTACACCAACTTTTTCTGTCCAGTCAGGACGAAGCTCAAGTATTTTTCTGTATATTTTTATACCTATCTCACGTGAATAGGCAACAATCATAGCTTTACCGGTAAGCAGATGCTCACGGTTGTTTTCATAGTGATCAAGAATATCTGTAACAAGAGAATTTATCGTCTGATCATGTCCGAGTACTGCCTCCATACGACCAAGCTGCTGCTTTGACTGTTCGATAACGCCCTCATCAGCCTGTTCAGCCATGAGATCATATTCTGAATCGAT
>DCGK01000013.1:26902-27105 GCA_002315235.1 Ruminococcus sp. UBA1780
TATAATCACCGAAAACTTCTCTTGTAGACTTGTCTTTAAGTGATATAGGAGTTCCTGTGAACCCTATATATGTAGCACCCGGCAGGCTGTTTCTTATTACTCTTGCTGTTCCTATTTTTATTTTGCCTGTTTTCGAGTCAACTTTTTCGGCAAGACCATACTGTCCTCTATGAGCTTCATCAGCCATTACAACAATATTTCTT
>DCGK01000013.1:27157-27392 GCA_002315235.1 Ruminococcus sp. UBA1780
CAAACTTTTGCATTGTTGTAAAGATTATGCCGTTAGCTTTTCTACCCTCAAGTAATGATTTCAAATGTTCTCTTGATTCAGCCTGTACAGGTGTCTGTCTCAGAAACTCACTGCATTTTGAAAACTGAAGGAACAGCTGATTATCAAGGTCATTTCTGTCGGTGATAACAACAATTGTAGGAGAGTTAAGTGTTGACTGAAGCAGATGAGCATAGAATACCATTGACAGTGATTT
>DCGK01000013.1:27495-27625 GCA_002315235.1 Ruminococcus sp. UBA1780
GCAAAATACTGATGATAGCCGGCAAGTATCTTAATCATTTTTGTTCCGTCATTTGAGAACAAAATGAAGTTGCGCAGTATATCCAGGAATCTTCTTTTTTCAAATATGCCTTCAAAGAAAGTGTCAAACT
>DCGK01000002.1 GCA_002315235.1 Ruminococcus sp. UBA1780
ATTATGCATTGTGCATTATGAATTATGAATTAGGAATTAGGAGTGAAGGTGTCGGCTGTGCCGACGATTTGAATAAAGCAGCGAAGCGGCCGGGATGCGGATTCTACCAAAGGCACTCCCTTCGGTCGCCACATCGCTGTCGCTCCTCGCAATGACGAGGGGACCTTCGGTCGCCACGTCGCTGGCGCTCCTCGGAATGACAAGGGAGTGAAGTTTGCATCGCAAGTTATGGTGTCCGCGGAGCCGCCCAAACCATCGAATTTTCTTGTTCACAAATATTTATCACAGTTACCTCTTGACTTTTTTAGCACTCTGATGTATAGTGTGCTTAGCACTCAAAGATAATGAGTGCTAACAATCAGAAAAATTTAAAAGCAGTTGCTTTTATCAGGGAGGAAATATATTATGACAATCAAACCACTTGCAGACAGAGTTGTTGTAAAGCTTACAGAAGCAGAGGAAACAACAAAGAGCGGAATCATCCTTACAGGTTCAGCAAAGGAAAAGCCACAGGTTTCAGAAGTAGTTGCTGTAGGTCCTGGCGGAATGGTTGACGGAAACAAAGTTGAAATGTACGTAAAGCCTGGCGACAAGGTTCTTACAAGCAAATATGCTGGTACAGAAGTTAAGGTTGACGGTGTTGAATACACAATCCTCAGACAGGATGACATTCTCGCAATCGTTGAATAATCACATATTATATAAAGGAGTTTATTAAGTTATGGCAAAGGATATTATTTACGGCGAAGAAGCCAGAAAAGCACTTCAGGCTGGTATTAACAAGCTTGCAGATACAGTAAAGATCACACTCGGACCTAAGGGCAGAAACGTAGTTCTCGACAAGAAGTTCGGTGCTCCGCTCATTACAAATGACGGTGTTACAATCGCTAAGGAAATCGAACTCGAGGATGCATTCGAAAACATGGGCGCACAGCTCGTTAAGGAAGTTGCTACAAAGACAAATGACGCTGCCGGCGACGGTACAACAACAGCTACACTTCTTGCACAGGCTCTTATCCGTGAAGGTATGAAGAACGTTACTGCAGGTGCTAACCCGATGATCGTAAGAAAGGGTATTTCAAAGGCGGTTGACGCAGCTGTTACAGCTATCGTAAACAACTCAAAGGCAGTTGAAGGTACAGCTGATATCGCAAGAGTTGCTACTATCTCTTCAGCTGACGAAAATGTCGGCAAGCTCATCGCTGAAGCTATGGAAAAGGTTACAGCTGACGGCGTTATCACAATCGAGGAAAGCAAGACTGCAGAAACATACAGCGAAGTTGTTGAAGGTATGCAGTTTGACCGCGGATATATCTCACCATACATGGTTACAGATACAGACAAGATGACAGCAGTTATTGATGATGCTTTCATCCTTATTACAGACAAGAAGATTTCTTCAATCCAGGATATTCTTCCGCTTCTCGAACAGATTGTTCAGGCAGGCAAGAAGCTCGTTATCATTGCTGAAGATATCGAAGGTGAAGCTCTTACAACTCTCGTTCTCAACAAGCTCAGAGGCACATTCGTATGCGTAGGTGTCAAGGCTCCTGGCTTCGGCGACAGACGTAAGGAAATGCTCAAGGATATCGCAATCCTCACAGGCGGTGAAGTTATTACTGAAGAACTTGGCCTCGACCTCAAGGAAACAACAATGGAACAGCTCGGACGTGCAAGACAGGTTGTTATCGGCAAGGAAAACACAATTATCGTTGACGGTGCAGGCACAAGCGAAGATGTTAAGGCAAGACTTGCTCAGATCAAGTCACAGATTGAAACAACAACTTCTGACTTTGACAAGGAAAAGCTCCAGGAAAGAGTTGCTAAGCTTTCAGGCGGTGTTGCAGTAATCAAGGTTGGTGCTGCTACAGAAATCGAAATGAAGGAAAAGAAGCTCAGAATCGAAGATGCTCTTGCAGCTACAAAGGCAGCTGTGGAAGAAGGTATCGTAGCAGGCGGCGGTACAGCACTTATCAATGCTATGCCGGCTGTTGAAAAGCTCATCCCTTCACTTGACGGTGATGAAAAGACAGGTGCCAGGATTGTTCTCAAGGCTCTCGAAGAACCTGTTCGCCAGATTGCCCTCAACGCAGGTCTTGAAGGTTCAGTAATCATTGACAAGATCAGACGTTCACGCAAGGTAGGCTATGGCTTCGATGCTTACAATGAACAGTATGTTGACATGATTCCTTCAGGTATCGTTGATCCTACAAAGGTAACACGTTCAGCACTTCAGAACGCTGCATCAGTAGCTTCAATGGTTCTTACAACAGAAAGCCTTGTTGCTGATATCAAGGAAGAAACACCGGCAGCTCCTATGATGCCACAGGGCGGCGGAATGGGATTCTGATAACCGGTAAAAAAACATTTCAAAGCATAGTAAAAGCACAGATTCTTACGAGTCTGTGCTTTTTTACAGTAAGTGTACAGAAAAAGCAAAGGCAGCCGTCAGGCTGCCTTTGTCATGTATGAATTACATCATATTCTGCATGTTCTTTTTCTGTATTTCTTTGTTTTTATACATTTCCTTATCACTTCTGGTAAGGATAAGCTTTATATCAGGTACAGGGCCGTCTTCAGTGTCTGAGTATGCTGCGGAGCCGACCGCTACTGAGAAAGGATATCCCTTGTAGTTCTGGGCTTCAACATCGAATGCACCTTTGAGCTTTTCCGAAACGTTTGTTTTCGTGAAACATACAAACTCGTCACCGCCGGTTCTGAATATGAGTCCTTTCTTTCTGATTACGGAATTAAGAACATCCGCACATCTTATAATCGCATCGTCGCCCTTCTGATGGCCGTAATTGTCGTTTATATGCTTGAGAAAATTCACATCGCAGACTGTTATCCACATACGTCTGCATTCATCAGGACGGTTTTCCAGATGTGCCATCTGAATTTCATAGCTGTTTCTGTTCAGGGTATTTGTCATGGAGTCAGTTGAAGCACTGGTGAGCTCCAGACTGCTGGCACCCATTTTTTTGTATAAAATAACTCCGATAAGGGAAAGTCCGGTCAGTGCAAATGCAGCTATCAGAGCAGTAAGTACAGTCCTCGTTGTCCTGTTCTGCTTCAATACAGTTACATCCAGAATTTTCACATTATCAATGTAAAAAGCCATTGTATCATTGTCGTCTGCCTGTACACCTTCAGGTACGCTTTCGGTCTGTATGCACAGCCGTATATCAGATGCTTCTGACGGAAGACTGCACTCACCGCAGAGTCTGGACCATGACCCTTTCTGGATAGTTCCGGTGTCCACATTGGCGTAATGTACTTCTCCGTTTGCGCTGTACTGAACCAGAAGTTCAAATTTATGCTCGTTTTCATATGATTTTCCGTTGTACATAACATAAGCGGAATATTCGTATGGCTGTCCCGTTTTTACCATTTCTGATATATCAAGCTCAGGTGAGTTCCAGTAGGTATCTCTGTCAGATGTGTACAGTGAATATTTGCCGAGGTAACTGAAGTTTGATGAGCATTCGACTGTGCATGAATTTGAACGTGCTCTCCATTCCTCAGTACCTGATTCAAACCCGTATGTGAATTCGGCCGGGGCATCCTCGTCACGTTCGGTTGTTTCAGACGGTTTGTTACCTGTGATGGTCATTGCGTCGAGATTGAACTCAAGATCGGTGGAGTCAGGTGTTTCAAAATAAAGAACAGATTCACTTGCGTCAGACGGGATAACCAGTTCGCCGTATAACCTTTCCCATGTATCCGGAACTGCATTAACCTCCGCTATCATAAGATATTCAGGCTTGCCTTCGGCGCTTGTGTACTTGTATATCCATCTTATCGGATGTTCTGCTTCATTCTCGTGATACACCCATGCTTCAAAATAGTATTTTTCATTTCTATCAAGCTGAACCGGCAGGGAAGGACCGTTCCAGGTTTCAACGCGTCCTGTGATTTTAAGTGATACGCGTCCTGTTCTGCTGACATGCTCGTCAAAGTCCAGCTTTGCACCTCCTCCCAGAGGTACCCATTTGCCGAATCCGTTTTCAAAACTGTCTTCGATCACAATGAATTTTCCGGGTTCAACACGCGGAAAATAGCCGTCTCCGGAAATAATGCCGGAGGGCAGCCCATACAGAACGGACGCTGCCAGTAAGAATGATATAAATATGCCCGGCAGTGTTTTTCTCATTATTATGTCTGCCCCCCCTTTCGTTCCGGATATATAGTGAAC
>DCGK01000038.1:0-399 GCA_002315235.1 Ruminococcus sp. UBA1780
TCCCACAGTCCCTATAGCTTTGCGTCACACATTTTCATGTGCTTTGCCTACAGATCAGCAAATCATTCCCCCACTGCTAATCTTATGGATACATTTTATCAAAAAAAAAATAGTCAAGTATATATTCAAAATTTCGTTGCATTTGCACCATGTGATTTTATTTATATTGGTGATTAGTTACAACTACAGCCCCAAAGCTGTATTATCTACCTTCAGCTGCTGCTATCTGCTCCTCCGGTATTCCGTAGCTTCGTGCCAGCTCAGCGAGGCTGTCGGCTCTGCTCTTTTCATTATCAGCTCTGATTTCTGCTTCGTCAGCTCTGAGTTTCTCAGCTTCTCGTCCTGCTTCAGCTTCATCTGTTCTCTTTTTGAATCTCTCCAGTTCTATCTTATGAAGCT
>DCGK01000038.1:515-1718 GCA_002315235.1 Ruminococcus sp. UBA1780
TGAATCTTCAGGCATTTCTTTTATCAACAGTAACTGTTCAATTATTTTCTTCCTTCAGCTGCAGCTATCTGCTCCTCAGGTATTCCGTATTTTCGTGCCAGCTCAGCGAGGCTGTCGGCTCTGCTCTTTTCATTATCAGCTCTGATTTCTGCTTCATCGGCTTTTCTTTCTGCTTCTTCCAGTATGCGCTTATACTTCTTGTCAGATTCCAGTCTTCCATCTCTCTTCGCCGCACTTATCTCCGCAAGATGATCGAACATTGCCATTTCTCTTTCAAATGCATTTATTCGCATCTGTTCATCCGCACTGAAGGTTCGCACTACTGTCACTGCGTCTCTGATTTCCGGTATATCTGATTTCTCACTCATATTCAGATCTTCCTCCGTTTCTGCGTTTATCAGTCTAAGCCACTGTAGTACTGAATCATACCTGTTTTCTTCCGTCTCCTGCGGCAGCTTTTTTAGTTCATAAAAATGTATCGACAGCTTGTCGTTCAGATACTCTTCCCTGTGTATTTCTTTTATCTTAAAATGTGAATGATACTCATTACACTCAAATACATTAAATCCTACAATGTTCACACATATTGTTTCCGAAAGTGCTCTGTATTCCATACCCTTTTTAAATCCGTATGTAAACATCCTGGACCAGTAAAAGAGTGTCCTGTCCTTATAGTCCTGATACCAGCAGGCCTGCAGCTCTATATTCAGTTTTCTTCCGTCATAAAGCGTTATCTTAAGGTCTACCCTTCCGAATTTTTCATCCGCATACTCCGGTAACAGCTCACCGTTTTCAACTACCAGCTCTTTTATGTCTTCTTTCGGGATATTCAGTACCGCTGATACAAAACCTTTCAGTATATGTATATTCTCAGGATCTCCGAACAGTTTTTTGAACACCACGTCTATTTTAGGCTTTACTATTTCAGGAAGTTCATTCTCATATTTTTTTGTTTTTTCGCTCATATAATACTGGCTCCTTATAGTGTAACATATTTTCTTTCGCTGCGCAACAGTTGTATTCTATCATACATATATGTAAAATACAACCATTTCGCCCTAAGAGGTAATGTTTTCGCCCTAAAAGGTAATTTTCTTCCAGTATATGGATTTTCGCTTTTAATGTAACTGTTTAATACGAGGGGATTTAAGGAAGCACTGATTAAGTCTGGCGCGCACAATGCGTAGTCAGATTTTTCGTCAG
>DCGK01000038.1:1862-15758 GCA_002315235.1 Ruminococcus sp. UBA1780
ATTTAATCAGTGTTTCCTTAAATATCACTTTAACTAAGTATACTGAAAAATAATATAGTTAATTGTTCATATATCGATATATTACCGGAAATCACGCTATACAGGCTGCTGAAATTGCCCGTCTGAAAGTTCGGACTGCTGCATTGCAGGGTCGATTTTTATATATACTTCTGATACCATTAAAACAAACGCCCTCCGCATATCAAATTTAATGATATCGGAGGGTGTCTGTCTGATTTATGCATAGATATAATTTAACCAGGAATGAACTGAAATTATCAGGTATTCAAAATTCTGTGCTGTTATAATCTGTATTTATTTCGCAGCAGCTTCTTCAGGTATCTCCGCAAGGCGAATCTGTCTGAGAAGATCATAGCATACAACTGCAATACAGATAAGATTTACCACAGCAAGGGACTGCATTCTGAACACATCAACAGCAATAAGATAAGGCATATAGATAAGTACCGACAGTACTGTGAGTGTAAGTGTAACCACAGTCTTTTTCGGACTAAGAATACAGTAAACAATTGAAAGTATGTCAATCATAAATCCGTATCTTTCATGCATATGAGGAAGAACATACAGTACAACCATAAGTGTGAACATAGCCGTTGTAATCATAAGCTCACTGTTAAGCTTTATTTTCCTGCAGCAGAAATAGTATGCAACAACGCCGAGAAGCATAAGTGTAAGGAACATACCTGCGCCTGATACTTCATTCATGTGATGGCCGGCATATATTGTTTCGTCGAGAAATGTGTACGCGTTAGGATAGTTCAGCGAACCCCACGGATAGTAGTCTGACTGCATTACATAGATAAACAGCCATTCCTTTATGGACCTTCCTGCTATCCATGCCGGGATATGCATTATAATATACATAACCGGTATAAATACTGCATGCCAGATTTTCACTGTTCTGTTTTTCAGCCACATTATAACATAGAAAGGAAGTATAAACAGTGTCTGAAGCTTGAATGAGAATGCTATTCCGAGAGCAATAAAGCATTTCATGCTCTTTCCTCTGAAGAAGAAAAGAAGGCTCAGAAGAACAAGTGATGAATAAATAATATCGCACTGACACCAGTAGGCACCGTTAAGAATTACTGTCGGTGAAAGAAGAACGAAAGCCATTCCGAATACTGATTTGTTCCTGCTTCCTGTCAGCTCGTATACAAGCATAAACATTACCACGGACGCAAAATAGTCAAACACTACCGATGCATACTTAAGTGCATACAGCGGATTTTCCGTCAGCGATGCAACTGACATGATATACATATACGGTGACGTGTAATTGGAAATCTCCATTCCCAGTGATTTCCACGCTCCGAACATTCTGATGGATTCAATCCATTCTTCAAGAAATCCTGTATAGTCAGCTGACTTTATCGGAAAAAGTGAATATCTCATAAGAAATGCAAATATCCACAGAACAGCAATAAACAGAATATCAACTTTTCTGAAATTAATTTTTCCGACCGCTAATTCAGCGTTCAGAAACCTGTCAACAGGACGCTCGTCAGTGTTTTTTTTCATATTTGTTTTTTCCTCCGGTTCTGCCGATTATTTTTCTATTGAAACCTTTATATCTTCACCGTTTTCATCAGCAAAAACGTGAAGACCGCTGATTCTGTCATCAGGGCAGCTGATAATCTCTTCAGCAACCTTGTCCTCAACATTGTCCCTGAGTACTCTGCGGATATCTCTTGCACCTGATTTTTTACTGTATGCCTTTGAGGCGATAACCTCAGGCACCTTTTCATCCCATGTAAGATCAATAGCCTTTTCTGCCAGGCTTTCCTTCATTTCATCCATCATAAGTCCGGCAATCTTTGCATAAGACTCTTCTGTAAGCGGATCAAAGGCAACTACCTCATCAATACGGCTGAGGAATTCAGGACGTAAAAATTCCTTAAGTCCCTTCATCGCCTTGTCCCTTGAAACAGACTCAGCTGTTTTGTTGAAGCCCACGCCTGCTGATCTGTCAGATGAACCCGCATTTGAAGTCATTGCGATAATTGTGTTTTCAAAGTTTACCGAACGGCCCTGTGAATCATCGAGCTTTCCTTCGTCAAGAATCTGAAGAAGGATGTTCATAACATCAGGATGTGCCTTTTCTATTTCATCAAAAAGGATTACTGAATATGGCTGTCTTCTTACCTTTTCAGTAAGCTGTCCTGCCTCATTGTAGCCTACATATCCCGGAGGTGAGCCGATGAGCTTTGAAACCGCATGCTTTTCCATGAATTCAGTCATGTCAAATCTGATAAGCGGGTCTGTTGAATCAAACATCTCTGAAGCGAGAACCTTGACAAGCTCAGTCTTTCCGACACCTGTAGGTCCGACAAATATAAATGATGCCGGTCTGCGTCTCTTTGAAAGCTGTACCCTCTTTCTTCTGATTGCCTTTGCAAGTACGGAAACAGCTTCATCCTGACCGATAATTTTCTTCTTAAGGTTTTCCTCAAGCTTTGCAATCTTCTGAAGCTCAGGCCCGACAACCTTGTTTGCCGGAATACCTGTCCAGAGCTCTATTACCCTTGCGATATGCTCCTCGGTAACGAATACCTTGTCCTTCTGCTTTTCAGCATACTCAAGCTCTTCCTCTGCTCTGATAATATCAGCCTTTACTGTGGCAAGCTTTTCGAAGTCAACCTCTTCAGCTTCTTCTATTTCGGAAGATTTTTCAACGAGAGCCTCAAGCTCAGCATTCTTTTTATCGTATTCAGCAAGTGCGCTGCTTTCAATTGCAGTACACGCACAGCCTTCATCAAGAAGGTCAATAGCCTTGTCCGGGAGAAATCTGTCATTAATGTATCTTTCCGAAAGAACAGCACACATTCTGAGAAGCTCATCACTTACCCTGACTCTGTGGAATTCCTCATAGTGGGTTCTTATACCCTTAAGAATTTCAACCGTTTCCTCGATTGTAGGCTCATTTACAGTAACCGGCTGGAAACGTCTCTCAAGAGCACTGTCCTTTTCAATGTATTTTCTGTATTCAGCAAATGTTGTTGCACCTATAACCTGAACCTCACCTCTTGAAAGAGCAGGCTTGAGGATGTTTGCAGCATTCATTGAACCTTCTGAATCACCTGCACCGACAAGATTGTGAACCTCATCGATGAAAAGAATTATGTTGCCTTCTGACTTAACCTCGTCAACAAGGCCCTTTACACGGCTCTCAAACTGTCCTCTGAACTGTGTACCGGCAACAAGTGCTGTAAGATCAAGAAGATAGACTCTCTTGTCCCTGAGGTTAAAAGGAATGTCACCTGTTTTGATGCGCTGGGCAATACCTTCGGCAATAGCTGTTTTACCTACACCTGGCTCACCTATAAGACATGGATTGTTCTTGGTTCTTCTTGAAAGAATCTGTACAACACGTGAAATCTCTCTGTCTCTTCCGATAATATTGTCAATCTTTCCCTCCTCAGCCTTTTTACTGAGGTTTGTACAGTAGTTTTCAAGAAACTTGAGTTTCTTTTCCTTCTTCTTTGAGTCACCCTTTTTCTTTGAATCGGCTTTGTCAAATGCGCCTCCGAAAAGTGAACCGAATCCGCCCTTGCCGCTTTTAGGATCTGAAGCACCGTTTATCATATCCTGAATAAACGGCGGAAGAAGAGTGCTTGAACCGCCAGGCTCAAACGAATCCCCGTCAACAAGCTCCATCATCTGCTCGGAAAGTGAATCAATTTCCTCATCTGTAATTCCAAGCTGTTCCATGTAGTCCTTAACCTGAGGAATTTTCATCTCTCTGGCACAGTACATGCACAGTCCTTCATTTTTCTGTGTGTCGCCGCTCATAGCTGTAATGAAAACTACGGCCGGTCTTTTTTTACATCTGCTGCATAAAATCATATTTTCCACCGAATATCCTTTTCTTTCTGTTCCTAAATTCGTGCGCCCGGCATGAATTTATTAATGCTGTATAAAAATTTAAATACGTATGAACTGTTAAGTGTCTGCTCATCCATGATATTTTCAACCTGAATACCGGAATAAACAACTATCTTCACAAGCATTGCGAATATTGTGAGAAAAACAAGTCCGTTTACAATCTCAATAAGAACGCCGGCAAGCGAATCACCTATACCGTTCGGATCGACCTCCCTGTTTTTGTAAACAATTGCAAAAATGATACCTGTGATAATAAGAACCACCGCTGAAAAGACAACAAAAGAGCAGATTTTTACAAATACAAACAGCTCATCATGAATGCATGTATTTGCAATATACGAAGCTGCATCGCTGCGGTCTTTATAAAGCCTGTTCAGTATTATGAATGTTTCCTCCCTGTCTGTCTCATCAAGCTGGTCAAAGTATTTTCCTGCACACGGAGGGAGCTTTTCGGAAATATCAGCCTGAAGATCATCAGTAATTATTTTCCTGAGTGCTGTATAGCATACCCCTGTATCAACCTTATCGCCTACTCCAGAGGTTCTGTCAATAAGCTTCCAGAATTTTTCATCCATCTGTTTTTCAGAGCCGAGAACTCCTTCCATTTCCTTGTCAGTCACTTCACCGATAAGCGTAAGCTCTTCGTAGTGCCTGTTAAATGAAGTTTCAAGATCAAACTTTTTAACTGTTTCCTCAAGCTGAAGCTGAACTGAATCTTCAATCATGTTTTCATAAAAATATCCCGAAATAACGCCTGAAGAAAAAAACACAACAGCAACAAGCCCAAGATTAACAAGAATAGGAATTATAAGCCTTGAAAAACCTTTCCTGAATCCCTGCACAAGAAATCCTATAAGCAGCACTCCTGCTATGGCATCAAAAAGCCAGTTAAATATATTCATTACTTTACACCTCTTGATTAAAATTCAATTTTTTCAATCTTTTTATGTCCCTCAAGGAAAATGAATTTTCCTGATTTTACGAAATTCCTGAATGGTTCCGCAAGCTCGGAAGCCTTTATTGTTTTTCCGCTGTAGTCATAAGCATCAATCATTGTCTCGGCAAGCAGATAGAAGCAGTCATTGTATGCAAGAACGTGACTGAACTTGTCGTTTGCCCTGACCTCAGTTGTTTCACCCAGAGCCGGATCCCTTATAACTGAAACTGTTGTGCTCTTTCTTTCCTTGTTTTCAAAAATCATAACGGCTGACGTCCCTGAATAAGATGTATCAATCAGGTTTCCCGGATACTGATAGGACATAATTTCCTGTCCGGCACTGCTGTAAAATGTGCACATGCTGTCACCGAAAAGTACTATATCATCTGAAGGTGATACCTTTACCGAAACAGGACATGTCTGAATTTCGGAAACAGACCAGTTTATTCCGTCGCTGTTAAAATCAACGGATCTTATCTCTGATACAATATGTCCCTCTGAAACATTCAGGGAAACTATATAGCATCCTGTACTGTCATTTCTGAAAACAACGTCGGTAACTCTTTCAGTACATCCTCTGAAATAAATTTCATTTCCTGAATTGTCGTATACGTGAATTTCGCAGACATACTGGTCTGACTCGGTTACAACCGCCGTATACCCCTTGCTGCTGACTGATGCAGTATAAATGGTGCTGTCTGTTCTCTTCTCATACATAAGGCCTCTTCTGGAGTCAACTCTTATACCGCAGCCGTTGTGCTCATAGATAAGTGTTCTGGTACCGCTGCTTTTCAGCATTGGATTTGCATATGTATGAGGTATTATCTCATTTGCTTCCCCTGACAGTGAATAACGGTAAATTCTTGTGTCTGTAAGAACAATTATACCGCCTTCAGCCGCACAGGTTTTGTAGTTTGTATTGTTTGACACTCTCAGAGGAAATGATCCCGTGGATATTTCATCATCTGTATAGCCCGAATTGTCAATTTTGAAATTCGGCATCCACCTTTCCTTTGAAATATAGAGACCCAGAACAACGGCAACAATCACTATGAAGCCTATAAACTTCTGCGTGTTCCGCCTTTTCTTTTTCTGTTTTCTTATCTCTGAGGGGGTTTTTTTATTTTTCTCTTCCATTTTACCTCCGTAAAACTCAGTAAAATACACGGTTAAGATACAGTCCGTGTGCCTGAGCCGTCTTTCCGGCACAGGTTCTGTCTGATTTTTCCATAATCGCCGGAATATCCTCAGGTCGTATCTTACCTTCATTTACCCAGAGCAGGGTTCCGACAATAATTCTTACCATATTGTACAGAAATCCGTCTCCGCTGATAGTGACCGTAACCAGATCACCGCTTCTGTCAATACTCAGGCTGCGAACTGTTCTTACGGTATTTGCCTTTTCAGAGGCCTGTGAACAGAAGCTGCTGAAATCATGCGTACCTACAAAATATGAAGCAGCCTCACGCATCAGGTCAAGATCCATTTTTCTCCGGTAGTGATACTGAAGGTCCTCCGCAAACGGATTGCGGCATTCACTGTTATGAATAAGGTAAACATACTCCTTGCCCCTGCAGGAATACCTTGCATGAAAATCCTCCTCAGCCTCCTCGCATGAAAGAAGCGATATATCCGAAGGAAGATACCCGTTCACACCTCTTACGAAGTTGCGGACAGGAATCTCACGGTCTGTCTTAACTGAAAAGCAGTACTGATTTGCGTGGACACCTGTGTCCGTTCTGGAGCATCCTGTTATTTCCGTCGGTGTATTAAGAACACGTGAAACACATTTTTCCACTGTCTCCTGAACAGTTACCGCATTGTCCTGACGCTGGTAGCCGTGGTAAGCGGTTCCCCTGTACGCCATTATTACCTTTAAATTTCTCAAATCAAAAATCTCACTTTGTATTATTCTGTTTTTCTTCCATCTGAGTTTTGTATTTTGCCATAGTTGCCTGAAGCTCAGACAGAGCTCTGCCTTTTTTGTTTCTGCCCTTGTCTCCAAGCATGCCTGAAACCATTGCAAGAGCCTGTTCACGTGATATTGTTCTCTGAGGCTGCTCTGTTTCAGGTTCTGAAGCTGACGGAGCTTCCTGTGCCTTCTGTTCAGATTTCTCCTGCTCTGCGGAATTACCGCCGGCTTCTTCCTCCTCAGGAAGTTCCTCCATAACGTCAGCCGCCTTTACATCAGCAAACGGATCCTCGGATATTTTTCTTGCAAGAGCAATCCTCTCATCATCGGTAAGTGCTCTCTTAGGCTTGTCGCTTTTTCCGTAGGCTTCACGCAGGGAATTGTAGAATTTTTCATCCGACAGCGAATCATGCGTGTTATTTTCTATTCTGTGAATAAGCTGAAACACCGCAAAAACAGGTATGCCTATCAGCATAATAAGGCAGATAACAAGCATTGTTCTCAAAAAACATACACCTCAATTCAATATATCAATTACTATGACTGCTGCAAGAAAAATAACAGAAACTGCAAGAGCGACTATATCAGCCGGCTTAACCTTCATCTGTTTCATTCTTGTACGTCCTTCTCCGCCGCGGTAACAGCGGCACTCCATTGCCAGTGCAAGCTCTTCGGCACGTCTGAATGCTGAAATAAACAACGGAACAAGTATCGGAATAACCGCCTTTGCGCGTTCTCTGAGACTTCCGTGTTCAAAATCAGCTCCTCTTGCCTTCTGAGCTGAAATAATTTTTTCTGTCTCTTCTATAAGAGTCGGTATAAACCTGAGGGCAATAGTCATCATCATTGCAAGCTCATGCACAGGAAACTTTAAAACCTTCAGAGGCGCAAGAAGCTTTTCTATACCTCCTGTGAGTTCAATAGGCGAGGTTGTGTATGTCAGCACCGATGAACCGACAATCAGCGCAGTTACGCGTATAAGCATAAACACCGCATTTTTCACACCCTCATCAGTAACAGATATAATCCACAGTCTGAAAATTTCTTCACCTTCAAAGAAAAAAACATTGATTACCGCTGTAACAATCAGTACCGGAATCACAGGCTTCAGGCTCCTGAGCATCAGCGAAGGACTAAGGGCAGTAAGCGCATAGGAAAGCAGAAGAAAGGCTACTGCCGCTGCAACAGACCATACTGTATTCGCAGCAAATATCATCACTATGAAAATCAGCGTGATAATTATCTTGAACCTTGCATCCAGCCTGTGCACAATACTGTTTCCCGGAAAATACTGTCCGATTGTAATATCCTTCAGCACCGGCCTTCACCGCCTTTTCGTGAAAGATAATCCGTTATCTGCTTTACCGCAGAATCAACAGTATATACCTCATCATCAAAAATGATGTTTTCCTTCTTCAGCATTGAAAATACCCTTGTAATCTGCGGAACATCCAGACCCATTGCGGAAATCTCCCCGGATTTTGAAAATGCTTCATTTACAGGACAGTGGCAGAACAGACTTCCGTGATTCATTACGATAAGACGGTCAGCAACTGCAGCCATATCCTCCATACTGTGGGAAACTATCAGAACTGTGCATCCTGTCTTCCTGCAGTATTTTTCTATAATATCAAAAACTTCTCTTCTTCCTCTCGGATCAAGACCTGCAGCCGGTTCATCAAAAATGATTACCTCAGGCCTCATGGCCATAACTCCGGCTATGGCAACTCTTCTTTTCTGACCTCCTGAAAGCTCAAATGGTGATTTTTCAAGCATGGCAGAATCTATTCCGAAGAGTGCCGCGGTTTCAAGAACCCTTTCACGGATTTCCTTTTCCGGAAGCTTCATGTTTCCGGGACCGAAGGCAATATCCCTGTATACAGTTTCCTCAAAAAGCTGATACTCAGGATACTGAAACACAAGTCCTACTCTGAATCTGAGTCCCGGCATTATCTTTCCGTTCTCCCAGATATCCTCTCCGTTAAAGAGAACTCTTCCGGAGGAAGGCTTCAGAAGCCCGTTGAAATGCTGTATGAGTGTGGATTTACCGGAACCGGTATGACCGATTATTCCCGTAATTCCGCCTTTTTCTATAGTAAGCGAAACATTGTCTACTGCCGTTCTTTCAAACGGAGTTCCCTTACCGTATACATATGTCAGGTTTTCTGTTTGCAGTATACTCAATCTCTTCCATCCTTCAAAAGAGAGGCAAGTGCCGCGGCACATTCCTCTTCCGTAAGTATCTGCGGATCAAGATCAAGTCCGCATCTGTTCAGCTCATGAACAAGCTCTGTTACCTGCGGAACATCAAGTCCGGCATTTTTCAGAACTTCCACATGTGAAAACACTTCCTTAGGGGTACCGTCAAGAATGACCTGTCCCTCATCCATTACTATTACACGGTCAGCCTTTACAGCCTCATCCATATAGTGGGTTATAAGCAGAACCGTAATACCGTACTTTTCACCGAGCATCCTTATGGTATTCATTACATCCCTGCGTCCGGCAGGATCAAGCATTGAAGTCGGCTCGTCAAGTACGATGCATTCAGGCCGCATTGCGATTATTCCCGCAATGGCAACCCGCTGCTTCTGACCTCCGGAAAGCATTCCCGGAGAATGTTTTCTGTATTCATACATTCCGACTGTCTTAAGAGCCTCGTCAACCCTCTGTCTGATTTCCTCAGGAGGTACTCCCGTATTTTCAAGACCGAAGGCAACATCCTCCTCCACCACAGCCGCAACTATCTGGTTGTCAGGATTCTGAAACACCATGCCGACATTCTGCCTTATTTCATAAAGGCGGCTGTCATCGGCTGTATCCGTTCCGAGAACAGTCATGCGTCCTTCGGTCGGTACAAGTATGGCATTTGCAAGCCTTGCAAAAGTTGATTTTCCGGAACCGTTATGTCCCAGAACAGCGACAAATTCGCCGCGTTTTATGTCAGTATTTATTCCCTTCAGAATCTCCCTTGCCTGTTCATAGGAAAAGTGCAGGTTTTCCGCAGAGAGTATATTTTCAGGTGTCAATTTTTCACCCCGGTTTTACTTCTGCCAGATTGCAGTTGAACCGCACGGCAGAGCCATGCCGCTTGTCTTTACCGGAAGTCCGATTTCGTCTGATGAAACTCTTCCGCCGAATTTTTTTACAAGCACAGCATCCAGAATATATGCCATAACCGCCGGTGAAAGTCCGGTTGTATAGCTGTTGAGAAGGAAAAACTTCGGGTTGTCGGAAAGAACCTGTGAGCAGAGCTCAACAAGATCATAAATGCTGTCCTCAAGCTTCCATATTTCTCCGTTTGAACCTCTTCCGTATGACGGAGGGTCCATTACGATGCCGTCGTATTTCTTTTCGCGTCTGATTTCACGCTTTACAAACTTCTCGCAGTCATCAACAATCCACCTTACAGGTCTGTCTTCAAGTCCTGAAAGCTGGGCATTTTCACGTGCCCAGGCAACCATGCCCTTTGATGCGTCAACATGACATACCGAAGCTCCGGCCTCTGCACATGCAAGAGTTGCGCCGCCGGTATATGCAAAAAGGTTGAGCACACTTACCTGGCTGTCACTGTTTCTGATTATGTCACGCATAAAATCCCAGTTTACTGCCTGTTCAGGGAAAAGCCCTGTATGCTTGAAGCCTGTAGGCTTTATTTTGAATGTAAGATTTCCGTATGACATCTTCCACCAGTCCTTCGGCCTGCTGTTTCTGTACTCCCAGCTTCCTCCGCCGCTTGATGAACGGTGATAGTGTCCGTCGGCATTTCCCCAGAGATGCTCATCCTTCGGTGTCTTCCAGATAATCTGCGGATCCGGTCTGATAAGTTTTACACCGTTCCAGTTTTCCAGCTTTTCCTCTGTGGATGTATCAAGAATTGAATACTGTTCCCATTTGTCTGCTATTCTCAAATTTAGCCCTCCGCTTTACTTTGTAGTATTCAGAACCGGAGTCCTGCTTGTCTGTTCTTTTATTTTGTCTGATATTTCATTTGCATATCTGCTTATTTTCTCAAAACTTCTGCCCTCAACCATTACCCTGATAAACGGTTCGAGACCTGATTCACGTACAAATATACGGCCGTCATCACCGAGACCGTACTGTCTCTTCTCAATGAGATCGGTTATACTGTGATTGTTTTTCCATAATTCCCTGAACTGCGGCTGAATGCCGACATTTATCATTACCTGAGGATATTTTTCCATTATAAGCTTGAATTCTGACATCTTCTGGCCTGATTTTTTCAGTGCATCCAGAAGCTCGACAGCGGTAAGAAGACCGTCGGCGGTGGTTGAAAGCTCAGGAAGTATAACCTTTCCGTTCTGTTCACCGCCAAGTGAAAATCCTCCGTCAAGAAGCTTTTCCGTGATGCACTTCTCACCCGGTCTTGAGGTGATTACCTCAATGTCGTTTGACTCTGCAAAATGCCTGAATCCAAGGTTTGACGTATCTGTGATTACAACCTTGTCATTTTTAAGCTTGCCTTCCTTCTTGTAGTTAAGCGAAAGCATGGACATAATCTGGTCCCCGTCAATCACATCACCGTTTTCATCAAGAGCAAGACACTTTCCCACGTCGCCGTCAAACACCAGACCTATATCCGCATGTCTCTCGGATATAACCCTGGAAATGGACGCAGTATTTCTGACACCGCATCTGCTGTTGATGTTCTGTCCGTCAGGCTTGTCATTTATCATAATGCACTTTACGCCAAGAGCCGAAAAAAGCTTTTCGGCTGTGGATGAAGCACATCCGTTTGCACAGTCTATAACGGCTCTGATTCCGGTAAAGTCATATCTTCCCAGCTTCAGAAGATGTCTGATGTAGTCCCATTCAGCATTTTTGTATGCAATGGCACGGCCGACCCTCTCATGTGAAACAAGAGGAATTATTTCAGGATGACGGCAGACTGTATTTTCAAGCTCGTCCTCAACGTCCTCGGAAATTCTGTATCCTGTTCCTGAAAAAATCTTCAGTCCGTTCATTTCATACGGATGATGTGAAGCCGTTACCATAACTCCGGCATCCGCCTTGCTTGACTTTGTAAGATAGGCAACAGCTGCTGACGGGATAACGCCAAGTCTGACAACATCAGCTCCGGCTGAGCATATTCCGGCAATCAGCGAATTTTCAAGGATTTCGGATGACAGTCTGGTGTCTCTTCCGACAAATATCCTGACTCTGTGCTGAAGCTTTCTCGAAAGGGAGAGCACAAGTGCTCTTCCGGTATTCATTACCATTTCACATGTTATTTCGGTTATAGCAGTACCGACGATTCCGTCAGGTGTAAATAATCTGTCCATATCATGAATATTTCCTTTCGTCAGAATGTTAGCTGTTTTCCGTTCTCATGTTCTTCAGTACATTTTATCCCAAGATGTTCGTATGCAAGCTTTGTTGCACATCTTCCTCTTGGTGTTCTTGAAATAAAGCCAAGCTGCATAAGGAACGGTTCACACATATCCTCAAGTGTAACCGCCTCCTCACCTATAGCTGACGCGAGGGTGTCCAGACCTACCGGTCCCCCGTTATATCCTTTTATTATCATTGTAAGCATTCTTTTGTCAATGCTGTCAAGTCCAAGCGGGTCTATCTCCAGACGGTCAAGTGCTATGGATGCAATTTCCTTTGTTATTACCCCGTTGCCAATTACGTCTGCAAAGTCACGGACTCTCTTGAGAAGTCTGTTCGCTATACGCGGCGTGCCTCGTGCACGTCCTGCTATCTCCGCAGCTCCGTCCGGATCGCATGGAATTCCGAGAATCATGCTGCTTCGGCGGATGATGTCACAGAGCTGATCCTTATTGTAAAGCTCAAGTCTGAGCACAACCCCGAATCTGTCACGAAGCGGTGCTGTAAGCTGACCTGCTCTCGTTGTTGCTCCCACAAGTGTAAACTTCGGAAGATCTATACGTATCGAACGGGCCGAAGGACCTTTTCCTATCATAATATCCAGCACATTGTCCTCAAGGGCCGGATAGAGTATTTCTTCAATTGATCTTGAGAGACGGTGTATCTCGTCTATAAAAAGAACATCGTTCTCTGAGAGATTGGTCAGAAGTGCCGCAAGATCACCCGGCTTTTCAATTGCCGGACCCGATGTAATGCGGAGATTTGAACCCATCTCATGAGCAATGATTCCCGAAAGAGTAGTCTTTCCAAGACCCGGAGGTCCGTAGAGAAGAACATGGTCAAGCGGTTCGTTTCGTCTTCTGGACGCTTCTATATAAACTGCAAGGTTTTCCTTTGCCTTGTCCTGGCCGATGTATTCGGCAAGACATTTAGGGCGGAGCGAAACCTCGATATCACTGTCATCATTAGTAACTTCAGGGGTCACAACCCTGTTTTCAAAGTTTATTTCGCTTGTTTCAATCAACTTAGGTTACCCCCTGTTTACATTTTCTTAGCCATCGCCTTAAGAGCCTGTCTTATAAGCTCTGCTGAAGGGAGAGACGAATCAAGTCCTGAAAGCACAGGCGCAATTTCCGTCTGTGTATATCCGAGAACAAGGAGTGCTGAAAATGCTTCCGAAACTGCTGAGCCGTCTGCGGCAGAAACTGCCGGAACCGGACTTCCCGCTGCTGAAAAATCAATGTCGTTTTCCTTTACTACCTTGTCCTTAAGCTCAAGTACAATCCTCTGTGCGGTCTTTGCTCCGATTCCCCTGGTTTTTGTGAGGGTTTTGCTGTCCTCGGAAGCAACAAGAAGGGCAAACTGTTCAGCGCTTACATCAGAAAGAATTGAAAGCGCTGCCTTCGGACCGACACCGGATACCGATATCAGCATTTTGAAGCAGTTAAGCTCCTGCTGTGACCAGAACCCGAAAAGCTCCATGCAGTCCTCTCTTACGTGAAGATAGGTGTAGAGCATTACCTCCGTTCCTTTTTCAGTGAGTGATGCAAGTGTCTGAAGCGTTGTTCTGCATGCAAATCCAACACCGCCGCATTCTATTACTGCCAGTTCATTTTCTTTGTGTACCAGTTTTCCTCTTACGCTATATATCATATTTTTTCCTCATTTCCGATCCGTTTGAACAGTGTCCGTGGCATATTGCAATCGCTATTGCATCAGCCGTATCATCAGGCTTCGGAACTTCCGCGAGTCTGAGTATGCGCTTTACCATATCCATAACCTGTTTCTT
>DCGK01000038.1:15890-16020 GCA_002315235.1 Ruminococcus sp. UBA1780
GCCTGTGCAACATCTATCGCTGTTTTCTGATTTGTTGTAAAATAAAGTTTTTCCACCGCCATGCAGTCAGGTCTGAATTTTTCAATAATGTACTGCATGTCTGTATATATGCTTTTCAGACGTCCGTTAA
>DCGK01000038.1:16050-16273 GCA_002315235.1 Ruminococcus sp. UBA1780
AATCCGTATGCGCTTCCGTAAATATCGCGCCGTACTCAACGGGGGTAAATCTGAACCTGTCATAATCAAGGACTCCGAATCCAACTATTGCGTAGCCGGGATCTATTCCGAGTATTCTCAAATCTCTTTCTCCTCTGTGCTGTCTTTCTTCGCGAGTGTATACATAATCAAGTTAATTATAGCATAAAACGAAATGATTTTCAACGAAAAAAATCACCTTTTT
>DCGK01000038.1:16315-16587 GCA_002315235.1 Ruminococcus sp. UBA1780
AAACAAAAAAACAGACGAAACCTGAGGCATCGTCTGTTTTTACTGTACTCTGTGCTGTTTTATGGCATGTATGTTACTGCTATAACGGAAATATTGTCACGGCAGCCCTTGTTGAGAGACCTTTTTACCATTTCGTCGAGTCTTTTAGGCATAGGCATAGGCAGTGAAAGTATTTCTTCTATTTCGGACTTGACAACATAATCGGAAAGCCCGTCGGAGCAGATAAGATAGACATCCCCGCACTCCGGCTCCTCCCTGATGACATTTACGTC
>DCGK01000038.1:16650-16778 GCA_002315235.1 Ruminococcus sp. UBA1780
ATATTAGGCTGGGCATTTGTGTTGCCGAGCACAGGCATGATAATGTTTCTGTGAACGTGATTATGCTTTTCCTCATAGTAAATTTTCCCCTGCTCGTAAAGCATCTCCACAAGAGACTGATCCTTGGA
>DCGK01000038.1:16804-26306 GCA_002315235.1 Ruminococcus sp. UBA1780
ATCTGCTTGAGTACGGAGGCTCTGTACCTGTAAAGTCTTGAATCACCGACATTTATACAGGTCATCTGTCTGTTTTCATCCACTGCAAGTCCGCATATTGTAGTCTGCATATTGGCAGAGTTTTTGTGAAATGACCCGAACCCGACAAGCTGTTTATGGATTTTGTTCAGTGCAGCCGTCAGATTAAGATCACTGCTGTATTCCTGTTTTGCAAGTTCCTTAAGACACATCTGAGAGGCAATATCTCCGGATTTTTCTCCGGACACGCCGTCGCAGACTGCAGCTATGAACGGTCTGTCCACTTCAAGCTCCACATTTCCTGCTGTCAGAACTGTGTTAAATACAAGAACAGCGTCTTCATTTCGTTCCTTGATTCCCTGTTCCGTCACTGCGCAGCAATAAAACATAGTTAAACTCCATTCTGTTGTTTATCATATCTCCTCGCTGTAGTTTCCGAGGAATCTGAAGTCTGATACTTCATTCTGAAGTGCTGTGACAAGAGCGCTTACTCTTTCGTCATCAATGCTTCCTTCGAAGTCAAGATAGAACACTACGTCAAAATTACCTTCATGACGCGGGCGGCTCTCAATCTTGAGAAGGTTAAGTCCGGCAACACGGAATTTTGTGAGCATTCTGTAAAGCGAACCTTCATTGTCCGAAAGAGACATGAGTACCGATACTCTGTCAGCTGACGGTTCAACCATGAATTTTTTTGAAATACAGATGAAACGTGTAAAGTTTGCCTTTTCATCTGATATGTTTCTGTCAAGAATATTAAGTCTGTAGATATTGGCACATTTTTCAGAACAGATAGCCGCAATCTTCCTGTCACTCTTTGCTACATATCTTGCTGAGGTTGCTGTGCTTGCATAGTGAACTGTTTTAAGACCGTTCTTTTCTATAAACTCCGAGCACTGCATAAGTGCCTGAGGATGTGAGTATACCGCCTCAACTTCTGAAACTGAATCAGCATTTGCAGATGCAAGGCAGTGTCTGATGCTGACTCTGACCATCTTGTTTATATAAACCTTGTACTTTCTCATAAGGTCATACGTGAGCGAAATGGAGCCTGTGCTTGAATTCTGCACCGGAATAACGCCGAAATCAATCTCGCCGTCATCAACAGCCCTGAATACATCCTCAAACTCATGGTAGAAGCCGATTTTCCTGTCATTTCCGAAAATTTTTCTTGTCGCTTCTTCAGAATTTGAGCCCTTTACCCCGTAGCAGCCTATTTTGCAGGCTGAAGCAGGATCAAACGTACAGTGACCGGCAAATTTTACATCCCTGTTTATTTCACACTGCTGATAGCTCTTGCTGATATCCATTATATTTGAGAAAAGTACTGCCGCACTGTCCTCAAACTGCTTTTCGGACTTTGCCTTTATTCCGTCAATAACCTCCTGCTCTCTTCCTGTCTGGAGAACATTAACGTTATTTTCCTTCTTGTATTCAGCAACCTGCAGACAAAGCTTCATTCGCTTCTGAAACATATCGAGCATCTGACCGTCAATTATATCAATCTGGTCTCTTAATTCTTTCAAATCCATGAGTAAATTATTCCTTTCGATAATCGTCTTTAATCATACTAATATTATTATATCCAATTAGCATGTAAAAAACAATAGTTATATGATTTTATAAATAAAGCGTGTAATATGAACGCTGTAATTTGTGCACTATGTATAATGTATAAACATAAAAAATGCTGTGAAGCCATCATGGATTACTTCACAGCATTGTAAACTTTCTTAATTACAGCTTAATCAAGCTTTTTCTTTTCTTCTTCGAGAATTCTGATAAGATCGTCAATTGATTCTGCATCAAGCTTCTTAACCGGAGGCTTTGCTTTCTTCTTTGCAGGAGCAGCAGGTGTCTGTACCGGTGCTGCACTCTGAACAGGTGCCGCAGGAGCAGGTGCCTCTTCGGCTGGTTCACTGTACTTGATATCAGAAGGCTTTGTAAGGTTCTGTACAAGATTTTCATATCTGTACGAAGGTCTTACTGAAAGCGGGACTTCCTGGAACACCGGCTTTTCTGCCGCAGGTTCCTGTACAGGTTCTGCTGCAGGCTCCGGTCTGTTTTCCTTTGCAGGTGCCGCATTAAAGTCTGTAAACTCATACTTGCTCGCATTTTCAGCAGGTGTCTGTACCGGTGCTGTATTCTGAACAGGTGCAGGTGCTGCAGGAACTGGTGCCGGTGAAGGAACCGGAGTTGCAGGCTCCTGTGCAGGTACAGAAGCTGTATCTGTTTTTCTTTTGTATTCCTCGAACTTAAAAGGTGCCGGTTCAGGGTCTGAAACCGGAGCCTGAGGTGCTTCATTCTGTACAGGTGCAGCTTCCGCTGAAGCGGCTTCTGCTTCACGAACCTTGGCTTCAACTCTTGCCTCAACCTGAGCTGCCATTGCAAGTTCTGCTTCCTGTGCTGCCTTTTCAGCCATGAGCTTTCTCTGTTCTTCGGCCTTCTTTTCGTTGTTTCTCTTCTGCTTTCTCATGTCTTCAAGTGCCATTTCAGCTTCAAGAAGGTCATCATCATAAATGGCTTTCTTTCTTCTGATTGAGCCGATTGAAACGATAAGAAGAAGGAGTGCTGCCAGAAGCATAATTGCAATACCCTGCTTCTGACGGGCAAAAACGATAATGTTACCTATAAGGTCATCCTTGTTGTAAACCGTTCCGTATATTTTTGATGCAGGGATTGAGTAGACTGTATCAAGTGCGCTCATTCTGTCTGCACGAACATTGTATGAAAGAGTTCCGTTTTCATTTTCTGTGATGGATTCGAGACAGAGAACTCTTTTGTCTTCATTTCCGATGCTGCAGAGCACGTATGTGTTCTCTTCAGGTTTCATTGTGCTGTCTATTAAACAGAGTGAACCTTCGTCGATATTCTTAAGATCTGAAGTATTGTTTACAAAGAATGTAACATCATAACTCAGAATATTGATTCTCTGTGTACTGTCATCCTTCTGGAAAAGAACATTTGCCCCTACTGCCACTACAAGAATCAGGAACAGTATAAATGATACAAGTCCTCCTAAAAACCCCAGAAAAGCTGAACCGAAACTTCTTCTTCTTTTAGCCATGGTTTTCTTCCTTTCGAATTGTATTGCATATTTTCAGATTAGATTTCATATTCTTATATGTACGCTTCTGTCCGCAGAAAAACGTATATTCATAATTATATCATATCCCTCTGCAAAATACAATTTGAAAATATAAATTTAGAAAATTTTTTTTGGATTTTTATTAATTATGCCAAAACTGCTTGACGATATACGTTATTTATGGTACAATATCTAATGTTGCTGGTGTAGCACAGCTGGCAGCAAACTCATTTGCTGAGCAGACGACCGATTTTTATTTTTTTATAGTTGCTGGTGTAGCACAGTTGGTAGTGCAGATCATTTGCTGAGCTGACGACCGCTGCCGGTGGCAGATGCAGGGAGTCTGCGAAGGGCAGAAATAAGGAGTTTTTGATGACGCAGTCATCTTAAAACGACTATATTTCTAACCGGACATGAGCAGGTCGCTGAATTTCGTTTTTTATAGTTGCTGGTGTAGCACTGTTGGTAGCAAGCTCATTTGCTGAGCTGACGACCGCTGCCGGTGGCAGATGCAGGGAGTCTGCGAAGGGCAGAAATAAGGAGTTTTTGATGACGCAGTCATCTTAAAACGACTATATTTCTAACCGGACATGAGCAGGTCGCTGAACTTCGTTTTTTTATAGTTGCTGGTGTAGCACAGTTGGTAGTGCAGCTCATTCGTAATGAGCAGGTCGCGTGTTCGAGTCACGTCACCAGCTTTATCGCAAAGTACGCAACTGCGTGGTCTGAGGACTGCGCAGTTGTTTTTTCATTTTAAAAAGTGATCTGTCAAAAGTATCTGCCGCCATCTCATCCGCCCTTTGAATTACATGCGCATATATATCATTAGTAACAGCTGTACTGCTATGTCCGAAGTGTCCGGCTTGAGACTGTTTCAGGGAGTCATGCTACACTTGAAGATAATGCAAATTTATGATATAATGTATATATCAAAGTCGTATTATAAATAATTTAACAGAAATGTGGTGAATATATATTCTTAACGAAGTAAACAAGCCTAAAATGATATCCGAAGACCTTGTTAAACAGCTAAAAGAAAGCAAAGGCGTAACATTCAGAATAATTGATGAAAAAAACGCTGTTTCTTATATAAAAGACGTAAACAACTATCTAAGAACAGCTTCTTATAGAAAAAATTATGTTAAACATACGCTTGGTGAAAACAAAGGCAAATACATTGATCTTGATTTTGCTTATCTGACTGAACTATCTACAATAGATATGCATCTGAGAAATATTTTATTCAAAATGTGTGTAGACGTTGAACACGCTATAAAAACTCAGTTAATTGCTGCTGTAGAAAACAACTCCGACGAAAATGGATATTCATTTGTAAAAGATTTTTTTGATGAGTATTCCGGAATATATCATAGTATTGAGGAAAAGGCTGATTCGATTTTCACAGGACAATTAATCGAAAAATACTTTGACCTCTGTTATGTTTTCCCTTCCGAAGACATATCAAAAGATACAATAATGAAGACAAAAATTTTAAAACAGAATTGTCCGGTATGGGTACTTGTAGAGTTATTAAGCTTCGGAGACACTATCAAACTTGTGAATTTTTATAACCGAAAATATCCTGATTGTAAAGTCAATATTCCTCATAACAGTATTCTTCAACCAATAAAGAACCTTAGAAACGCATGTGCTCACAATAATTGTCTGTTAAACAATTTAAATGTTGGAACTACTAAACCAAATCACCATATATCTACATATATTGCATCAATCAAAACAATAGGTAAAGAAGAACGTGTAAAAAAGCTTTCCTGCCGTCCACTATTTGAAATAGTATGTTTATTAAAAACTTACAGTGAGATTGTATCTCCAAAAGTAAAAATGTACGGATTAAAAGCTCTTAAAGATTTCGCAGATAATCGTATGTTTATCCACAAATCTTATTATGCAAACAATCAGGTAATAAATACCACTTTCGATTTTTTAAAAAAAGTCCTTGACAATTTAAAATAAATAGCATATAATAGTATTGATATCAAAAAGCGAAAGCTTTTGTAAGGGTGGCGTTGCGACGTTGCCCTTATTTCCTTTTATTGTTAATTGGGGTGTACGTTTTCGGATGTATGCTTGAGAGAATCAGAGAGATCTGGTTCTCTTTTTTAATTCAAAACATAGTAAAATGAAAATCAACAAAAATGTTAGCCTTCCGGGGTGTCCAAACTGGACACTCCTTTTCCATATCAATTGGTTGCTGCAACTATTATCTGATAAGAAACAACCAATAAGCAACCAATAGTTCTACCAATCAAGCACCTCAAGGCACGTATTTATGTAATTTCTGATTGGTTGTTAAAATAATTATCTGCTAATCAGCAACCAATATTTCTCCAATCGACATTTAAATTTAAAAAATCTTATTCTCCCTGCATTTCAGGTTCATAATTCTCCAACAAGCTGTTGGAGAATCTCAATATAAGATTCCATTAACAGTTTCTGTGGGCATTAATTTTTTCAAAACTTACTGTAAATCAGAATAGAACAGCATATGCTGCAATACATTAAACGACGTATCTAAGCCGTTTACAGCACATTACTACAGGATACTGTACATCACCTGCAGGAAGGAATTATGGTTCGCTGAACAAACGACCGCTGCCTGTGGCAGATGAAGGGAGTTTGTGAAGGACTGAAATAACGAGTATTTGCTGACGCAGTCAGCGAAGACGACTATATTTCAGGTCGTATATGAGCAGGTCGCGTGTTCGAGTCACGTCACCAGCTTTATCGCAAAGTACGCAGCTGCGTGGTCTGAGGACTGCGCAGTTGTTTTTTTATTCGGAAATCGCATGAAAAAGCAGTCGACTGGAGTTTATCTGGACATTATACGGACAACAAATAAGAATTTTTCTCCCGGCAAAAAATATCAGGGTATAAAAAAAGCAGCTAAGATTTTACTCTTAACTGCTATGCATAAGATTTTTTAAGGAGACCTGATTTTTTCTCTCAGCGTTCCCTTTATTAAAAATCTGTTTACTTACAATTATTTACCTTGCTAAAATCATACTCTTTAAATTACAGAGATCAATAACATTGATGCTTCCGTCAGAATTTACATCAGCTCCTGCGTATATTTCTTCATCCTGACCGGTAAGATATCTGATCAGTGCAACAATATCAGCAGCAGAAACCACACCATCATTATTGCAGTCTCCCTTAACAATATCAGTATCTGTTAATTCAGCAGGCTTTAATGTTCCCGGAACTATCTGACCGTCTTTAACATCAACTGAATATGTTTCATCATTCTTTTTGTCTTTTAATATAATCTGACCACTTGCACCCTCTGCCGCAGATATTACATAATAATTCATCATATCAGGTGTAGCAATAATAAAGTCAGGACTTATGCTTCCGGAAGATACATATTTTTTTATAACACACAGATCAGCATTCTGAACAGCCTCTGCATCTGCATCTTCATCGGAACTGTATCTTGCTTTCATCACAAGCTGAACATCTGTATTAAGCTCAGAACAAATATATCTGAAATAATGATTTCCTTTTATTTGTCCGCCTGAAAATGCGTTATACTGACTCTCGAATATCATTTTCTCTTTTTCGTCATACTTATTTCCATATCTGCCGAGCATGGTTACTGATATTTCTCCGTTTTCAGATTTAACCATATAGTTTGTAACCCAGTGTTCATACCGATGATCATGTTCAGGACTGTCAGCATCTACTATATACTCATGATATTCATCAGATGAGATTATATAGCTGCCGTTTTGTGCCGGCGTAAAAATATATCCATATTTATCATGACGAACTTCAACGCTGTCATTGGTATTAATTAAAAGCTTCTGTTCAGCGCTGCTCTGTGCTGAATTAAGGAAATAAACAGTTTTTCCATCGCTGATATAGAAATCCGGATTATTTTCGATTGCTTTGCTGTACTCTTTAAAATCAGTCGGATATATTCCGTCAGAAGAAGTATTTTCAGAATTACTGTTATACTCTTCTTCAGTTATTTCCTTTACTGAAAGATCATCGGCAACTGAATAGTATTTTACTGCTTCCCAGATTGCAGGTTCTGTTTCACTCCATGTACGTTCCTTTTTCCATGTAATTTTAAGAACACCTGATTTTTCAGGCTTATAAATTTTAACAGGAAGTGCTGAAGTGCCAGGGTCAAGAGCTCCTGTTCTGACGTTATATTCCTTGTATAAAGAATATTCTGCTGTTCCTTCATGTGTTTCTGTTATAGAATAACCGCCGTCTGCACACGGATCTTCACTTAGAATAATATATCCGTTAAGGCACGCAACTGTAGAATATTTTTCAGTAAATTCCTTATATTCTTCATCACTGTGCGGAAGCCAGCTGAAATCCTCTGTTTCTTCTGCAGCTAAAACTTCTGCATTTCTTTCATTTACTGATGGTACAAGTGTAAATGCACCTGTCATTGTTACAGCAAGTAATGCTGCAATTATCTTTTTGTAATCCATAATCCACTACCTCTTTCTTTTTATTTTTGAAATTTTGAAAATAGAATATTATATTTATATCAATCTGTTTCCAGATTTTCTGCAATAAATCTCATGGTTTCATAATCTTTAAGCTGAGACATTAAAACTGCAAAATGGCATCCGTCATTCCAGTAAAGTGTACAGAGACTGTCAGGATCATCCCCTTTAGTGATAAGAGCTGCAGCATGACCGTTTATTTCAGTTTCTTTAAGTTCATGATTGAAATTCGGATCATAACCGGCATAGAATGCCTCATAAGTATAAGTGTTCAGATAAAATGCCTGTCCGGTACTTTCATCATGAATTATACAGAACCATACTGCCGTACTCTGGTTCTGAGGCTCCTCAACAGTAAATCCTTCTCCGGAGAATGAATGTTTTTTCACTTCAGGTGACGGATTTTCGTCATCTGCCCGGATATAAACAAGTCTCATATCAGCCTCTCCCTTTTTCTTTAGGAATTCGAAACGGGATTTTTTTACTCCGTAAACAAGGTCATCGATACTTTCATATCTGACATCAACAGACTTTCCTTTCCCATCAGTACTTCTAAGCTGAATATAGTATGGGGGTTCTGACTTTCTGCCGCCTATTTCAAGTACATATTTACCATTGTCAACTTCGTATGTGTATACTGCAAATCCGTCACTCTGCTCTGATGAAACTTTGTAGTTTTCATAATTTTCAAAATCACTCCATGAAATATCGTAGCCTTTTTCAGAAAGTTCTTTAAGTATGCCGATAGTAAGTGCTTTTTCATTTACAGGCTGAGTTATCTGTGTAATTATTTCTGTGGAAGTAATTTCAGAGAGCTTTTGAGTTTCAGTAGTAGTAAGGGT
The DNA here is from genome assembly GCA_002315235.1 of Ruminococcus sp. UBA1780. GTDB lineage: Bacteria > Bacillota > Clostridia > Oscillospirales > Ruminococcaceae > HUN007. Next base: position 25,240 of record DCGK01000038.1, read on the forward strand.
AGTTATACTCTCACTCTGAATATTTCTTTCTGTAACCGGTACTGTATGGATGTTATTGGTCTGAGTATGTACTTCCGTTGTGGAAACTGTATTAACGCTTTCTGCATGAGAAGGTATTTCCGTAACAGGAGCTGAAGAAACTCTTCCTGACAACTGAGTTGTATTCTGTAATACGGAGGCACTACTATAACTCTCAGGAGAAGTAACCGGTTCTGACTCTGTTGTTTCAGATGTTATTACAGGTGAAATGTTGCTGTCCTGATGATTTATACTTAGAAGGCTGACTGATATAACAAATATCATACAAGCTGCCGCCGGAATCATAAACCGGAAAAACCTTGTTATGCTTTTCTTTTCATTTACAACGTTATATTCCGCTTCATTTATATTCTGTTCAGAATTTTCTGCATGTTCTTCAGTAACTGGCATTTGATGATAACAGGCTGCTTCTGCAATGTATTTTTCATCTATCATGTCAATTGCTTCCGCAAGTTTCCGTCCGGTCATCATATAAGCCCCCTTTTCTGCAGAAAATCCTTTAATTTATTCCGCATTCTCATAAGCATAGACTTTGTCTTTTCTTCACTTATCCCGCAAAGCTGTGCTATCTGAGATATAGAATCATAGTACCAGTACCTTCTTACAAAAACTACTCTCTTTTCTCTGCTAAGTCCCGAAAGAAATTCATTTACAGCATCAGCAATTTCTCTGAGATTTACTGTATCATCGGTTACTGAAGCATCAGCAACACACTCATCAAGCTCATCAAATGAAACGCTTACTTCCTTTCTTCTTTTTTCTCTGTGATTGTAATAAAATCTTGTAATGGCCGTATTTTTTACTATCTTAAAGAGAAATGCCGGAAAATATTTAGGCCTTTGCGGAGGAATAGTATTCCATGCTGTAAGATATGTATCATTAACGCACTCTTCAGAATCTGAAATATCATTTAAAATATTATTGGCTACACTCATACATGACTGCCTGTATTTTTTATCGGTTTCTGATATTGCATTTTCCGAACGTGACCAGTATAATTCAACCCGAATTATTCACCAAGCATCATA
>DCGK01000041.1:0-5237 GCA_002315235.1 Ruminococcus sp. UBA1780
GTCCGAAAGGAATGATATAAATGCCATCAGGCTCTCATAAAAAAAGAAAGCGCAGACAGGAACAGATGATTATGGCCGGTGCCGCCGCTGCTGCAGTTCTGCTGCTTGTTATTATTATAGCCGGCCCGGTTTCAGGCTCCGGTAAAAAACAGCAGGAGCCGGCTGAAGACGATACTGCTGCTGTCAGCAGTGTTGTCAGACCATCAAAGCTTGAATTTGAGATACAGTATGCAAAGTACACTGATATCCATAAAGGCAGTCTTATTCTTGTAAATGACAGCTATCCGTATGCTGCACTTCCGGAAGATGAGGCTTTTTCAGATGTGGATGCTGTAAAAAATGATTATTACATGATAAAAAACATCGGAATGAAAATGGATACACTGGCACTTAAATGCTTTAACAGTATGCTCAGCGGATTTTATCAGGAAAAAAACGTAAGGGATATTATGATTACAAGTGCTCTTGTTTCTGTAAACCAGCAGAATCTTCTTTACAATCAGGCACTTGAGAATTCCCGGAACGAAAGCCGCGGCGGATATTCCGAGCATCAGACAGGTTTATGTGTGGATCTTGGTATTTTCCCTGAAGGAGAAAGGTCATTCAGATATGTTCCGGCAGGAGATTATGCCTGGATAAATGAAAACTGCACAAAATACGGATTTATCCAGAGATATACGGATGCTATGTCAGATAAAACCGGTGTCAGAGGTCATACTGAGCATTACCGTTATGTGGGGATACCTCATGCATATTATATGAAGGAAAACGGCCTTTCACTTGAGGAATATCTTCAGGAACTCAAGAATTATGCCTATACAAGCAGAACACTTTCTGTTTCGTGCTATGACAAGGATTACGAAATCTACTATATACGTGCAAAGGAAAGCAGTTCCGGCGGCGTTGACCTCTATGTTCCTGTAAATTACCAGTATACTGTTTCCGGAAACAATGTTGACGGATTTATCGTTACAATAGAAAAATAAAAAAAGCACCCTGTAAGCGCGTAATTACACGCTTACGGGGTGTTTTTTACGGTCAGTGCAGCTGCGGTAACCGCAGTGAATAAACCGCATTCACTGTATGCTGTCAGTTCTTTTTTCAGCAGATTCAGCTCTGTGTATTTTCTTTGTTATATACTGAGGTCTGCGTTTGGTTTCCGTATATGTTTTGGAAAGATAAATTCCGCTTATTCCGTTGCAGAAAAGCTGTATTCCGGCAATAAAGCACATTATACACGCAAGGGAAGGCCAGCCTGCAACCTTGTCCCCGAATAGCAGAGCTCTGACGAACACAAAACATACTCCGACAAATGAAAGTATACAGAATATGATGCCTATTATTGATGAGATGGCCAGCGGTGCTGTGGAAAATGCAACCACACCGTCAATCGCATATATAAGAAGTCCCCAGAAAGACCACTTTGTCTGGCCACCTGCTCTTTCTCTGTTTTCAAATTCCAGCCATTTGGTTTCAAAACCTACCCATGAGAAGATGCCCTTTGAGAATCTGTTGCATTCAGCAAGTGACATAATGGCGTCTACCATTCTTCTGCTCATCATACGGAAATCACGTGCTCCGTCAACAATTTCGGTTTTGGAGATTTGTGCCATGATCCTGTAGAACATTTTTGCGAACCATGATCTGATCGGAGGTTCACCGGTTCTGGTAAATCTTCTTGAAGCAACGCAGTCGTACTGTTCTTCGTTTTTGAGAATGCTGTACATTTCTTCAATGAGTTCAGGCGGGTCCTGAAGGTCTGCGTCTATTATGACAGTATAGTCGGCATCTGCATTTTCAAGACCGGCATACATTGCGGCTTCCTTGCCGAAGTTCCTTGAAAAAGTAATATAGCTTACGCGCGGATTATTCTGTGCCGCTTCTTCAAGCACCTTCAGAGTTTTATCCTTTGAACCGTCATCTACAAAAAGGTATTCCATTTCTATGTCGTATTTTTCGTGCATGGCGGAATAGACCTTTTCGATTTCGTTTATGAATAAAGGTATTGTTTCTTCTTCATTGTAGCATGGTACAACAACTGTAATGGTATCCATGAGAATTCTCCTTAGTTTTGTCTTGTGTAAATGTCAAATCAATTTTTGACGCTTACTATTATTATATCACACTTACTGACTGGAATCAATATTTTATCACTATATTGACATGATATTTCCATCATGATATAATTAGGGGTGGTTTCATCTGGTCTCATTGATTAAGGTGAGCAAGTACTTCGTTCTGAAAATTTTTCAGTGCGGATTTTGTCAAGGAGAAATAAAATATGAATAAAAACAGCTGGCTTAAGAAGCTGGAAGAGAACCGGAATATTGTTCTGATAACATGTATTCTGTGTTTTGCATTTTCGTTCTGTGTCCAGATATGGCGCATGTTTCCGCTGTCGGATGTACTTATGGGACATGACCATCAGTACCATTATCTGAGAGTTGAGGCTGTCAGAAGCAAGATACAGAACGGAGGGCTGTTTACCGGCGGTATTGATTATCTGTTTCTGGGAGGCGCCGGCTATGCAAGCTCAGCGGCATATCCGTCACTGCTTCTTTATATTCCTGCACTTCTTCGTACTGCGGGACTTGGAGTAGGATACAGCATGAAAATATTTCTTCTGGCTGTATCAGCAGTAACATATATCCTTATGCATTACTGTGTGAAAAATATTTCAGGCAGTCAGATCTGCGGTTCACTTGCTGCGGTAATGTACACGCTTTCAGTATACAGAGCAGACAATCTGTATGTTCGTTTTGCACTTGGAGAATTTGTTGCATTTCTTTTCTGGCCTCTCATAATATACGGTCTTTATGACCTTGCATACAAAGGTCTGAAAAAGCCGTGGATTCTGGGAGCAGGATTTTGCGGGATGCTTCTTACACATACCATTTCAACGGTAATAGCTTCGGTTTTTGCTTTTGTATATTTTATGTGCAGCCTCAGAAAAATTTTAAAAATCAGAGGAACATTTCTCAGACTCTGCCTGACAGCTGCCGGTTCAATGCTTGTAACAGCGTATTACTGGATGCCGTTCCTTGAGATGCTTACAGCAGAAGATATGGCTGTTTCACATCCGACATTCAGAGCTTCAGATTTTACAGTGAGTCTTTTTACAATGCTTGGGGATTCGGATATCGAAGGACTTGGAATTGTAATGTTCCTTGCTGTTATTCCAAGACTTTTTCTGACAGAAAAATCACCTGCATACGAAATGATTCGCATGGACACTGATTGCGGAGAATCACGTCCTGCGCCTCTTGCTTTTGCTGATGCTCTTTTAATTACAGCGTTTGCAGCAGCATTTTTCGCAACAGACTATGCTCCGTGGCAGTTTATAGGAAAGTTTCTTGACGGACTTCAGTTTGCCTGGAGAGTTTACGGACTTGTTACAGCTTCACTTGCTGTTTCAGGTGCTTTGTATACATACTACATTCTTAAGTATACAGATGCTCTTAAGAGGGGTGCGGTTATAATTACAGCGGTTTTCGCTCTCGGATACGGTGTTCATTCAAACGGAAAGAACGTTAATCACTGTTATCCGGATAACTCCTACTATGATGTTCCTGACAATACCTATACTATAGGAATGGGTGAATGGCTTCCTGATGCTTTTCGCCGCGAAGGTGACAAAGCCAGGGAAAAGACAAAGTGCATTACATTTGATGGTAATGTAGTTTCAGATGATTTTGCAAGAGAGTACGGCATTGTTGTTTTTGATGTTCCTGACGCAGGATACAGTACGGCAGAGGTTCCTTTTGTATGGTACAAGGGCTATACGGCAGAAGATGAAACAGGTCAGAGGCTTGATGTCAGAATATCAGAGTGCGGGCTTCTTGATGTTGATATCAGCAATGCATCCGGTACGGTAACGGTATGGCACCATACAACAGCTGTTCAGGACGTATCACTTGCTTTGTCGCTTATAAGCCTTGCGGCGTTTGCAGCAGTTTCAGTAAAAAAACAACGGAAAAATAAAATCATTTTTCAGAAAGAAAAAGGAGTCATAAAAGATGAATAATCCGGAAATATTATACATGGTTGTACCGTGTTACAATGAAGAAGCAGTTCTGCACGAAACATCGGACAGACTTAGAGAAAAGTATACATCACTTATCGACAGGGGACTTATTTCTCCTGACAGCCGTGTTGTTTTTGTAAATGACGGTTCAAAGGACAGTACATGGGATATAATCACAGAACTTCACGAAGCTGAACCACAGTTTTTCTCAGGCATTAATCTTGCACATAATGCAGGACATCAGAATGCTGTTCTTGCAGGCCTTATGACTGTTAAGGATATCTGTGACATGGCTATTACAATGGATGCCGATCTTCAGGACGACATAGATACTATTGACGCAATGGTTGAAAAATACTATGAAGGAAATCAGGTAGTATACGGTGTCAGAAATGCAAGAGACACCGATACTTTTTTCAAGAGGTTTACAGCAGAGGGATTTTACAAATTCATGAAGGTTATGGGTGCCGACGTTGTTTTCAATCATGCAGACTTCAGACTCATGAGCAGCCGCGTTCTTGCCGAGCTTGCAAACTTCAGGGAAGTGAATCTCTTCCTCAGAGGAATGGTTCCTCTTATCGGGTTCAAAAGCTGCAGCGTTTATTACGAAAGACATGAAAGATTTGCCGGTGAAAGCAAGTATCCGCTTAAGAAAATGCTCGCCTTTGCCGTAAACGGAATCACTTCATTCAGTACAAAACCGCTTAAGCTTATAACTACTCTCGGCGGAATAATGTCCGTACTGAGCATAATCGCTTTTATATGGGCATTTGTCGTTAAGATTGTAGGACATTCCGAAATCGGATGGTCAAGCATGATGTGTTCAATCTGGCTTATCGGAGGTCTCCAGCTTCTCTGCCTTGGCATTATCGGTGAATATGTCGGTAAGATTTATGCTGAAGTTAAGCAGAGACCTAGATTTATTATAGATAAGTTTATTAATAAAAAAGGGGAATGAAAAAAATGGATAACAGACCACGCGCGCGTCAGAAAAATGTTACTTCCGGTGGCAGCGGTGCATCAAGAAGGGGCAGCGGACTCGGAACAGGTCCTGTCGGATCATCCGGCGGCTTTTCGGGAAGAGGAAGCAGTTCGGGTTCAGGCAGATCTGCAGTCAGGAGGGGCGGTATAGGACTTCCGGTTCTCATTATAGCAGCTATTGTCATTTACAAAATGGTAAGCGGATCAGGCGGACTGGATCTTTCAGACCTTG
>DCGK01000041.1:5302-5454 GCA_002315235.1 Ruminococcus sp. UBA1780
GGAAATGCCGGATATTCCGATGATTACTATGACTATTCAGACAGTACGGAGTTTAACAGCAGTGTAGCCTCAGGTTCACGTGCCAAGAGAACAACTATTCTCGGAAACGGGGCGGATCAGGTTACGCTTATGGTATATATGTGCGGTACTGA
>DCGK01000003.1 GCA_002315235.1 Ruminococcus sp. UBA1780
ATCTCATCAAGTCTCTTGGCACCTACACCGCTTATCTTGGAAAGTTCTTCGCGAAGCTTGTCCATGTCAACTGAACCGCTTCCAGATGATACTGTTTCAGAAGCCGCACCGCCGTTGCCTGAAAGTGCGTCATTCCAGCCGCTTTCATAAACGTTCTGCATTGTCTTTTCCATAGCATCACGGTTCATCTGCTTGATTCTTCTGTACATGTCTCTGTCAAGTGTTAATTTTTCCATTAATAAATACTCTCCTGTTAAGAAATTCTTCATTGAATATCCCGTTTCCGGCTTGTTCACAAGCCTTCCTGCGGGCACATCAGCTTATTCATTGTAAACGCAATAAATATTATACTTGATTTACCGGCAAAAGTCAACACCGTACTTATCAGCCGTAATTAATATACGTGTAGCTGTCAGGATTTGTCTTTACTCCGTCCTTTCTTACTTCAAAATGAAGATGCGGACCGGTCGAGTATCCGGTTGAACCGACAAGACCAATCAGCTGTCCTCTGCGCACAGTATCTCCCTCAGAAACATAAATCGTATAGCAGTGGGCATACACCGTCTGATATACTCCGTCACTGTGCTGAAGCACGATATAGTTGCCGTAGCCGCCTCCGCATCCGCAGCTGTATGATTTACCGTAGGAATGCGTACATCCGCTCACTGCGGTAATTACCTTTCCGCTTTCCGCTGCATAAATCTTGGCAAATTCTATTGTATCATTGTCGTTGCCCTGTATGTCAATTGCTTTGTGATCACTGTTGTCAAATTCTCTGTATCCGTAAAAACTTGAATGACTTGTATATCCGGGAACCGGCCAGAGCATTCCTGATGCCTGAGGAGAAACATTAATCTGTGATGCTCCTGAAGGTACTGACGGTGAATTTCCGCCGGCCGATGGCTTAACCTGATTTTTACGCGCCTGCTCTTCAAGAAGCTCTGTTTCTTTCTTAAGACGTTCCTGCTCCTTTTTTATCGCATCGGTTATTTTGTCCTGCTCTTTTCGCTGTTCCTCAACAGCTGCTGTCCTGGCATCATAATCCTTTCTGAAGTTTTTCCTGTCTGTTGCCAGCTTTTCAAGTTCTTCACGATTTTCTGAATAATCCTTTTTCAGTTCCTCAAGCATACCGTCAAGCTCTGTTTTCTTTGCAGACGCCTCTTCCAGGTTATCTGAAATAATCTCCTGCTTGAATAACAGCTGATCATCAAATTCATTCAGCTTCGTAAGTCTGGATTCAAGTGAATCCAGAAGTTCCGTATCACGCTGTGCTATGCGTGATACAAGTTCCGCTCTTGAAAGAATATCAGAAAAGCTTGCCGAGCCCATCAGAACAGATGCAAGATTATCCGTTCCTGACATATATGTTATACGCAGACGCTGTTTGAAAAGATTCAGGGTCACATCCGCTTCTCTTCTGCATTCGGCCATTTCCCATTCTATCCCGGATGCAAGGTCACTGGTATTCTGAACCTCTGACTCCAGCATATTTATCTGGCGTACGACATATTCAAGATTCTGATTCTGAATATCGATTTTCTCACTGAGCTTCTCGTCGTATTCTTTTCTGGATGCTTCTTTTTTCGTGGCGTTTTCGTAATCTTTTCTCGCCTTTTCAATTCCTCTCTGAAGGCTCTCAAGACGTACATTGTTTTTTATCTTTATTGTCTCAAGCTCTTCAAGTGACTTTCCTTCAGTCGCAGAGCTGTCCGCGGCTGAATAGACGCTGCATGTTCCTGTATAAAATGCAGCTGCAAGTGCCAGAACCGCCGCACTCAGTCTTTTTCTGTATTTCATATTAGCAATATCCCCGATCACCCTTATTTATTAATCCTTATCTGCTGTTTTTGCCTTCAAGTCTTTCTATTTCATAGCTTATGCTTACCTCAGGTCCTGAATACAGACTTCTGAAGTTTTCCGTGATTCTTCCCGCAATAAGTTCGCAGTTCTGCCTGTCAAGATCCATAAGGACCACCATAACCTGACGGCCTGAATATCTTGTTGAAACATCCACTCTTCTCAGTGAAGTAAATACAGCCTTTTCGAGCGCATCAAGGACCGGCTCAAAATCAGAGCTTTCTCCCGGCTCAAATGAAACTGTGAACAGAATAGTCTGAACCACACTGCTGTTTCTTTCAACAATTCTTCTGATGAAATTGTAGACATGATGAAACGACTCAAGATTAAGAACGTATGAACCGTTGTTGGCATCCGCTCTTGAAAGATATTCACTTATAAAGCTTATATCAACAAGATTTCCCGTTCTTTTATTTTCATCAGCCTTCTGCTCGCTGTAGAAATGATATGAATTCTTTCCGTTCTGCTTTACAAGATACAAAGCCTTGTCTGCAGCACTGTAAAGGCTGTTAAAATCAGCACCGTCATCAGGAGACACGGAAATACCGATTGATACTGAGGTATCTGTTTCATATCCGGCATTTCCTATACATTCCCTGAACTCGTCAATTACCGACTGAGCAGTGGCACGAAGCTCATCCTTTGAGGAACCGTCACTTATGTACATAATAAACTCATCACCGCCAAGGCGGCAGAGAATATCACCTTCGGAGGAATTTTTCACAAGAATATCTGCAAACATCCTCAGGGTTCCGTCTCCTGCCATGTGTCCGTAAACATCATTTACAGACTTGAAATTGTCCATATCAATCATAAGAAGAGCACCCTGTGATCCGGAGGCAATAGCTGCATTTACAGCATTTTCCGTGTAGCTTCTGTCACGCAGTCCTGTAAGCGGGTCACGGGATGTTCTGTTCTTCATCTCGGTTACTTCCCTGCTCTTTACCTCAAGCTCATTTGCAAGACTTCTTCTCAGCTCCTCCAGTTCAAGTATTCTGCTTATTCTTGAACGCATAACAAGCGGAACAAACGGCTTGGCTATAAAGTCAACAGCCCCTGTTTCAAGGCAGCGGCTCTCTGTTTCAGATTCGCTGTCAGCTGTAAGGAACACAATAGGAATATTTTTCAGCGGTTCCTGCCCGCGTATTTTTTCCATAACCTCAAATCCGTCCATTTCAGGCATGTTTATATCAAGCAGAATAAGATCAGGAATATTGGAAGTCAGAAATCTCAGTGCCTGTTCCCCGGAAACAACAGCAGTTACCTTGAAAGTATCGCTGAGTGCATTTCTGGCCATTGTAAGATTGGTTTTATCATCATCAACTATAAGAAGATGCTTCATGTTCGTTAATTCACCCTTTCATTTTGTTCCCGGACATATATTACTCCGACAGAATTCGGACCGCAGTTGCTTGAAACAACTGCAGAAGCCTCTGTCGTGCAGATTTCCTTAAATGAAGTGATTCGTTCAATTCTTTTACGTAACGTTTCAATCTCCCTGAAAGAACATCCGGCATGAGTTATAAAAAGTCTTTCATTATCTATTTTCTGATTGTTCTTAAGTTCAGAGGTAACATATCTGAGTTCAGCTTTCTCATAATCACCTCTGTATATCTTTTTCAGGCGCAATCTGCCGTTTCTCATCACTATAACCGGATGGAGCTCAAACAGACTGCATACCTTTCTGAGAAACAGTCCTGCTTTTTTATTATTATACAGGTAATCCGCGTTTCTGACAATAAAAGAAGTCGAAATTCTTTCCCTGAAAATTTCAAGTTCCTTTTTTATCTTCTCCGGAGGAAGACCCTTTTCGGCAAGCTCACATGCTTTTATAACAATATGGCCTGTACCTGTTGAAAGATGCTTTGAATCAAGAAGCCATATATTTGCCGCTTTGTCATCCATTTCCTTCATTGCCTGACAGCAGTTCCGGAATGAAAGGCTTGCCTCCGAGCTCATACAGATATGAATAATCTTTTCTGCATGGTCAAGCTGCTCGCTGAAAAATCTGATACACTCCTCGGTACCCGGAGCCTCCGACCTTGCCTGCCCTCCTGATGAAATATAGTCAAGAACATTGCGGGCGGTAATCTCATCCCTGTCCCTGAAGCTCCAGCGTTCTGTCAGGATATTGAACGGAAGAAGCTTAATATTGTATTTT
>DCGK01000059.1 GCA_002315235.1 Ruminococcus sp. UBA1780
TTTGTGTTTCCCACAAGCGACTATTTTATTATACACTGAAATACTTCGGATGTCAACACTTTTTTTGAATTTTTTTGTTTTTTTCTGATGTTTGTTTATTGTTTATATATTTAAGCGTTCAGATACATCTTTGTATATGAAAAAGGCACACATTTCTGTGTGCCCTTGTACTGTTATTTTGTTCTCTTATGATAGCTTACAAAATCAAATCTGATCTGCTCGGTAATGAATTCAAGCATGTCTGTCATGGAAGTCATAAGATTTTCGATTGTTTCCGTATCTATATCAAGCGGAATATCTGCCGGATATCTTGTTTCAATATAGAAACGGTTGAGGGACGAGCTCTGGCCTATCCACTGGCTGAAGTGTGAGTCGCACTGTGCAGCCTGCTTGCAGAGCCATGTGAGGTTATGTCCGTCAAAAAGTCTGTGCTTTTTAAACAGCAGGTATCCCTTCAGTGCCTTTTCTATGCACTGCTGGCAGTGAAATGCCGCAGAGTTGTAGCACCTTGTATCCTTAATCAGATTTTTGGCTGCAAGGAAGTCAAGGTTTGCATGAAAAAGCCAGTCAAAATACCTTCTGCTGTCTGAATCTCTATAAGTTCTCCCCATAAATGTACACCCCTGTATTGTGTGTTTTCCATGCAAATGTGCCTGTGTCATTTTTGAATTTTTCCCATTCGGACCTGCTGTAGAGTACAAGGTCAAACGGAATCTCACTGTCTATCTGCATGTAGAGACGGCATTCAAGGTCTGAAATGCTTTCTTCCGGATTGTCGTTTACTATAACAACCAGCTTGAAGCCGGCAAGACTTCCGTCAGTGCTGACTTTGCTGCTTATCAGAATTATGTTCAGAGGACTGCAGATGGATACTATCTCATCCACGGTCCGTGTAATCAGTTCATTGTCCATATCATAATATTCCTCCGTATCATAAATCAGATTTGATTATTTCGCCGTTAATCATTACCAGGTCCGGTGAACTCAGGATATCAAGAGGATCAGCACTGTAAAGCTGAAGGTCAGCGTCCTTCCCCGGCTCTATGCTTCCGACTCTGTCGGAAATACCGGCAATCTCAGCTGCGTTTGCCGTGATTGCACGAAGTGCTTCGCTGCGGTCGAGTCCGCCCTTTACTGCAAGAGCAGCGTTCAGCGGCAGATACTGTACCGGAACAACAGGATGGTCAGTACAAACAGCAACCTTTACTCCGTTTCTGTGAAGTACGCCTGCAGTTTTTATATCCAGACCTGCAAGTTCAGGCTTTGAACGGTCTCCGATGACAGGTCCGACTACTGCACAGACTCCGTCCTCCGCGAGAAGATCAGCAATAAGGTGTCCTTCAGTCGCATGTACAAGAACAGGATCAAGGCCGTATTTTTTTGAAATACGTACTGCCGTCAGTATGTCATCCGCGCGGTGACAGTGGAAATGAGCCTTCTGTTCCCTTCTGAGAAGAGGTAATGTTGCATCGAGCTTTGCGTCAAATTCAGGCATGTCATTGTTTTCGCTGTCATTTTCATACGCTTTTATATCGTCGAGATATTTTGCTGATTTTGTGAGATGCTCCCTGATAAGCCCTGCAGTAGCCATTCTGGTTACCGGAGTCTCATCCCTGTCATTGTAGGCTGTTTTAGGGTTTTCACCAAGAGCGAATTTGATTCCGGCATCCCTGATAATCATGTTTTCGATACGTCTGCCGGTGGTTTTTAGCGCACAGATAATGCCGCCAATGGCGTTTGCACTGCCCGGGGAGCTGAGAACGGTGGTTATTCCGTTTTCTCTTGCTTCCTTAAAACAGTAGTCAAACGGGTTGATTCCGTCAGAGGCCATGATATGCGGTGTGACAGGATCAGTTTCCTCGTTGCAGTCATCTGCCTCAAAGCCAAGTGCGTTTCCTACTATGCCCAGATGTGTATGTGCATCTATAAATCCCGGAATAAGCATTCTGCCGCCGGCATTGATATCTCCCTCGCTGACATCAGTGCTTCCGGTTCCGGTTTCTGTTATTTTGCCTTCTGAAACGGTTACCCATCCGTTTTCAGTAACGGTGGAGTTTTTGTCCATTGTGAGGATTCTGGCATTGTATATTTTCAGTTCAGTCACCTCATTTCCTGAAGATAAATGATAAGATTGGGCTGCATGTATCAGTGACCGGTCTGCGGTGGTTAAGGAAACACTGATTAAACGCTGCAGCCGTTTAATCCGGATATACAATCAGATATTTTTAACAGCATTCATGATTTCGTCACATACCGCTTCAGGTGTGTTGTCTGCATTCACACTGAGAGTCGAGTTTTTCAGATAGATATCATGTCGCTGGCTGAATATTCCGTGAAGCTGTTCTTTGGTGTTGTTTACAACCAGAGGACGGTGAGTATCGTCCTTTATTCTGCTGTAGCATGTTTCAAAAGGAATGTCCAGGAAAAATACTGTTCCGTTTTCTCTTGCGATACGCGCGCTGTTGTCATTGATAATAGTACCGCCGCCGCATGCAACAACTGAGTTTTCAGCTGAGAGCTCCTTAACGGCTGCAGCTTCCCTTTCCCTGAAATATCCTTCGCCCTTCTGAGCGAATATTTCAGGAATTGACATCTGTTCCTTTTCTTCTATATAGTCATCAAGATCGGTAAATTTCAGTCCGGACTTTTCGGCGAGAAGCTTTCCGACTGTTGATTTTCCGCATCCCATAAATCCGCAGAGGTATAATGTCATTTGAAATCACCTGCAATTAATTCGTTTGTTTTACTGATAATTTCCTGAACCTGTTCATCTGTGTATGATGAACCGTTCCATATTTCGTGAGCCTTTACAGCCTGGTATACAAGCATTGCTGTTCCGTTCACTGCCGGCTTTCCGAAGGATTCTGCAATCTGGAGAATCTTTGTTTTTACAGGGTTGTATACTGCATCAAAAACGCCGCCGCATGTGCCTATAAGCTCAACTGAAACAGGACACGCATCTACCTTAGGATACATGCCTACAGGAGAAGCGTTGATGATAAGGTCAAAAGTACCCTTTACAGAATCAATAGGTTTTACATGAACCTTGCATTCAGGCTTGAGAAAATGAATTTCATCAGCAAGTGCAGCAGCTGCTGATGCTGCTTCCGGAATAATACCGATTGTGAGTTCTGCTCCGTGGAGTGCAGCTTCGATAGCCATCATTCTGCCTACGCCGCCGCAGCCTACAAGAAGAACATTTCCTGAGAGTGCGAGATTTTTTGCTTTTACGGAGAGAAGAAATCCGTCGCAGTCAGTGTTGTAGCCTACTGCCTTTCCGTCTGTGATGTGAACGCAGTTTACTGAGTTGTATCTTTTTGCTGATTCGTCAAGAACATCAGTAAAAGGAATGATGTCCCGCTTGTAAGGAATTGTGATGTTGAATCCGTTAAGAGCCCTGAGCTCGCTCATTCTGTCTGAAAATGTTTCAGGAGCGATGTCAGTACAGTCGTATGTGGCCTCGATTCCGCTTATTCTGAAAAGCTCGTCATGTATGAACGGAGACATTGAGTGTCCGAGCGGATGACCTATTAATGTGTATTTTTCCATGGTTTAAATCCTTTCATTAAAACTCAGCATTTTCAATTGCTTCAGCACTGTCGCAGTTGAATGCTGTAACGTCTGTAAGAGTTTTCTTTACGAGGCCTGTAAGTGTTTTTCCAGGTCCGAGTTCGATATATCTGTCAAATCCGGCTTCCTTAACCGCAGCAAGTTCGTCTGTAAATCTTACTGGTGAAACAACGTGCTTTGCAAGAAGTGAAGGCATGTCACTGAAGTCGGTAAGCTCTGCGCCGATGAGGTTTGAGAAGAACTTTACTGAAGGTGCGCTGAATTTTATATCCTTTATTCTTTCATGGAATTCTTCAGCTGCCGGCTTCATTATTTCTGAATGGAAGGCAGATTCTGTGTTGAGCGGAGCTACCCTTGCCTTGAGTTCTGCAAACTTTTCGCATGCAGCAGCAACTGCAGCTGATTCGCCGGCGATTACTGTCTGTGCAGGCGAGTTGTAGTTTACAGGAACAACATACCCGTCAACTGATTCGCATACTTCGCGTACCTGGTCAGCAGTAAGCTTGAGGATGGCAGCCATTTTTCCGTCGGCCTGTGAAGCAACTCTGTCAAAAGCCTCGGCACGTGCCTTTATAACTCTGTATCCGTCTTCAGCACTGAGCATCCCTGAAGCAACCAGAGCTGCATATTCGCCGAGTGAGTGGCCTGCAACAGCGTCAAACTTAAGTCCGTTTTCCTTTGCCGCTTCAAAGCACATGAGTTCCATTGCCATGATTGCAGGCTGTGCATAGAGAGTTCTTGAGAGCTCTGTGAAGCTTTCGTCAAAGCATACCTTTTCAAGGTCGTATCCGAGTATTTCAGAACCTTTCTTCAGTACTGCCGCTGCTGAAGGATATTTGTCGAAAATATCCTTTCCCATGCCTGCGTACTGTGCGCCCTGTCCTGCAAATAGAATTATGTTCATAAATGTGTGTCCTTTCTATGGTTAAGTTGCACTATTTTCTTTAAATACCGCTACTGTAATTTTACAATATCTTTAAAAATTAGTTATAGTAATGTTATTAATCGGCTGTTCGGTTGCAAATATTTAAAAAATAGTTTAAAATAGAATTTGAGTAGTGTTTGCTATTGGAATAAATATACAAGGAAATTCACTAAATTCAAATTACTCTATAATCATATCACAAAATGATAAATAAAACAATACAATCTATATTTGGGAGGAAAATTTATTGCAGGGTATAAAAATTTCAGGCATTGCTTCGTATATTCCTGAAACTGTTATAGAAAATGATGACTACACATCATTTATCGAAACAAACAACGAATGGATTACGACACGTACAGGTATTAATACAAGACACTGTGCTCTTAATATGCCTACATGGAAAATGGGAAGTCTTGCAGCTGAAAAGGCAATAGAAGAATCCGGTATATCAAAGGAAGAAATTGATTTAATAATATGCACAACAGTTACACCTGATACACTTATTCCTTCAACTGCATGCTATATTCAGAACGAGCTTCAGATGTTCGGATGCATGGCGTTTGACATAAACTGCGCATGTTCAGGCTTTGTATATGCAGTTGATATGGCTCACAAGTATATTTCCGCAGGAGCAGCAAGAAACGTTCTCATCGTAAGCTCTGAACAGCTTACCAAGGTAACTGACTACACTGACAGAGCCTCATGTATTCTCTTCGGTGACGGTGCGGCATCAGCTGTGATTTCACCTGCAGACAGACCTTTCAGCAGTTTTCTCGGTGCTGACGGCCGCGGAGCAGGTTTCCTCAGAGCAACAAGCGTAAAGCCGGTTCCGAATCCTTTCTTTGCATTAAAGGGTGCAGAGCCTGACTACGATCCTGCTGACAACGGAAAGCTTTATCAGGACGGCAAGGAGGTTTACAAGTTTGCTGTTGCAATGATGCCTCAGGCGGTAAAGAATGTCCTTGAAAAGGCAGGCCTTTCAGTAAATGAAGTAACAAGAATCATCCCTCATCAGGCCAATGTCCGTATTATTCAGACAGCGGCATCAAATCTGGGCGTTGATATGGACAAGTTCTATCTCAACATTCAGAAGTACGGAAACACATCAAGTGCAAGTATTCCGATTGCTCTTACTGAAGCCATTGAAACAGGCGCAGTAAAGAGAGGCGACAGAATAGTTCTTGTCGGTTTCGGTGCAGGACTCACATACGGTGCAGTCTGCCTCGAGTACTGATATTTTTGAAATAAACGGAGGATTAGAATATGGCACGTACAGCTATTATAACAGGTGCTGCACAGGGTATAGGCGCAGCTATTGCAAGAAGACTCGCAAAGGACGGCATGAATATTGCCATTAACTGTATAAATCAGGAACAGGTTGATACACAGGGTAATCAGCTTGCAGAAGAACTCCGCAGCTGCGGTGTTGAAGCAGAATGCTTCATCGCTGACGTTTCAGACTATGAACAGTGCGGAAAGATGGTAGAAGACGTAAAGGCACGTTTCGGAACAATTGACTGTCTCGTAAACAACGCAGGTATCACACGTGACGGACTTCTCGTAAGAATGTCAGAAGAAGCGTATGACAGTGTAATTGCAGTAAACCAGAAGAGTGTTTACAACATGATGAAGCACGTAAGTGCAGTAATGATCAAGCAGAGAAGCGGAAAGGTTGTAAGCCTTTCATCAGTTGCCGGCGTACACGGTAATCCTGGTCAGTTCAACTACTCAGCTTCAAAGGCTGCTATCGTTGGTATGACAATGTCTGCAGCAAAGGAACTCGGTTCAAGAGGCATTAACGTAAATGCAGTTGCACCGGGCTTTATTGAAACACCTATGACAGCCAAGCTTACAGAAGAACAGAAGCAGGGTATTCTCAGTGCTGTTGCAATGAGAAGATACGGCAGGGCTGAGGAAGTTGCAAACGTAGTATCATTCCTTCTTTCTGATGACGCTTCTTATGTAACAGGTCAGGTAATCGAAATCTCAGGCGGACTTTCAATGTAATTTCCGTTTTTTCTGCGGAGCTCTGTCAGCTCTGCAGCTTTGCCGGTACGTTTTTCCGGCATGGTTTTT
Source organism: Ruminococcus sp. UBA1780 (assembly GCA_002315235.1). Classification (GTDB taxonomy): domain Bacteria; phylum Bacillota; class Clostridia; order Oscillospirales; family Ruminococcaceae; genus HUN007. The sequence goes on from DCGK01000059.1 coordinate 6,575, forward strand.
ATTTATAAAAATTTCAGTCGGTTATACAGATTTTAATTTTGTAAGGAGATGTAATTTTGAGCAGACGTGTAGTTATAACAGGTATGGGTACCGTAAATTCTCTCGGAAAAAACAAGGATGAGTTCTGGGATAACATTTCACAGGGAAAACTCGGTTTTTCATATATAGATAAGTTTGACGCATCTGATTTTGACGTAAAAATAGTTAGCCAGGTTAAGGATTTTGAACCTGATGAATGTATCGACAGAAAGGAACAGCGCCGTACGGACAGATTCACACAGTTTGCTGTTACAGCAGCTATGGAGGCTCTGAGAGACTGCGGTTCTGACCTTAAGGATCTCGATCCGTACAGAGTTGGTGTTATTGTAGGCTGCGGTATCGGCGGTCTTGAACTGACAACTCTTGAACATGAAAAGTATCTTGAAAAGGGTCCGGGAAAGATTTCAGTATTCTATGTTCCTATGATGATCGGCAACATGGCATCCGGAACAATCTCCATGAAGACCGGCTTCAAGGGTGACAATTTTGCCACTGTAACAGCCTGTGCATCATCAACACACGCAATTGGCGAAGCATTCCGCAAGATTAAGGACGGATACATGGACGCTGCACTCTGCGGCGGTACAGAAAGCTGTATTTCAGAATTCGCTCTCGGAGGATTCAACAACATGAAGGCTCTCTCAAGATCATCTGATCTGGAAAGATGCTCAATTCCTTTTGACAAGGAAAGAAACGGTTTTGTTCTCGGCGAGGGCAGCGGTATGCTCGTGCTTGAAGAATACGAACACGCAGTTGCAAGAGGCGCAAAGATTTACGCTGAAATTGCCGGATACGGTGCAACAGGAGACGCTTACCACATGACATCACCGTCACCGGAAGGAGATGCTGCTGCCCGTGCAATCGTAAATGCATATACAGAAGCAGGTCTTAAGCCTGAGGATGTTGACTACGTAAACGCTCACGGTACATCAACAGGTCTTAACGACAAGTATGAAACAACAGCAATCAAAAAGGCTTTCGGTGATCACGCTGCAAAGCTTAAGATAAATTCAACAAAGTCAATGATCGGACACCTTCTCGGTGCGGCCGGAGCAGTTGAGGCAGTTGCAACGGCTCTTCAGATGCAGAACGGTCTTGTTCACCAGACAGTAGGCTATAAGGTTCCTGATGAGGAATGTGATCTCTTCTACTGTACAGAAGGAAACATCAGTATGGAAATCAGAGCAGCAGTTTCCAACTCTCTCGGATTTGGCGGACACAACGCTACACTTTGCTTCAAGGCAGTAAAACAGGAGGGTTAATCATGCCTGAAAAAACAATTTGCAACCTTACATTTGACGAGATAAAGGAACTTGCTGAGCTTGTTTCTGATAAAAAACTCGGAAAGATAGAAATAAAGCTTCAGGATGCTTCAATCACAATCGAGGACAAGAAGCGTCCTCCGGTGCAGCCTGTACAGCAGGTACCGTTCCAGATGCCCGCAGTAATGCCTTCACAGATTCAGCCTGCAGTACAGGCTGCGGAACCTGTTTCAGCACCTGCCGCTGAAGCTCCGAAGGCAGAGGAAAAGGAAACAGTTACAGGAAACACAGTAAAGGCACCTATCGTTGGTACATTCTATGCTTCACCTTCTCCTGACAAGCCTGCATTCGTGAAGGTAGGAGATCATGTAAGCAAGGGAGACGTACTCTTTATCGTTGAATCAATGAAGCTCATGAATGAAATTCAGAGTGAGTTTGACGGTACAGTTGCACAGATTCTCGTTGACAATGCTTCACCGGTTGAATATGACCAGCCGGTAATGATTATCAAATAAAATACAGACAGGAAGATAAAAAATGAGTATACTTATGAATCAGGAACAGATTAAGGAAATCATTCCTCACAGAGATCCGTTCCTTCTTATAGACGAAATCGTTGAGATGGAAACAGGCAAAAAGATTGTTGCAAGAAAGCATATCAGGGCAGAGGATTTCTGGTTTAAGGGTCATTTCCCTGAAAAGCCGGTAGTACCTGGTGTACTCCTCATCGAAATGCTTGCACAGGCTGGTGCTGTTTCAATGCTTGCAATGGATGAGCACAAGGGAAAGATCGGTTTCCTTGGCGGCGTTGACAAGGCTAAGTTCAGAAGAATGGTAGTTCCTGGCGACGTTGTTACACTTGAAGTTGAGATCATTAAGGTCAAGGGACCTGTAGGCGTAGGAAAGGCAGTTGCACACGTTGACGGTGAAAAGGCAGTAACTGCGGAAATCTCCTTCGTATTAAAATAAAAAATGGAGAGAACTGACTGATGTTCAGAAAAGTATTAATAGCCAACAGAGGCGAGATTGCAGTAA
>DCGK01000136.1:0-1452 GCA_002315235.1 Ruminococcus sp. UBA1780
CCATTGTCAATTTTTCTGCATTTGTCGATTCACATACTTTAACTAAGGAATTTCTATGGTGCGCGCAGTATCCCGTAACTTTACGGAATTATAATCATTTCTGGACCGCTGACGCACAGCGTCAGACTAAGGGATTACTAAGGAACCACTGTTTTAATCAGAACATCCTGAACAGTTACCAAGTATCTTTTTTATCTGTCCGCATACAATGTCCGAAAGCATTTCAAGGCGTTCAGAATCCGCACAGATATCTGTATGGTTCCTGAATCGGAATCCGGTCATATTTTTCAGATCCGAACGAATTTCATCTGTAAGCAGACCTCGTGCCGTCGTAATAAAATCCGAGCCGAATGAAGGCTTAAGTTTTTTCAGATACCATTCATAATTTTTCAGCTGATCATTGTCAAGATCAAAAAACAGTGAACGGTTATTGTCAAATACCGGTGCCGCAGCTTTAATCTCCATAGTCATATTATCATTAATCATTCCGAAATTTCCGAAATGTCTGTCAGTATTCAGAATCAGCGCATCAAGAATGCACATTCTGCGGAACTGGCTGCCACAGCCACGACTTTCATAATATTTCAGGAGTTCAGAAACTGTCTTTCTTTCTCCGAAAATTTTTGAAGCCTTTACAAAACCGTATTTCTCACTTGTAAACAGTTCACATTTACTTATCAGCTTTCCATGCAGAAATGCAAGATCATATTTAACATATTCCGGACATATCTGCTCTGCAATCTGAGAAGCAAGAAACTCTGACAGCGGCTCAATTTCAAATGCCATGCTTCCACCCTTGCAAAGAAAAATAATATCATTTTCCTTTTTCCAGCATTTCGCATAATAACCGTCAGTTCCGAACTCAGGCGAAGTACTTGAAAACTCCGATACGCCGTCATAACCGTCAAATGCGGTTCGTGCTATTACTTCATCAAAATCACTGGAATAAAGTGAAATTTCTCTCCACCGGAGAGTGCTGTCCGTTTCCTTTATCCAGAATGTATCGTTAAGTGAAAGTGAATGAGTAGTTCTGATAAATCCTTCCGCATCTGAACATCCATATTTTTCAAAGAGTTGTTCCATATGCTTTCTGTGTTTAGGAGCCTTTCTGCTCTCTGTAAATGAATAAAGGTCAGTATACCCATATGGTCTCAGTTCAGTGTACCATTCAAGTTCACGGAAATTAAGTTCACCGAATTCGTTATATTCGGTTTCAAACATCATCCAGGGTTCGTCACGGTTCATCAGAAGATACGTCATTATCTTACCTCACGTTTTGTTTTACATTAAAATGAATGGAGAAAATTTATCTGCATTCAAAAACCAACCTTAGTATAACATTTTTTCACTTTGTTTTCAACAGAAAATCAGCCTTCCCATAACGGAAAGGCTGATTTCTGTTATCCGGGCAGTTTATCCGCAGCCCGTTTTTCAAAGCTCTGCTTTTAACAA
>DCGK01000136.1:1571-5642 GCA_002315235.1 Ruminococcus sp. UBA1780
GGGATATCCTCTGTGTTGTTATAAATTTTACTCACATATTACTTGTGAATCTTCTCATCAAACTTGTTTTTGCTGCCTGCATCACTGACATCAACAGGATACTGGCCTGTGAAGCAGCCTGTACAGATTCCGAAACGGTTATCAACCAGATCGCCGAGTGACTCGACAGGAAGATATGCGAGAGAATCAGCGCCGATAAACTTACCTATCTCCTCAACGCTGTCATACTGACATGCAACAAGCTTGTCCTGTGAATCAATATCCGTTCCGAAATAGCACGGATTTGTGAACGGCGGTGAGGATATTCTTACGTGAACCTCAGTTGCACCGGCTTCGCGAAGCAGCCTTACAATACGGGCACATGTTGTACCTCTTACGATAGAGTCGTCAATCATGACAACCCTCTTGCCCTTCACAGTTTCCTTCACCGGATTAAGCTTGATTCTTACAGACTTTTCACGCTGACTCTGACTCGGCTGGATAAAGCTTCTGCCGATATACTTGTTCTTTACAAATCCGATACCGAACGGGATGCCGCTCTGCTGTGAATATCCGATTGCTGCGTCAGTACCTGAATCAGGAACGCCGATAACAACATCAGCATCAACATGACTCTTTTCCGCAAGTATTCTGCCTGCCTTAAGACGGGCGCTGTGAACTGAGATATCCTCAATCACTGAATCCGGACGTGCAAAGTATATATATTCAAAAATACACATGTTTGTCTTTCCGCCGCAGTGAGTAGTGATTGATTCAACGCCGTCACTGCTGATAACAACAATTTCGCCCGGGCGCACATCACGCACAAGTGTGGCACCTGCAGCTTCAAGGGCGCATGATTCAGATGCGGCAACATACGAGCCGTCATCAGTTATACCGTAGCAGAGTGGTCTGAATCCGTTCCTGTCACGGAACAGTATCATCTTCTTGGCTGTCATAACGATACATGAGTAAGCGCCTTCAATTTCTATCATAGCCTTTTCGACAGCCTTCTCTGTTGAGCTGCACACAAGTCTGTTGCGTACTATTTCGTATGCTATCGACTCAGTATCTGAAGTACCGTGAAATATGGCACCTGTCATTTCGTATATACTGCGTATCTTGCTTGCATTGACAAGATTTCCGTTATGTGCAAGTGCAAGATTACCCTTTACGTGACGTATTACCAGCGGCTGAATATTGTTCGGATTGTCATTTCCGCATGTGGAATATCTGACATGTCCTATCGCAATATTACCCTGTCCGAGACTTTCCATTGCCTCCCTGTCAAATACATCTGAAACAAGTCCGTTCTCGCGCTTGTATGAAAATACACCGTCATCGCAGACTGCAATACCACAGCTTTCCTGCCCTCTGTGCTGAAGTGCAAAAAGTCCGTTATAGACTGCAGATGCAACTTCTGTTCTCTGACTTGCAAAAATACCAAACACGCCGCACTCTTCGTGTATACTGTCAAACATATATTTGTCCTCCTGAAAAAATCAACTGTCAAAAAACGGGCTGCATTTCCCGAAATGCAGAAAGGCGCTCACAAGGGCATAATACGGCCCTCATGAACGCCATTGTTCTATTATTAATTTTATCATCTGACAGTGTGATTGTCAATATAAAATCGCGGTTTCAGGGATTTTGTCTGAAGTGTACAATAACATTTTTTAAACAGTATATGAATTATCTGATATGTGAAATTTCATAATTTCGGTTGACAAATAATTTTGCCGGGGGTATAATTATAGTGTAATCAAAAGGGATTTTTGCGTTTACTTTATTAGGAAAAGCAGCAACGGTGCTGCAAATTTCATTCGTTTATAAACTTCTTGTGTTTATAAACTTTTATTTTGTAATTTTTAAGATGAGCACGATGAGGTGCATGGAAACAGGATAGCTGTCCATGCACCTCTTTTTATTTGACCAGTCACAGGAGGAACCAACATGTCAGCAAAATATATTTTTGTAACCGGAGGAGTCGTTTCAGGACTCGGAAAAGGCATTACAGCAGCATCTCTGGGAAGACTTCTGAAGCAGCGCGGATACAAGGTAACAATTCAGAAATTTGACCCGTATATCAACGTTGACCCGGGCACAATGTCCCCTTACCAGCACGGTGAAGTATTTGTTACGGATGACGGTGCCGAAACAGACCTCGACCTCGGACACTACGAAAGATTTATAGATGAAAACCTCACAGTAAATTCAAACATTACAACAGGCAAGATATACTGGAACGTTATCACAAAGGAAAGACGCGGTGACTACCTCGGCGGCACAGTTCAGGTTATTCCTCATATCACAAACGAAATCAAGGACAAGATTTACAGTGTCGGTGATCACAGTGAGAACGACATCGTAATCACAGAAATAGGCGGTACAGTCGGAGACATCGAGTCAACTCCGTTCCTTGAAGCAATCCGTCAGGTCGGAATTGAAGCCGGCAGGGACAACGTTCTCTACATTCACGTAACACTCGTTCCGTACATCACAGGTTCTGACGAGCTCAAGTCAAAGCCTACACAGCATTCGGTAAAGGAACTGCTCTCAATCGGTATTCAGCCTGACATTATCGTATGCAGAAGCGAAAAGGAAATTCCTAAGGACATGTGTGAAAAGATTGCCCTTTTCTGCAACATAAAGAGCGAAGACGTTATTCAGAACCTCACAGCTCCTTCACTTTACGAAATTCCGCTCTGGCTTGAAAGAGAAGGCCTTGCGGAAGCTGCCTGCCGTCATCTTCGTCTCGAATCAAGAGAGCCTGACCTTACAGAGTGGAAGGCAATGGTCAGGCAGGCCTCCGAAGCTGACAAAAAAGTCACAATCGGTCTTGTCGGAAAGTACGTTATGCTTCACGACGCATATCTTTCAGTCGCCGAAGCTCTCAGACACGGCGGCATCGTAAACAACGCAGAAGTTGATATTCAGTGGATTGACTCTGAAGAGCTTAACTCATCAAATGCAGCTGAAAAGCTCGGCGGATGCGACGGCATTATCGTTCCGGGCGGTTTCGGCAACCGTGGTATCGAAGGCATGATTGAAGCAATAAAATACGCACGTGAAAATGACGTTCCGTTCTTCGGAATCTGCCTCGGCATGCAGATGGCTGTCACAGAATTTGCAAGAAATGCCGCAGGTCTTACCGGAGCAAACTCAACAGAGTTCGGTAAAACACCATACCCTGTTATCGATATTATGGAAAACCAGAAAAACATTTCTGACATGGGAGGCACAATGCGTCTCGGACTTTATCCGTGCCGTCTTGCAGAAAACTCACGCTGCCGCAGCCTGTACGGCGAAGAGCTCATCTATGAGCGTCACCGTCACCGCTGGGAATTCAACAATGCATTCAGAAAGCAGCTTACTGCAGCAGGTCTCAGCATAGCAGGCCTCTCACCTGACGAAAAGCTTGTCGAAATAGTTGAGATTCCGGATAAAAAATGGTTCGTCGGCGTTCAGTTCCACCCTGAATTCAAGTCACGTCCCAACAAGCCTCACAAGCTCTTTGCAGACTTCATCAGAGCTTCTGTAAACAAGTAAGTTTCGTCCGGGAATATCTGATTAAATCAGCACTTCCCTTGATTTAAACCCAAATATATAGTATAATATTTATAGTCCTCAGAAATCACCCTTTCCGTTTTAAGAGAGGGCGATTTCATTATTCAGACTTTTACGAAAGGATATTTCTTTTATGACAAAATATTCAGAATCTGACATTATCAGCTTTGTAAACGAAAACGACGTGCAGTTTATACGTCTGGCTTTCGTTGATCTTTTCGGAAACCTCAAGAACCTGGCAATCCTTCCTTCAGAGCTTCACAAGGCCCTGACAACAGGTATTCCTCTTGATGCCACACTTTTCTACGGAGTTGATGATTACTCACATGGTGATATATTCCTCGTACCTGATCCGGCAACTCTCTCTGTACTCCCGTGGCGTCCGAGAGCAGGACGTGTAGTAAGATTTTTCTGTCATCTCAGAAATAACGACGGTACCCCTTTCATAGGCGATATCCGTGCACGCCTGAGAAACACTGCAGACAGACTTACCTTGAACGGATACACATGCACAGTAGGTACGGA
>DCGK01000032.1 GCA_002315235.1 Ruminococcus sp. UBA1780
GGTTCTGCAGCAGCAATGATGTATGTAACAAGAAAGAAGAAAGATTAAAATCTTTCTTTCGGATAAAAACTTTTATCTGAAATGATTAAAGGCGGTTCCCGTAAAAAGGAACCGCCTTTATTATTATAGTGAACGCAGAAAATATGCAAACAGAATGTGCGTCAAGTCGAAGACGTGATTTAATCAGTGTTTCCTTAAGCTGCCGGCTCTGTTACAGGAACCTGTTCATCGGATGAATCAGCAGAAGGGGCATCAGCCGGCAGTTCTGTTGTAACGGCCGTAGTTACAAGTGACTCCTGAAGCTTTACAGGGTCTATAACTGACCAGAACATTCTTGCCGCATCGGTATAGCGTGTGGAAAGTGACGGAGCATTCATAATAACCGCAACCAGATCATGACCGTCCTGGTTTGCCGTAGCGGCCATACAGTAGCCTGCTTCATCGGTAAATCCTGTCTTAAGCCCTGTGGCAAACGGCAGATAGTACTTGTTGTTATTAACAACAAGGCAGTTTCCGTTTTCCCAGTAGTAGCCCTGTCCTGACTCAATAGTAGTTTCACGGTCAGGCTGTGAGCATATTTCGGCGATGAGAGGATATTTTGCGGAGTGAACTGCAATTTTCAGCATGTCTTCAGCTGTTGTGTAGTGTTCCGGTGTGTGGTATCCGTCAGGAACGCAGAAGTGTGAATTTTCAGCGCCTGCCTCAAGAGCTTCATCATTCATTATGCCTGCAAAATATTTTACGGCCTCTTCGTCTGTCATTGAGGAGTTGCCGGATGCTGCTCGTGCTGTATTAACCGCGATTATGTATGCGGCATCATTTCCCGAAGGAAGAAGAAGGCCGTACAGAGCATCCTCAAGTGTCAGTCTGCAGTCTTTGTTAATGTACGCAAGACTTGAATCAGGCTCTATAAAGTCAAGCTCAGAGCCTGCGGTAATAATTGTGTCAGGACTCAGATATCTGAGAGCGGCACATGCTGTGAGGATTTTTGTGGTGCTTGCAGGGAAAAGTCTTTTGTCAGCGTTTCTGCTGTAAAGTACTGTTTTCGTCTGTCTGTCATACAGGATAACAGCGTCTGAACCAATCATTTTTTCCTCGAGTCCGGTGGTATTGGTATCTGAGTATTTTATGCGGATTCCCGGCTTGTCATTTACGGTGAATTCAGCATCGCTGTACAGCTGCTCCTGTCCGGAATCCTCAGAAGCAGGCTGCTTTGTCTCCTTACGGGTTTCAGGTGCTTTTTTCAGGAGAAAAGGAAGGAAGCACATTGCAAAAATTATAAGAAAAGCAATCATGAAGATTTTGTCGCTTTTGTTTTTTACGTTTTTTGAGTTATAGATTTTCAATTGACGGACCTCGCTGTTATATAATCAGTATTCAGACATACATCAGATACAGAAACTCAGCAAATGATGTGACGATGTAGAGCGGGACAAGCAGAACAATGAACGCTGATGAGAGAATCAGCGGCAGAGAGCGGCTGCGCTGTTCAGGCCTGTTTTTAGGCAGAGGCATTCTGAATATCATGACAAATGTGAATACTCCGCCGAGAATCATGGTGATTACTGTCCAGATTTTTATAAGCAGAACATCTGAATCCCATGCGTATGTGTTGTATACGGATATAATCATGCTGCTGAGATTTACAGTTATGTGAATAAGCACTGAAGGAACGACAGAGCTGTATTTTACGGTCATTCTGCAGAGGAGAACAGACATCAGAAATGCAGGAATCATTGCCGGAAAGCTGCATGTGGAAAGAGCACACAGAAATGAAGTGGCAATAATGCCGGTGCGCTGCGATGCTCTTGAAAGGTTTCTCAGAACTATACCTCTGAAAATCAGTCCTTCTGTTACAGGGACGGCGATGCATATATATATGCATACCATTGCAGTCTGGGTAATGTCCTTATCCAGTCTGAGCCCTGCTGCGCCATATCCGCTTCCGGTGCCGGGATAAAGGAACATAATTACATTTGCGACAGCAGCTGTGAATATTCCGGTCATAAATCCGGAGACAATGTCCACTGTGCTGAATGAACTGCATTTTTTGAAAAGTGACGCAGGCTTTAACGACGAAAATCTGCAGCCGGCAGTAAATACGGAAAGAGTTGACACAATAACGGCGACTGTGCGGAAGGCATATCTTACCGTAGTGTCTGAAAGTGCGCTGTAGTAAAGACTGAATGATGTGGATTCTGTTACGGAACAGAGAAACATGACAATATAGAACAGCAGACACAGCGCGGTTTCTATAAACAGCTTTGAAGTAAGAATTACACCGGCTGTGTTATAGTAGTAACGGAGCTGCTTCTTTTCATATTTAAGAGGCTTTTTTCCGCATTTGCGGTTTCTGAAGAAAAATGTGGGGATGACTTGTGAATATGGTTCTGAAAATGAACTGTTTTCGGTCGGATTGCAGAACGGATTATTTTCCTCCGGGATATCCATTGCTTCGTAGTCCGGGAACAGTTCGTCCTGATTTGTCTGGAAATTATCCATCGGGTTCCTCCTTTAGGAAATGTATCTGTTCATCAGTCTATAGACCAGTTGACCGGTTCCATTCCGTTTTCAGCGAGAAATCTGTCAGCGGCAGCAAAATGTCCGCATCCGAAAAATCCGTGGTATGCTGAAAGCGGGCTTGGATGTGCAGAGGTAAGAACCAGATGCTTCGGATTTGTTATCATTGAAGCCTTTGCTTTGGCATTGTTCCCCCAGAGCATGAAAACAACCGGCTTTTCTCTTTCATTAAGAATTGAGATTATCCTGTCGGTGAACTGTTCCCAGCCGATACCTCTGTGGCTGTTAGGTGAAGCCTGACGGACTGTGAGAACATTGTTGAGAAGCAGGACACCTGACTTTGCCCAGTTTGTAAGTTCGCCGTGCTTTCCGGTGTTGTCGATTCCAAGTTCATCATTTATTTCCTTAAATATATTTTTCAGAGACGGCGGAGGTTCCACGCCTTTTTTTACGGAAAATGACAGACCGTGAGCCTGACCGGGACCGTGATAAGGGTCCTGTCCTATTATTACGACCTTTACATCAGAATATGATGTGTATCTGAGTGCGTTGAAAATATCGTACATGTCAGGATAAACCGTCTGTGTTTTGTATTCCTTTATAAGTATTTTTCTCAGTTTCTGATAGTATTCCTTAGGGAATTCGTCTTCGAGAAGCCTGTCCCATTCGTTTTCAAAATTAATCATACTGACTCCTATATATTTCTGAATTTTTCTTATCCTTTTGAAGAAGCTGCTGAGAAGCTCTCCGCATTCTTCGGCCATGATGCCTGATATTACTTCAGGTTTGTGATTGTACGGCATGTCAAACATCTTCTGAACCGAGCGCACTGACCCCGCCTTGTAATCGTCAGCGCCGTATATGACACGTTCCACTCTTGAATTTATTATGGCTCCGCAGCACATAGGGCACGGCTCCAGCGTTACATAAAGGTCACAGCCTATAAGTCTCCATCCTCCGAGCCTGCGGCACGCATCGTTTATTGCCGAAATCTCTGCGTGGGCAAGTGCGTTTCTGTCTGATTCACGCCGGTTGAAGCCTTCGGCGATAATTTCACCGGTGCTGCGTTTCACGACAACGGCACCGACGGGTATTTCACCCATTTTTCCGGCCTGTTCCGCAAGCTCAATGGCCCGCTTCATGTATTTTTCCATGGTCTTTACTCTGCTGTACTGCTGTCAGCAGCCGGAGCTTTATTTCTGCCGTTTCTGAATTCTGATATTTTTGTGAGCAGCAGGTCAGTACCGACTGCTGAAAAACCTGTGAGAATGATGAAGTAAGGCATGATATACTGTGATTTGCCTTCAAAAATCATATGATAGAGAAATGCTCCGAGTACAATAAGCAGCATTGCTGAGCAGAGAAGATTTTTTTCCCTGAAGCACACAAACACGCCTGCAAATACAGCAAGGTAGATGAAAAGCTGATATACGTTCATGTATTCGAGGAGGCCTGAACGGCTTTTACCGGCATTGGCCTCAAGTACGGCAGAACAGAGCTTTCCAGGCTGTACGCCGTTGTATCTTGACATTACGAGATTAATCCAGAAGCATGAATATGTAGGTTCATTCCACTGCGAAGTGTTTTTTTCATAGAAAAAGTCATTTGCGTAGCCGTAGTCGGAAGTGAATCTGCCGAGAGCTTCCTTTACTCCTGTCATGGCATATTCCTTTGTTTTTTCAAGGTCATAGTTGTTTCCGGCATAGTTTGATGTGGTGTAGCGGCTGCTGTACCATCCCATGGCGTTGCATCCGAGCACTCCCTCAGGGTCATTGAGGCCCATTGCCACATATCCGATCATCGGTACAGCCGGTTCGAGCTTTGTATTGCTTCTGTGTTCGTAGGATGATGTTACAGCCGAAAGAATATTAAGAGAGCATACGAGCATAACAGCGATATAGATAATATCGGAGATCTTACGGCGCGGAATGAATTTGACAAATGCTGTTCCTGACAGTGCAATAAGTGCGATAAGATTATTTGTCTTCACCATAACTGAAAAAGCTATGAAAAATACTGACAGAGCAGCCCATATATATTTCTTTTTGTTTTCTGTTTCAAAATATTTTATTTCGAAGTACAGGGCCCAGAGTACATTTGCAATTCCCGGAATAACAGCGTAGATAAATGTTGTGTACAGAAGAGGCTGCACGGAAAACATCATGGTAACTGCAGCAAGAATCTGGATACGCTTCTTTTTAAAGAGCTTTCCGAGTATGAGTATGAGTGCCGTGTATGCGGCGGCGAGATAAAACACGTTAATAATCTGTGTGTATATAAGAGTGTCGCTCATTCCGCCGAAAAGACGCACCTGAATCTCATAGAAAAGAACCATTCCGAGCTGGAAAGGATAATTGCTGAAATACCGGTCGTCAGGGGACATAAATGAAAAGTCGTTCTGAGCGGCCATGCGGGCGGCTCTTGATACAACATACTGGTCAGCCCACGGGGATGCCTGGGATGAAACGACCCACCATATTCCGAAAATCAGAGTTTCCGCTATAAGTATGCCTGTAACAAGCTTTACAGGAATCTTTTCAAGCTTAGGGATTAAAACTCCCGAAACCAGCAGAACCGCTGCCATGTATATGAAATTGAAAATGAAGTTGTCGTGATGATAGCTTATTCCTTCGAACATTTCCTCGGTGTTTGACAGTATCATCGAATGCATGAAGCTTTCCGCAAGAAGGAATCCCATGATAACTGCCATAAGTCCGCATATTATGTTGCGGGCGTATATTTCTGATTTTTTTATGTCAAATTTTGTTTTCATTTAATTATCCTCCGGAATATACTGTAAACGCATTTACTGTGGTAAATGCATCTGTAATCTGCCTGTCTGAACATCCGGTGACGCAGTCTGCAGTCATCGGGATGCAGGGCGATAATAATACCAAATACTATTTTATCATATCAGGAGCCCTGAAACAAGAGGAAATTGACATGTAACCGGTACTGTGATAAAATTTACAGAGAACGTCAGAACAGGAAGGGTGTCAGTGAGCTGAAGGTTATAGTTGTAAAAGCAGATACAGACAGGGATTTTGAAGAATACTGCGGAAAATATACAGAATTTATTTCGGCGGAACGCCGTGAGAGAACGGAACGGATGCGTTCACAAAGGGACAGAATTACGTCTGTTACGGCTGAGCTGACTGTCCGCAGGGAAATAACTGAGGCTCTTGAAACTGAAAACAGTGATATTGTTTTCGGATACGGGGAGCATGGCAAACCGTTTCTGAAGGGCAGGGAGGATTTTCAGTTTTCATTTTCCCATGCAGGAGGATATGTGGTGTGTGCATTCAGCAGCAGGCCTGTGGGAATTGATGTTGAAAACAGCAGCAGAGGAAATATTAAGATAGCAGGGCGGTATTTTACAGAGAACGAATACCGGAAGATATATGAGAGCGGTGAGACTGACTTTGTCAGCGTCTGGACAGCCAAGGAAGCGTATGTAAAATACCTTGGAACAGGGCTTTCACAGGGCCTTGATACATTTGATGTACTTGACGGTTCTTCAGGTTGTCTGTTTTCCTCGTTTGAACTGCCGGGCGGATACCGCGTTTCGGTATGTTCGGAAACGGAAACTGCTGACGGATATGAGATGTATGACGCGGAGGAGATTTTTGCTTTTTACACAGAAGAGATAAATCAGTAAAATGCGCCGCAGACTTTACAGTCACCCTTGTCTTCGCCGTTTTGCAGCTCTTTTTGCTGTCCCTGATCCCGTGCGGGGTTGTCTGATCTGACAATGTTATGGTCATGTGCCTGTAATTCCGGAAAAAAGTGAAACCCACCTCAACTGAGGTGGGTTTCGGTTTTAAAATAAGAGCTTTCAATAAAAATTAATCCATTGCGCCCTTTATTGCATTCATGAGTTCATCATATGTTTCGTATGCAGGGAGATCAGGATTTTCAGCCTTGATGCTGTCAGGGCTCTTAAACAGGAAACCTGCCTTGCTTGCTCTGATCATACCGAGGTCGTTGTGGCTGTCGCCGCTTGCAATTGTCTCATAACCGATAGACTGGAGAGCTTTTACAGTTGTAAGCTTTGACTGTTCGCATCTCATCTTAAAGCCTGTGATTTCACCGTTTTCTGCTACTTCAAGTGTGTTGCAGAAGATTGTAGGGAGACCGAGCTTCTTCATGAGAGGTCCGGCAAACTGTGAGAATGTGTCACTGATAATGATAACCTGGCTGAATGAACGGAGTTCATCGAGGAATTCCTTAGCTCCCGGCATAGGATCAATTTTAGCTATTGTGTCCTGAATTTCCTTAAGACCGAGACCGTGTTCCTTAAGGATAGCGATTCTGTATTTCATAAGCTTGTCATAGTCAGGCTCTTCACGTGTTGTTCTTTTGAGTTCAGGAATACCTGTTGCTTCTGCAAAAGCAATCCAGATTTCAGGAACGAGTACGCCTTCGAGATCGAGACATGTAATATACATAGACATGATTAAAAATTCCTCCAGTAAAATGATATTGTTCAGGTGCACCTTCGGGTGCACACACTCCTGAAATATTATAGCATACGACAGCGAAATAATCAATTTTTTTTATCATTTTTTTTGTAATCCGTGTATTGATATATACGGGCTGTTATGATATAATATATACGTCAAAATATGCTTTTTTGGAACGGTAAAAATGTGCATAAGATACATTTTTGGAAGAAAGCATCTGCTGCAGGGACCGGCTTACGGAACCCCTGTAAAATTATCGGTTTTCCGGAGAAAGGAAGCGGCGGCAAATGAACTACAGATTTATGATAGATACAGCAGTAGACGTTATAAGAAAACGCTATGATAAGAGACACAATCCAGTTGTCGGTGATACAGTCTGCGTAATATGTTCGGGTAACGGAACCATATACACCGCTTACAACGAATATGTCCAGAGGGATAACGGTCCGGAAAATGTCCATGCGGAAATCAATGCAATAAAAAAGATGCTTGCTGACGGACAGACAAAGATAAAAGCAGTTACCGTTTTCAATTCATGTACTGTTACACCTCTGCTTCCGTGCAACGGATGCATTGCACGTATTCTTTCGCTCAATCCGGAGAATTACAATACTCTGGTTGTGACACCTAACGGAAATATTCTGCTTACTGACGTAAGCAGGTTTGCAGCGGGTCCGGATCTTTCACAGACCCGTGTTTCGGCAGGCGGATACAGTGTATATACGGATATACCTGATTTTAACAGAGGAGCTTCTCTGTATATGAGTCCTGCGGTAAACCACGGACCGGTTTACCGTCCGCTTAATTCTGTCTGCAGCGGTCCGCCGCTGGTTCTGAACCGTCAGGTTTCACAGACAAAAATGCCGGATATGCGTGCAGATAACCAGGGTAACAGACAGGATTTACCTTCTCCAGTGCCGGAAAATTCTCCTTCAGAAACGGGAACAACTCCGTCGCTTACAGGAACAACTCCTTCAGGAAATGTTCCGGAACGCCCGAATCAGAGCGGAGTTAACAAGATTTTAAAGAATAAGCTCAGTGCCCTGTTTGAGGAAGACTGAGTTTCAGGGAGAACAGTTATATGAAAAAGGAAAAACACAGGCATAAGGAAGCAGTCAGTTCGCAGAAGCATGTAACTGCGATTAATGCACTTCTGCTTATCCAGCTTATTCTTATGCTGACACTTTCTATCGGCATTACACAGCTTATCAGCATAAGCACCAGCGGTATGTCAGACAAATACATGACAACCATTGCTGATGAACGAAGCAGGATTATCCGCAACTATGTCGAAAGTGCAGAAAATATACTGGCTTCATACAGCCATGCCGGTGAAGTGCGCAGGGTTCTTGAAAATCCTTCAGACACTGAAGCAGTTGCTGCTGCTCAGAAGTACACAGAAGAATTTTCAAAGGATATTAAGAATCTTGAAGGAATATATGTCAGTGAGTGGAACACTCATGTTATTGTGCATACTGATCCTATGACAGTCGGTATTACAACCCGGACAGGTGATTCGCTGAAGGCACTTCAGAATGCCCTTTCAGACGCCGGAAACGAGGTTTATGATACCGGAATAATTGCATCACCTGCTACCGGAAGACAGATTGTTTCAATGTACAGGGCGGTATACGGGCAGGACGGAAATCCTGTCGGTATTGCTGGCCTCGGCATTTATACGGACGGACTTGTTGATGTTCTTGATACACTCAGCAGTCATGATATGGGCAGATCCTTCTATTCAATGATTGACATAAAGGACAGAAGATATATTTTCCATACTGAGGAAAACAGAATAAGCTCCGAAGCGAATATTTCACCGCTTCTTGCGCTCTGCAGCAGCCTCGAAGGCTCGTCTGAGGACAAATGCGGAAAGTTTACATACAAAGTTCAGAATACAGAGTACGTGTCAATGTATTCGTATATAAGTGATATGGGCTGGCTCTTTATGATTGATGATACAGCATCCGAGGTGTACAGTCTTACAAGAAACATGCGAGGATACCTTGTTCTTTTCTGTATTTTCTGTTTTATCCTTATCGTTATGTTCAACATAATAAACAAGAAACGTCAGGATACTGCGGAGCATCTCACTACTGTTGTCGAAAAGCATGAGAGAACCAGGGAATCCCTCTCCAATGCTGTTTACAATGACTTCCTTACGGATATCAGGAACAGAATTTCATTCTCAAGTGATTTTGAGGAAGGAAAGATAACAGTTCCGGAAAAAGCGGCCTATTACTTTGCACTTTTCAATATAAGAAATTTCAGCAAAGTAAACATACTTTTCGGCGAAGAAGCCGGAGATATGATTCTTGTTACATCAGCAAGACTTCTTAACCAGAATTTCCCCGGCGCTCAGGTTTACAGAACCGGCTCGGATGAGTTTGTGGTTGCCCAGCTTCTTCCGGAAGGAAAAAGCGGCTATGACCAGTTCATGGAAAGCATAAATCAGACTATGAACAATTTCTCAAGACCTTTTGAGGCAGGGGATGACCGTATAAATGTAACATATTCCGTTTCAGCTGCATTCAAGAGCAAAGATGTAAACATTTCTGTTCTGCCGGCACTGAAAAACATAATGAACATGAGTGTTCAGCAGGGACCGGTAATTATTACTGACCTTGATATTGCGAATATATAACAACACAGAGGATATCC
>DCGK01000134.1 GCA_002315235.1 Ruminococcus sp. UBA1780
TTCCTTACCAAGGAAGTGCTCTGCCTGCTGAGCTAAGACAGCGTCAGTCAACTATTCAATTATACTATGAAAAAAGAGCTTTGTCAAGGGATTTGACAAAGCTCCTTCGTATTGCATGTAATATCCGGACTGCTGAAATAATTACTCAGCAATGCTGAAATCAATATTTCCGCTGTTTACGTTTGAAGCGGTACACTTGACTTTAACTTTGTCGCCGAGTGCAAATATTTTGCCGGAACGTTCACCCTTAAGGGAAACAAGTCCGTCATATTCGTAGGTATCATCTTCAAGTGTATTTATATGTACAAGACCTTCAACGGTGTTTTCAAGTTCAACATAGAATCCGAAATCTGTAACAGACGAGATAATTCCTTCAAATTCATCTCCGAGATGTCTCTTCATGAATTCTGCCATATAGCACGCTTCACAGTCGCGCTCTATTTTTACGGCTGTGATTTCGGTTGAAGTAGCACGTTCAGATGCATTTGTTACAAATGACTGATATCTCTTTGCAAGCCACTGTGCATCAGCGCCGGTTACCACATCAGAAAGAATTCTGTGAATTGCAAGGTCAGGATAACGTCTGATAGGTGATGTAAAATGTGAATAGTCCTCAAGTGCAAGACCGAAATGTCCTACCGGATCAGGTGCGTATTTAGCCTTTGCCATTGAACGCAGAAGAATATTGTTGATAACAGGGAATTTTTCACTGTCTCTGTTGTTGTTGAGAATCTCAGCAAAATGCCCCGGTTTGATATTTGAAAAATGAGGGTATTCGATATTCATTCTTGTAAGGAAATCTCTCATGTCTGCAATCTTTTCAGGTGACGGATCCTCATGAATACGGTAAACAAAAGGAATCTGCGATGTTCTTGCAAGATTTGCCGCACACTGGTTGGCAAGCAGCATAAATTCCTCAATAATCATTTCGCTCTTTCCGCGTGTTCTCGGAACAACATCAACGCATGTGTCTGTTTCATCAATTATAAGCTTGCTTTCTGATGTTTCAAGTGAAGGAGCACCGCGCTTTTCACGGTTTACCATCAGAATGTCGGCAAGCTCGTTCATAACAGTTATGTTTTCACTTACGCGTGAGTATTTTGCTTTGATTTCATCGTCGGCACTGCCGTCAAGAATTTTGTTTATTTCCTTGTAAACACCCTTTACTGCAGAACAGATAACAGTTTTGTGGAACCTGTAGCTTTTGATTTTAGCATCGCTGTCAAGTTCGATAAGACATGAAAATGCGAGTCTGTCCTCGTTCGGATTAAGTGAGCAGATTCCGTTTGAAAGCTCCTTTGGAAGCATCGGTATAACTCTGTCAGCATAGTAAACGCTGGTGCCTCTTACGAGAGCTTCTTTGTCGAGAGGAGAGTTGCCCTTAACATAGTGCGAAACGTCCGCAATATGAACTCCGAGCTGATATCCTCCGTTTGTGCGTTTTACTGAAATAGCATCGTCAATATCCTTTGTTTCAGCACTGTCTATAGTAAAAATAATGTCATCTCTGAGATCAAGTCTGTTTTTCATATCCTGTGCACTGATACCGGCTTCTGAAAGCTTTCTGGCTTCTTCAGCTGCGTCTTCAGGAAATTCAATTGAAATGCCGCTTGCCATGAGAACCGCCATAGCACAGCTGCTTGCTTTTTCAGAGCTGCCGAAAGTCGATATAACGGCTGCCTTGTGTGCTGCGTGACTTGTGCCGCGGGCAATAATCTGAGCAATAACCTTGTCTCCCGGCTTTGCACCGCAGCTGTTTTCAACCACACGTACAGCTGTTTTTGACATTGTATCAGGGATGATAAAGAATTCCCTGTATTCCTGCTGGAGGACGCCTGTGATTGTTGCGTCTGCCTGTTCAAGAACTGACAGAACCTCGCCTTCAGGCTTGCCTGTTCTGGACGGAATCAGTGATGCGAGAACCTTGTCTCCGGGAAGAGAACCCAGGAGGTATTTTCCCGGAATAAACACCTCTGTTTTATCTTCATCTTTTTCAATAAAGCCGAAAGTTTTGCTTATTCTTTTTACTGTTGCCTTAAAATATCCCATGCGTGCGCACAGAACATATCCCTTTTTCTGGTCGAAAATCTGGCCTTCATTACGAAGTTCATCAAGAGCTTTTCTAAAAATGTCGCTTTCGCTCTTTTTGCATTTTGATTTGGCAATCATATCATTACGTGTAAGAGGCTTTTTTCCGGCCTGGTTTAGCACGAGAAGTATTTTGTTTTTGTAGTAGTTTACAGAATGTTTAGCGTTAGCCATTTTTTACGCTCCTTTCATATGCGTTTTGAAATAAAAAAATAATCCTGCATACTGGCATAAAATTCCTTGTCAGAATATTACCATTACGCAGGATAAAATGTATCGTTCTTAGTTAAAGAAAAGCGGTACCAGGTTGATTGCAAGTGTAAGTACGAAGAATAGGATCAGGCTGTACTTAGTTGCCTTGATAAGCTTCGCTTCCTTTGTTCTGCCTTCGTTCTTTCCGTAGAATGAATCGGAAGAAGCGCCTGTAATAGCAGAAGTCATACTGTTCTGAGCCTTACTGTCCTGACTGAGACAAAGAAAAATCAGTACCAGGCAGCAAAGAAGCAGAATAATACCCATTACTATCTCTGCGACGGACATTTCATACCCTCCTTAATACAAATAATGTTGTAATATCTAATCTATTATAACACGTTGCGGTAATAAAATCAATAGATTTTAAAAAATATCATCTCATCATATAAAGATGGTCTACGGGTCCTGAGCCGCGGCCGAGATTCAGCTGAGCCCTGAGTGCACCTGTCAGATATTCCTTTGCGGCGCGGACGCTTTCGCTTACATTAAGACCTGCAGCCAGTCCGCAGGCAATAGCCGAAGACAGTGTGCAGCCGGTTCCGTGAGTATTCGGATTGTCAATGCGCTGCGCACTGAATGTCATGACTTTTCCGTTTTCAAGCAGGAGATCAGTTGCATCTGAAATACTGTGTCCGCCCTTGACGAGAACTGCAACAGATGTTTTTTCAGCGATAATACGTGCCGCCTTTTCCATGTCCTCAGTTCCTGAGATTTTTATTCCGCTGAGTACTTCGGCTTCCGGAATATTCGGAGTTATTACACGCGCCAGCGGAAATAATTTTTCCGTAAGCACTTCAAGTGCGTCCTCTGAAATAAGTCTGCTTCCGCTTGTGGAAATCATAACAGGATCCGTAACAACATTTGCAGCCTTGTATTCCAGTATTTTTTCTGCAATAATGCTTATTATTCCCGGTTCGGAAAGCATTCCTGTTTTTATACTGTCAGGAAAAATATCGGTAAAAATGCTGTCGAGCTGGGCGCCGACAAATTCAGGGGTAACACTGAATATTCCCGAAACACCTGTGGTGTTCTGCGCAGTCAGTGCCGTAACCGCACTCATTGCATACATTCCGTGGGCGGATATCGTTTTTATATCCGCCTGAATTCCGGCACCTCCGCTGCAGTCGGAACCGGCAATTGTAAGAACTTTTTTCATACCGTGGCTTCCTTCCCTGAAATAATGCGTTCTGATAATCCAAGAAGATAACGGCATTCATTTTCTATATCCTCAGCAGCAAATATTGCTGAAACAAGCGCGGTTCCGGCAATTCCTGTGCCGGAAAGCTGCAGGATATTGTTTCTGTTTATACCGCCTATAGCCACAACCGGAATACTTACGGATGCACATATTTCCCGGAGTATATCATGTGAAAGCGGTTTTGCATCATTTTTTGTGGTGCTTCCGAACACAGCGCCGGAGCCTATATAGTCAGCGCCGTCCCTTTCGGCTTTTACGGCCAGTTCAGGAGAAGCAGCCGTTACACCTATTATCATGTTCTTTCCTGTTATTTCCCTTGCCTGGTACAGCGACATATCCTTCTGGCCTATGTGAACGCCGTCAGCACCTGACTTTACGGCTGTGACCGGATCGTCGTTGATAATCAGCGGTACATTGTAGCTTCTGCAGAGGTCCTTTATTTCAAGAGCTTCCTTCAGAATTTCGTCTCTGCTGAGATTTTTTTCTCTCAGCTGAAGACAGGTAATGCCGCCCCGGAGAGCGGCTTCAGTCTGTTCGAGAAGTGTCTGTTTTCCGGTCCATGCGCGGTCGGTAACAGCGTACAGCTTCATCATGTCTTTAATACTGTTCATTTGTTTTCCTGTTATCATTCATCAAATATTGAAACAATTTCTCCGTCGAGAATTCTGTTTACATTCTTTACTGCACAGAAGTTGCCGCACATGCTGCATGTATCTTCCTTCTGCGGTTTTGATGATTCTCTGTACGCACGTGCTTTTTCAGGATCTATTGCTTCCCTGAACATTCCTTCCCAGTCAAGTGCGTGACGAGCCTTGTCCATTCGCATATCCCAGTCAGCTGCATGAGGAAGTCCCTTTGCAATATCAGCTGCATGGGCTGCTATTCTTGTGGCTATGATACCTTCCTTAACATCCTGTGCATCAGGAAGTCTGAGATGTTCGGCAGGTGTAACGTAGCAGAGAAATGCAGCTCCGCTCTGGGCAGCGATTGCTCCGCCGATAGCTGATGTAATGTGGTCATATCCGGGCGCTATATCAGTAACTATAGGGCCGAGTACGTAGAAAGGCGCACCGTGGCAGAGTGTCTTCTGGATTTCCATGTTCGCTGCAATCTGGTTGAGAGGCATGTGTCCCGGACCTTCAATCATTACCTGCACGTCCTTTTCCCATGCGCGTTTTGTGAGTTCTCCGAGAGTAATGAGCTCCTCTATCTGAGCCGGATCTGTGCCGTCAAAAATGCTTCCCGGTCTGCATGCGTCGCCGAGACTGAGTGTTACATCATATTCACGGCAGATTTCAAGAATTTCATCAAATCTTTCATAGAAAGGATTTTCGTTTCCGGTCATTTCCATCCATGCGAAAATGATTGAACCGCCTCTTGATACTATGTTCATCAGACGTTTGTTTCGCTTGAATTTCTGTACGGTTTCCCTGTTTATTCCGCAGTGGATTGTCATGAAATCAACACCGTCCTCCGCGTGCATTCTTACGATGTCAATCCATTCGTCTGATGTGATTGTTCTGAGTGCCTTGTGATAATAAACAACTGCGTCGTAAATCGGAACTGTACCTATCATGGCAGGACATTCGGAGGTGAGCATTTTTCTGAATTTTCTTGTGTCTCCGTATGAGCTGAGATCCATGATTGCTTCTGCACCAAGGTCAACGGCACTCTGTACCTTTTTAAGCTCCTCTTCAGAATCTGCCATGTCTCTTGATGTGCCGAGGTTTACGTTGATTTTGGTTGTAAGTTCCGCACCTACACCGTTTGGACTAATACATTTGTGAAGCCTGTTGCATGGAATAATTGCTTTTCCTTCAGCGATAAGCTTCATGAGCTTTTCCTCTGAAATATATTCCTTTGCTGCAACGGCTTTCATTTCGTCAGTGAGTATGTCTTTTCTGGCTGCTTCCATCTGTGTCATTTATGTACCTGCTTTCGTTTGAAATTGCAGTGAACGCAGTTTGTTTAATACGTTTACTGTAATGCATAAAAAATGAGAGCGTACACGGGTACCGCTCTCCGAAAAAAATCGATGTGACTTCCTACGGCGGCATTATCCGCAT
>DCGK01000108.1:0-369 GCA_002315235.1 Ruminococcus sp. UBA1780
GGGGATTTTTTCATGTATAAACTGATACCTGATTACTTTTTCTTTTTTGAAGATTTTGAAGATTTACCTGAAGGCTTTTCCTTTTTAACTTCCTTCTCAGGTTCAAAGCATTCAAACATTTTGTTTCTGCCTTCCGGCTTCTTTGTGAACATACTCACTACAGGTACAATTACAAGACCGCCAAGCATTGCAATAACACCTGAGTTAATTGATGATTTGAAAACATACTGAAGTGTGCTTCCCCATCCTGAGATATCCATACCGCCAAGTGAAATGAAGAGCTGAAGAACTGCTATGCCGCAGCCCCATACAAAGCATACTGCAGTCGCAGCCTTTGTTGTATTCTTCCAGTAGAGGCCGTAGAGGAAC
>DCGK01000108.1:426-1431 GCA_002315235.1 Ruminococcus sp. UBA1780
CACCCATCATCTGAGCAATAAATGTTACTGTAGGATTTGCATCCTTGATAACAGCGATAACAGCTGAAACGAGAATGAAGAATACTATAAACATTCTCATGATAAATACCTGCTTCTTATCGCTCATTTCCTTCTTCATTGCCGGTTTAATAACGTCAAGTGTAAATGTCGCACTTGATGTAAGAACAAGTGATGAGAGTGTGGACATTGATGCTGAAAGAACAAGTACTATAACAACTGCAACTATAACCGGATGAAGTGTTGAGAGCATTGACGGAATAATAGTGTCAAACAGAGGGCTTCCTGCTGCATTGTATGTGATTTTGTCAGCATAAAGTCTGCCGAAGCCGCCGAGGAAGTAGCATCCGCCGGCTACGATAACTGCAAATACTGTTGAAATAACTGTACCCTTGTAAATATCATTTTCACTCTTGATAGCATAAAACTTACCTACCATCTGAGGCAGTCCCCATGTACCGAGTGAAGTCAGAATAACAACAAATAAAAGTGCAAGCGGATCAGGTCCGAGGAAGGATGTGAATGCGCCTCCTGTCCAGCCTTCACATTCAACTGCTGAAAGTGTCTGTGTAGCCTGAAGAAGTCCGCCGTTATCCTTAAGTACTGCTCCGATTACAGCACAGATACCAACAAGCATTATTAAACCCTGTATAAAGTCGTTAATGGCTGTTGCAACATATCCGCCGAAGATTACATACACGCCTGTAAGCACTGCCATAACGGTGATTACCACCCAGTACGGAAGTTTAAATACAAGTCCGAAAAGGCTTGAAAGGCCGTTGTAGAGTGATGCTGTGTACGGAATAAGGAAGATAAATACGATTATCGAAGCTGCAATCTTAAGTGCTGATGAACCGTATCTTTTTCCGAAGAAGTCCGGCATTGTCTTTGCATCAAGACTCTGCGTCATGATTCTGGTTCTTCTGCCGAGGATGTTCCAGGCAAGAAGCGAACCGATAAATGCATTTCCAAGTCCTGCCCATGTTG
>DCGK01000108.1:1439-4081 GCA_002315235.1 Ruminococcus sp. UBA1780
ATCTCCATCCGAACTGTCCTGCATAGCCTACGAAAATTACTGCTGAAAAATAGGAAGTACCGAATGCAAAGGCTGTAAGCCACGGGCCTACTGAACGCCCTCCGAGTACAAACCCGTTTACGTCTGTTGCGTTCTTTCGTGTGTATATTCCGACGCCGGTCATAACCCCGAAGAATATCACAAGAAGAACTGAACTGAGCACTGCTGTCATAAGTCAAATCTCCTTATAAAAATAATATAAAATGAAATAAATATATGAACTGATTTACATTCCGGTATAAATCAGTTGTTAGTTTCCTTCTCTACAAGATTTGAAACGCCGTACATTTCACGGAGCTTTGGCTTTTCAATCTTACCTGTTGCATTTCGTGGAATGGATGTAAAGATAATCTTCTTAGGTCTCTTGTAACGTGCAAGTCCGAGACAGAATTCATTTACCTCTTCCTCTGTAAGAGTCATCTGCTCCTTTACCTCGATAATTGCTGCAGTAATTTCACCAAGTCTCTGGTCTGCAAGACCGATAACCGCAACGTCCTTGATTTTGTCATTTTTCCTGAGGAAGTCTTCAATCTGCACAGGGTAAATATTTTCGCCGCCGCTGACGATAACATCCTTCTTGCGGTCAACAAGGTAAATGAAGCCGTCCTCATCCTGTCTTGCCATATCACCTGTGTAAAGCCAGCCGTCACGGAGAGTTTCCTTTGTTGCTTCCTCATTGTTGTAATAGCATGTCATTACGCCCGGACCCTTTACTATAAGCTCGCCGACTTCGCCCTGCTTAACGTCTGTAACGCCGTCCTCTTCAACTATTCGGCACTGCCATCTGAAGCCCGGAACACCGATAGCGCCTACCTTGTGTTCATTTTCCATGCCGAGATGAACGCAGCCAGGACCTGTTGATTCTGAAAGGCCGTAGTTTGTATCATACTGGTGATCCGGAAAATATTCCTTCCAGCGTCTTATAAGTGACGGAGGAACCGGCTGTGCGCCGATATGCATAAGTCTCCACTGTGACAGATGATAGTTTTCAGGCTTCATATCCCCTCTGTCAAATGCATCAAGTATATCCTGAGCCCACGGAACAAGGAGCCAGACTATAGTGCAGCGTTCACTTGATACCGCTGAAATAATGGTTTCCGGCTTTGCACCCTTGAGAAGAACCGCCTTTGAACCTGCAACAAGTGAACCCATCCAGTGAAATTTTGCACCTGTGTGATAAAGCGGCGGAATGCACAGAAATACGTCATCCCTTCCTGTTTCATGATGATTCTGCTCCATTTCCGCAGCCTGTGTAAGTGACAGATGCTTATGAAGAATTGCCTTCGGGAATCCTGTAGTTCCTGATGAAAAATAAATAGCACCGAAGTCATCATCTGTAATCTCTATTTCCGGTCTCTGGCTTGAACAGTCTGCAACCAGCTCACGATAGCTTTCAGCAAACTGCGGGCAGCCGTCACCTACATAAATAAGAAGTCTGTTTCTTGAAAGAACATCTGCGTTCTGTTCTATTCGTCCGATAAACGCCGGGTCAAATACAATAACATCAACCTCTGCAAGATCTGCGCAGTATAAAATTTCATCTGCGTCATATCTGAAATTAAACGGCACTGCAATCGCACCGGTTTTTAAAATTCCGAAATAAATAGGAAGCCATTCAAGACAGTTGTACATGATGATAGCTACCTTGTCCCCTTTTTTGATTCCTCTGCTTAAAAGCATATTCGCAAACCTGTTTGCCTTTTCATCAAAAACCTTCCATGTTATTTCTCTTCTGTAAGGTGTAAATCTGTCTGACTCAATCAGTTCATATTCCTTCCAGGTCACTCTTCTCCTGTCGTTTTCCTCAGGATTCAGTTCGACAAGTGCAACCTCGTTACCATACAGGTCTGCATTTCTCTCAAGATACTTAATTACTGGCATCTTTTTTCCCCTCGCTTAATCTTAAAAATATTATGCTGTCCGTATTTCAGAAGTATGTATCACTCCATGGGAAAAGCGGATCGAGCTGTTCTCTTGTTGGCTCTTTGCCGAGCTTAGGAAGCTCTTTATTGATTTCTGACATTTCGATGCACCTCCAAAAGATTTTGTTTACCTTTTATATTATACATCTTTTTTATCAGTTACTCAATGGGAATCAGCATATTTACTTCGTTTGAAGTGTAGAAATATTGTCAACACTTTGCTGTTGAAAACTCAGTACAAATCGTATTTGGCATTTGTTTTTCTGATTGCTTTCGGCTGATCTACTGACAGTCCCTGCATCAGCCAGGTAAATTCCTCTCTTGAAAGATTTCTTGCCTCATCGGCACTTCTTGGCCAGCGATATCTTCCTTCTTCGCTGCTTAACGACTTGCTCAGAAGCAAAAATCCATCGCCTTCCCAGTAAAGTGCCTTGAGTTTTCTCGCATTTCTTCCGCAAAAGAGAAAAAGGCTGTCTGTATACGGATCAAGAGAATACTGTCCCTGAATTATCTGAAGTAATCCGTTGGCTCCTTTACGCATATCTGTGTAACCTGTTATTATGTAGAGGTTCTCAGCCTGAGCTTCTCTCAGCATACTACGCCTTCTTTCAGAACAGCAATGACTATGACCTGTACGCACTTCTTTAATAAAGGAAAATTTATATCAGTTCGCTAAACTGG
>DCGK01000093.1:0-17367 GCA_002315235.1 Ruminococcus sp. UBA1780
TTTTGTTCAGTTTTTCTTTTTTCAGATTATGCATAAACTTCAGGTCTTTTCCCTTCGAGAGAGACACCTCTTTAAGAGGGGAAAAAAATAAATCCTGCAAAAATCGCCATTTTCCCCTCTTAAACGGTTTCCCTCTCGAGCTCTCCTTTCCCTCAAATCTCAGCAGTAGCCTGCGGAAATCGTCCTTCGCTTACGCTCGGCCTCTTTAGCAGGCCTTGCAAAGGTGATTTCTATTCCTTTCTGCGTCGCTTTGCTCCTTGCCAGGAATGAAACACCGCTCCCATTGGCGATTTTTCTGCATCACTTTTTCCGTAGTTTTTAACTAAGCATTTTCTTATCTTGCAGCGCTGATGCGATATCTTTTCTGATTAATTCATATACTACGAGTATTCTGACAACACAGCGAAGTACGGCGGTTGCTGTGGAGACTTCGCACGGTTCTTCAGATTCGCATAACGTGCCAGGGCAAATTCATGTATACTGCAGCTTTAATAACAAAACGAGCCATGTATGTGCGAAGTCGGAAGAGTAACTGCCGTACGAAGCGACTAAGTTAAAGACCACTTTAACTCCCCACATTCTGAACAGCTAACAGATTTCTATATAAAAATATATAAAATATATAAAGACATCAAAAAACCACGCCCAGAGGCGTGGTTTCCAACAGTATTACTGCTCTTTATAAATCTCGTTAAAACGTTCACAGTCAATGATATAAATATCGCCCGGATCATCCATCCTTGCAATAAGATAATCTCCGCTCATTCCGGAAATATAGTGTCGTTTATTCCATATAGTAAACAGTTTGGTGTTTCGTTCAAGTCTGCGTGCATATACCTTCGCACCGCCTCTGGAACGGCAGCAGGAGAAGATAAGTCTCTGACTTTCCTTTTCAGTACTGATGGCATGCGGATGGTAGTCTGAACGAACGTCAAACACACCCTCGCATTCCTCGTATGTGCTGTCAAACTTGGCACGGCTGATCGGATAAGCACTGCCTCTGGAATCAGCCATAATAACCACATCCGAACTTGCGCACACCTCAAAATCAGCTTCAACCGATCTGATGCGTATCACCGTGTCATCCTCAAAAATCATATTACTCTGAACAAATCCCATAATCTGAGGCTTCTTGACATAGATTTTCATCTTATCATGTTCAACAGTGTATGTTTCAGCCCTGATAATGTCAAAGCTCTCATAATAAGTCCGGACACGTCCGGAAATAAACTCAACGATATTGTCCGGTTTAAGATCCGGCATCTTGTCCGAGCTGATAAATCCGCCGGCCTTCTGGCGGTGTCCGCCGCCGGAACCAATCCCGTCGGTAACAAATTTTGAAAGCTCCATGGCATTGATATCATTTATGCAGCTGCGCACTGAAATCTTTATACCTCCGGAAATAAAGCAGCATACAATACTGACATCGATGGTATCAACCTGAAGAATAAGGTCATTTACATAGCCGAGAATGTTCGGGTCACACCTCTTTGCACATGTTACAGCAAAATGATGTTCCTGATCATTGTTTATGCTGTTAAGAGCATCACCGGCAATCTGAATCTCGCTGAGTGAAAGAACTGAATTTGTCAGAAGAGGAAGCAGATCCTTTTTATAGCAGGCAAAATCCCTTAAGTCACGGTCAGAAGGGTGACTGACTTCAGACATGCTGTTTGTGTCAGTATACAGACCGTAATAAAGCGCCGTGGCAAGAACCTCGTCACTGTTCCAGTCAAATCCCGACTCACGCAGCATAACTGCAATAATTGACGAGCAGCTGGCATACTCCGGACGAATCTCATACAGCTCCGAGCAGTTTCTTACAGAAACGTGATGGTCAACCGCCGCATACACACATGCACTGAAATCCGTAACATTCGTTTCACCGTGAATACAGTCAGCAGTAACCAGAAGCTCCGGCGTATACTTAAGCTCAGTAACATACTCAATCGGAATGCCGAGACGGTCAATCATAATAAGAAGGTTGGGCTTTCTGATTTCATTGGGTCCGCTGTATATAAGTCTGACCTTTTTTCCGTGCTGCTTAAGGAAACAGTAAATGCCGTAACCTGAAGCAATGGTATCAGGGTCCGGATAGTCATGACACTGAATCACTATATCATTATATACAAGTAAATCCATGAGTTTCATAGGCCCACTCTCCTGTACTTTAATAGTTAGGGAAACACTGATTATACCAGTGCTCACATACCTATATTTTATACTATTATAGTCGAAATGTCAAATGATATTAATACAGAAGCAGCAAAATATTGTTAATACTGCAGCAATACAAACAAGCCGGACCTCTGTTCAGGTGCTTAAAAATCAGAAAACACCTCCGGAAGAGCCAGTATAATATCCGAAGGAAGCATGCTGAACTGTGAAAGCTTTTCTGCCGCAGCATCACCCGCCCTGCCGTGAATCCACACAGCAGCCGCAGTATCACGCAGTACCGATTCCGGTGTGCGGTTTCTGTTCTGCGCAAGAAGTGAAGCAGTTATGCCGGCAAGCACATCCCCGCTTCCGCCCGTACTCATCCCCGGATTTCCGGTTGAATTAACATAAACCCTGTTTCCGCAGCACGTAATCGTCCCTGCTCCCTTCAGCACAGACACAACCGCAGGAAATCTCTCTGAAAGCTGTATGCATGCCGCAAGTCTGTCCTTCTGAATTTCTGCCGTATCTGTACCCAGCAGACGTGCAGCTTCAGCTGGATGAGGAGTGATAACAACAGGCTGACTTACAAGATTAAGTATATCCGGATTGTCAGCAATGCAGTTAAGTCCGTCCGCATCCAGAACAACCGGACACTGTGCATTTATCAGAAGCTCTCTTACCAGAGCCTTTGTCTCATCCGTGCAGCCCAGTCCGCATCCGATAAGCAAAGCATCGGACTTACCTGAAAGCACTGACAGCATCTCAGCGTTTTCAGCCGAATAAAATCCATCCTCCCCGGACCTGACAGGCACATAAACCGGTTCAGGAAAAGCAGCAGCAAAAGCCGCAATGCTTTCCGGAACAGCACACTGTCTCAGAATTCCAAGCCCTGAACGCAGCGCAGCCTTAGCTGACATAACAGCCGCACCCGGCATGCTGCGGCTTCCTGTAACACTCAGCACGCTTCCGTACGTTCCCTTGTGTGAATCCGGAATTCTTCTGCATATCTGCCTTGAAGCAAAATTCCTGTCAGTTACGGTAATATCCAAAGCTCCATGACTTTCATATACGCCTGAATCAGCCATTTCATTTGTCATTTTCAACATCCTTTCAGAACACATCAGCCCCTCCGCCTGGTAACGGCAAAGGGGCTGAAAACCTGCTGTATTTTTATTTTTCCTCAGAAATGCCTGCTTCATCAGCTTCTTCTGCTTCGTCCGCAGCCTTTGCTGCCTGACGCTTCTTACCCTTAACCGGCTTTTCCTTCTTCTCTCCTCCGTTTACAAGTCCGGAAATTTTGTCAATGAGATCAGGAAGTGTTGAAATCATTGCATTTTCCTTGGTTGCATTTACAGACATCTGAAGAAGCTTGACTTCACCGTCAGGCTGAACACAGATAAATGCCAGAGGCTGAACTGAAACGCCTGCACCGGCAGCACCGCCAAAGAGTTCCTTCGGATTTTTTGAAGGGAGGTCTGAACCGCCTGATGCAAAACCGAATGAAACCTTTGATACAGGAATGATTGTCGCACCTTCAGGTGTTGAAATCGGGTTGCCTATGATTGTGTTTACGTCAATCATTTCCCTGATTTTTTCAATAGCTGTTCCCATTAAACTGTTTACCGGATGTTTTTCCATGTCTTTACGCTCCTTTGAAATATTTGATTTTTGTAATTTATCATTTTCAGTTTCTTTCATAATCTGAAGCTTCAGGTATGAAAACAGAATGCCGATGGCTGCGATAACAGCCGAACCCGGCTTAAGCTTCAGCGTCGTGCTGAAATCATAAACGCTGTCCTCACTGCTGCTGTTGTACTTCAGACCGATATTAACATGATCTATGTCTGTTTTGAAATATGACGAAACAAACGCCAGTATATTGTAAATGCCTGCACTTATGATACCGTAGTTCAGCGCACAGGTGTATGCATCTGTGTCTGCAACAGTGCAGTCAGCACAGACCGCTGAAACACGGATTTTCCGCGTAAGTCCCAGAATGCTGTTCAGAGACGACTTTACAAAGTCAATAACCGCACCTGCATTTTCAAGGTATTCCCTGAAAACTGATTTTTTCTTTTTCTTCTTCTTTTTTCCGCCTGATTTGCCGGAAGCATCAGAAGCAGCGGAACTCTCATCATCATCCCCGTCTTTTTTTCCGGAGGATTTCTTTTTCTTCCTGTCCTTCTTCTTTTTCTTCTCTTTCTTTTCCTTTTTCGGCGTGTCCGATGAAATAATCTTTATGAAGGCATATTTTACACACCAGTAAAATTCACCGCCGATATACTTCAGATCAACCGTTGCATAAATATTGAAAAGAACTGCAAATACAAGCAGAATTACTGCAGCAGCGAGCAACCCTTAATCACCCCTGCCCGTTTTCTTCATTTTCATCTTCCCCGGCCGCTTCCGGAATTGTCAGCTGGTCTGACTGAAGCTCTCTCAGCGGCGGAAGATTCTCAAGTGACGACAGGCTGAAGCATCGCAGAAAGTTCTGCGTGGTTCTGTAGGCTATCGGACGTCCCGGTACATCAAGACGCTCCGCTTCCTCTATAAGGCCCCTGTCAACAAGCTTCTGCATTACCGCTGAACTGTCAACGCCGCGGACCGTGTCCACAAAGCTTCTGGTCACCGGCTGGTTGTACGCAACAATTGCAAGGCTTTCCATAGCCGCTGTAGACAGAACAGCATTTCGCCCGGTCTCAAACACATTCTTAACCGCCGGAGCGTATTCAAGACGTGTTGCAAGCTGATACGCACTACCGAGCTTAAGAACCTGAAGCGCCGAGTTCATCTCGTCATATCTGTCATTCAGAAGAGTTATTATTTTATCAAGGGACGGCCTGTCAATTCCGCTCGCCTCTGACAGCATATCCACCGGCACAGGCTCCCCGTAGGCAAAAAGAATAGCCTCAACTGCTGAAACATTCTCAACAAAGCTCATTCTGAATTTTTCCTTTCCTTACGTTTTCCTATAAATGAAATTTTTGTATTATCATCACTGATGTATATGCGTCCTGACTTCGTCAGCTCAAGCACCGCCAGAAATGTCGCAACACGCTCCGAACGGTCCGTAACTCCGTCATAAAGCCCGTCCATATCAGCTGTTCCGTCTCTGTAAAGCTGTTTGAGAATCTTTATAACCTTGACGGTTACAGAATACATTCTGTGTTTTACAATTACCTTGAACCTGTCGTCAGGACCGGCCTCCGGCTTCGGCATTCTCTTGACGCATATGTTGTTGAACGCTGCAAGCAGCACAGATGCATCATGTACACGCTGGTATTCTGACTCAGCCTGAATCTGAGCCTGCTTTCTGACAAATATGTCACCGCCGCGGTACATTTTCGCAAGAGCCTCCGCTGCCTTTTTGCAGAGTGCATATTCGATAAGTGCGCCCTGAAGCGCCTTTTTCTCTTCCTCCTCTTCCTCAGGTGCCGGAAGAAGCGCGAGAGTCTTGATGTATATCAGCCTTGCGGCCATTTCCAGAAATTCTCCGGCAAGCTCAAGATCATGCTCAGCACACTGGTCAAGATAGAGCAGATACTGCTCCAGAAGCTTTGAAATCTCGATATCGTTGATATCAAGCTTGTGCTTTGAAATCAGGTGAAGAAGCAGATCCAGAGGTCCTTCGAATACTTCCAGCTTAAATGAAAGTTTCTCCATAATCTCCCTTTAAAAAATTCCTGCAGCCGAAGCAATACACTGCATAAGCGTACCTGTACCTGCGCCTCCCGAAACAAGTGTAACCAGCATATACATGAGGTTTATTATCCATCCGGAAATAAAGTCAACCAGACTGCCCAGAGGTCCGACAAAGAGAAGCAGGAGCACTGCCAGCTGAATTATCTGCATGTATCCTATTATCCTCCATACAAATTCAGGAGGAAGGAACATCATCAGTATGTCGCCGCCGTCAAATCCCGGAACCGGAAGAAGCAGAAATACTGCAAGTCTTACGTTAAGCAGCATAATGTACTCAAACACTGTTACAAATGTGCTGCTCATCCCGAAACGTGGTCCCAGAACAATAATTACCATTGTAACAAGCGCAAAAAGAAGATTAGCCACCGGACCTGCCAGTGACACGGCTATCATACCGAGCTTTTTGTTTCTGCACTTAAAATTGTTCGGATTGATTGATGCACTTCTGCCCCATCCGAAGCCTATGAGAATCATTGCAAGAAGACCTATAGGATCTGTGTGGGCAAGCGGATTAAGTGTAAGTTTTCCTTCGCGCACCGGTGTGTCATCGCCGAGCTTTACTGCCATCCAGTTTCTCGCAAACTGCCTTACCGGAAATACGGTAAATGCCATGAGTGCACCGACAGCTAATTTTAAAAGATAAAACATGATGTCTGCCTTTCTGTATATTTCTGTTCCTGTTCATCATATATTTTCCGGCAGCAAATACATTTATCCAATGCGTTTACTGCAATAAACATATTATTATTTTACTTTATTATTCAGAAAAAATCAAGTGTGTATCTCTGAAGCTCACTTGATTTGAGTATAAAAAAATTCACCCTTCTGAACACATCAGAAGGGTGAATAATTTTTCTAGTTAGATCTAGTTAGAAAAATCAGACTGCACGAGTCACCTTGTTGGAACGCAGACATCTTGAGCATACGTATATATGACAAGGAGTACCGTTAACGATAGCCTTAACACGCTTTACGTTTGGCTTCCAGGTTCTGTTTGTACGTCTGTGTGAGTGAGAAACCTTGATACCAAAAGTAACGCCCTTTCCGCAGATTTCACATTTTGCCATTTTGCGCACCTCCTTCAAAGATACTTAATGTTTTAAAACATTAGCGTTGCTGAAAACTATGTACGTTTTCAACATTCCCAAAACATACAGAGTTTTCAGGAACGCTTTAATAATTTTATCATATTTCAAAATAAATTGCAAGTGTTTTTTAAAATTTTTTTAATTCAACGCGATTCCCGCAAAGTCCCTGCCTGCAGGAGTTTTCAGAAAACACTGCGAAGGGTTTAAGGGGCTACCGCAAAGCCCCTTACTTTACAGGTTTTGCAATCAAAAACTTTATCTTTATACCCATATCAGAAAACATCTTCTCATGCTCAGTTTCAGTATTTTCCTCAAAACCGCTCTCATGAAGATCTCTTGTAATATATCTTATCTCATAACCTGTTTCATTAAAGTACTCTATACTCTCCTCAAACAGTTCATCATCATCTGTCTTGAACCAGATCTCACCCGCACCGGTAAGAAAAGTCCTGTACACCAGCAGCTTCTTCGGGAAAGTAAGTCTTCTCTTCTTGTGCTTGCCCCGCGGCCATGGATTGCAGAAATTAATATATATACGGTCAACCTCATCGTTCTCATCAAAAACCTCGCTGATATTCTCGATGTTGTGAACCAGAAGCTTTACGTTATCGATACTTTCAATACCCGCCTTTTCAAATTCTGCAACAGTCTTTCTTCTGGCATACGCAGTCATCTCGCTCTTGATGTCAATCGCTACATAGTTGATGTTCTGATTTGCAGCAGATACCTGTGAAATAAATCCGCCCTTTCCGCATCCGAGCTCAACATAAAGAGGCTGCTCCTTTGCAAAGCTGTGCTTCCATCTGCCCTTCAGCTCTCCCGGCTCCTTAACACAGAAATCACAAGCCTCAAGCTCAGGTCTTGCCCATGGTTTTCTTCTAATTCTCAAAATTTATCAGGCCTTTCAAATATTAGTTTCCTGCCCTTCGGCAGCACCGTCAATAATCAGTCTGGTATTTTCATACTTTTCATCATAGTCCTCAGGACTGAATTTGTTGCTGATTTTGTTTTTAATTATATTAAATGTACGGTTGTACTTAATCGGCTTCATAGTAGGAAAAGCCTTTACAAGACGCGAGGTCTTTATCTGTTCGGAAAGCTTTTCGTACTTTGCGTTAAGCACAAGAACTTCATCGGAAATATTTTCGCCGAGTGCAACTGACTTGTCGTGAAGAAGACAGGCAATGTAGTCAATCTGCTTAAGCCTCATATTGAACTGACGAATATCCGAAAGCGTGGCAACTATATCAACTATAATTACTGCCATAATTATTCCTGCAAAAATATTGCCGCCAAGGAACGGTATCCTGTCCACAGCCTTTTCGACAAGCGGCTGAACAACGCATATCACAAGTACGGAGCCTACTCCCCAGAGCAGTGAAATACGAAGACAGATAAATCCTCTGTAATTAAACTTCTCCTCCGAGTAATCCCACCACTTGGCATGGAACATCTTTTCCAGCAGTACCCCGACAAACAGCTCAAAGCTTGTGCATATAGCAACCGACAGAATATACAGAAGTACAAAATGCCCTTTCAGAGGTGAAAGTGCATGAGTCAGGATAATAACCCCGAATCCGTATATAGGACATATCGGTCCGTTTAGAAATCCTCTGTTTTCAAATCCCCCTGTTTCAAGTGTCCGGTCAACAACTTCCAGAAACCAGCCGAAAACTGCCCACCAGAGAAAATAAAAATATAATTCAAATATAGTATTCCCGAGGAATCCTACATAAATATGCTGCATTCCAGCACTTCCCCCTTTTTGACATTCACTATATTTTCTGACGTTTCCTATAATTATACTTTATATTATCAATTATGTCAATAAAGCAAAAAGACGAAAAATCCGGACAACACAAAGTCACCCGGATTTTTTATGATTACTGTAATTACTGTATCAGTGTAATTACTTAGTCATGCTTGCAACTTCAGCAGCGAAATCGTCAACCTTCTTTTCGATACCTTCGCCGCGTTCGAATCTTACGCATTCAACAACCTTGATTGAACCGCCGAGCTTCTTAGCTTCAGCATCAACGTAACCCTGAACTGAGAGCTTGTCATCCTTAACGAAAGCCTGTTCGAGGAGGCAGTTTTCCTTGTAGAACTTTTCAACCTTACCGTCGATGATCTTGTCCTTAACCTGATCAGGCTTGTTAGCCATCTTAGGATCTTCAGCCATCTGTGTCTTCATGATCTTTCTTTCGTTTTCGATAACTTCAGCAGGAACGTCTTCTCTCTTAACGTATGCAGCACCAAGAGCAGCA
Source organism: Ruminococcus sp. UBA1780 (assembly GCA_002315235.1). Lineage (GTDB taxonomy): Bacteria > Bacillota > Clostridia > Oscillospirales > Ruminococcaceae > HUN007. The sequence continues at coordinate 9,218 of DCGK01000093.1, forward strand.
CTCTGCATAGCTACGTCCTTACCGATAGCAGCAACTGCATCAGCAGCGAGTTCTGTTTCCATCTTAACGAGAACGCCGATGCTTCCGCCGTTGTGGATGTATGAAGCGAGCTTGCCTTCGAATCTTACGAAACGACGGATAACGATGTTTTCTCTGATCTTCATACCAGCGAGATCTGTGAGAGCTTCATCAACTGTCTTGTCGCCGCCGCTGATCTTTGTTGCCTTGAGAGCATCAACGTCAGCAGGATTAGCTTCGATAATTGTATTAGCAACTGCTGCAACGAAGTTTCTTACGTCTTCTGTGTTAGCAGCAAAGTCTGTTTCTGTGTTTACTTCAAGAAGAACACCTGCATTGCCGTTTACAACTGCTGTTACAACACCTTCAGCTGCAGCTCTGCCGCTCTTCTTAGCCTGTGTAGCAAGACCTTTTTCTCTGAGGAATTCGATAGCCTTTTCTCTGTCGCCGTCGTTTTCTTCAAGAGCCTTCTTACAGTCCATCATACCAACGCCTGTAGCGCTCATTAATTCCTTAATTTCTGCAACGGATGCCTTACCCATTGTAATTACCTCCAATATTGATTATAGTAGAAAACCCGAATAATGAATATTTATTCGGGTTTATAAAATTTATGTTTGAACTTGAATTATTCAGCTGTTTCTTCAGCAGCTTCAGCGGCTTCAGCTTCAACCTGTTCGCCCTGTCTGCCTTCGATGATAGCGTTAGCCATTGCACCTGCGATGAGCTTAACTGCTCTGATAGCGTCGTCGTTACCAGGGATAACGTAGTCAACTTCATCAGGATCACAGTTTGTGTCAACGATAGCAACGATCGGGATGTTGAGCTTCTTAGCTTCAGCAACAGCGATCTTTTCCTTTCTTGGGTCAACGATGAAGAGTGCGCCAGGAAGCTTCTTCATTGTCTTGATACCGCCGAGGAACTTTTCGAGCTTTTCGATTTCGAGTGTAAGCTTGCTTACTTCCTTCTTAGGGAGAAGTGCGAATGTGCCGTCTTCTTCCATCTTTCTGAGCTGTTCAAGTCTCTTGATTCTGTTCTTGATTGTCTCGAAGTTTGTCATCATACCGCCGAGCCATCTTGCGTTTACGTAGTGAGCGCCTGCACGTACAGCTTCTTCCTTAACTGAATCGCCTGCCTGCTTCTTTGTACCTACGAAAAGTACTGTTTCGCCCTGAGCTGAGATGTCACGGATGAACATGTAAGCTTCTTCGAGTTTCTTTACTGTCTTCTGAAGATCGATAATGTAGATACCGTTTCTTTCTGTGAAGATGTAAGGTGCCATTTTTGGGTTCCATCTTCTTGTCTGGTGACCAAAGTGTACGCCAGCTTCAAGAAGCTGTTTCATTGATACTACTGCCATTGTGTAGTTCCTCCTGTTAAATTGGTTTTATTGATTATTCCCTCCGCTGATCTTAGCTTGAAGACAACCTTTCATCCCGAAAGGCACCGGCCTTCAAAATCACCAGCGTGCGAATTACTGAACTATTATATCATATTCCTGAAAAGATTTCAAGTGTTTTTTGAAAAAATATCAGGAAAACACTTAGTTTCCTTAACAGCATTTTATCGGCATGTCGTCATTGTTCTGTCTGTTACTGCTGTTTTCACCGTAGCCTTCGTATTCAGCACAGCGAAGTCTCTTCTCCGCGTTAAGGATTCTTTCCTCTGACGGAGGTTCAGTTCCTTCAAGCGTGTACTCAAGTCCGAGGTTTTCCCACTTGAAAAGTCCGAGTGTATGATAAGGGAGAACGTCAACTCTCTGAACGTTTCCGAGTTTTCCGATAAATTCACCGAGTCTGTCAAGATCCTCGTCAAAGTCACTGTTGTCAGGCACAAGCACATGTCTTATCCATACCGGCTTGTTAATTTCCGAAAGATACTGTGCAAGGTCAAGTATGTTGTCATTTTTCTGACCTGTAAGCGCAAGATGACGTTCAGGATTAATTTCCTTTATATCGAGAAGAAGAAGGTCAGTGTATTTCATAAGTTCATTAAACTTTGAAAAATAAGGCTCCTCTCTTCTGAAAGGATTTCCTGAAGTATCAATAGTTGTATGAACTCCTTCCTTCTTTGCAAGCTTAAAGAGTTCAGTAACAAATTCTGTCTGAAGAAGCGGCTCACCGCCGCTGACTGTAATGCCGCCGTCTTTTCCCCAGTATGTTTTGTATCTCATTATCTTTTTGAAAAGATCTTCGGCTGTCCATTCCTCGCCGCCCTGTGCAGCCCATGAATCCGGATTGTGACAGTATCTGCATCTCATGTCACAGCCCTTTAAAAATACTATGAAACGAACACCGGGTCCGTCTGAAGCACCAAAGCTTTCCAGCGAATGAATTTTTCCTTTTATACTCATCTTATCTTTCTCCTGTATCTGTAACCGTCTGTTCCGCTGCCGGGACAGCAGGTGAAGCCTGTGATTCTGCTGCAGTCACACCGGCCGGCATGTCAGTCACCTGAACACCTTCCTGTGTAACCTCCGTTATCAGCGGCTGTCCGTCCTCTCCTGTCTGTGCCGGTTCCTGATTCTGCGCTGCCTGATTCATCAGTTCTTCATTTTTCAGCTCCTCGGACTTGCGCGTAATTGTAACTATAAAGCCGTCGCAGTTGTTTCCCGAAACAGAGTAATCTTCATTTTTCGGAACCGGAACAACAGTTTCGGCTTCATCCGCAGGAACAAAGTAAATCTCATAGTCATATCCGAACACACTGTAGTAGAGATGCTCGTACCCGTGAATGTATTTTTTCAGATCCGTCATGTATTCTTCAAGAGCAAACCCGTTTTCACGGATTATGTATGAATGGGGAACCCCGACATATCTGAGATGGGACGGAGTTCCGGCTACACCTGTAACCGCTTCCTTTGAATTAGGATAACGCAGGATAAATCCGTACTTGTAGCAGTTGTCATTAATCCACTTGTAGTTGCCGGTACCGTCATACGCAGAAATCTTTCCCTCACTGCTTACAAGCTTGAGATCAACTGCATATCCCGTGTGATGCTCGGAAAATCCCGGAGCCATCTGGCTCTCGTTTTCGAGAAGCACAGCATCCGCTGCCGGAGGTCTGTAGCTTTCATTCTGCTCCTGATAAGTAACAGCCGCTGTTACAACCGTTACATCTCCTGAGCCGAAAACATCATAGAAGTCGGCCATCATTCTGTTAAACGCATCAGTGGCTTCCTTCTGAAGCTGAAGTGTATTGTACGATACCTTGTATGATTTGCCGTCCATTTCAGACGCAATCTTAACCATGTGTGCTGATATATTCGGGAAATTGTATGAGTTCGCCCTGTTTACCATTACAAGCTCCCCGAGAGAAAGGTCAGCTCTGGTTTTTACGACCGGTCTGAAATCGTCTTCGTTAATTTCCTTTTTTTCGTAAGGCATTGCCTCTGCAGGAACGCTTTCAGGCTCTGAAGTCTCATCAGTCCCGGATGGTTCTTTTTCTCCGGTTCTGTCCACAAAAACGGAAAGGCCGCCGTTACCCTCCGGATGGCTTGCCTGTCTCCTTATTGCATCAGCGGAAATAATAACAGCTGCAAGCACAAGAGTCCACGCAACCAGTCTTAAATATCCGGTATACTTTCCCTTTTTTCTGTTTTCAGCCGAATCACTGCCGTTTCTCCTTCTTCTCCCGTTCTGACTGTTCTGCAATCTGTTCACCTCGCCGAAAGAAACACTGATGTAACCGGCTGAAAAGCACACGAACCGCCGCCGGCTGAAATCAGTGTTTCAAAACTAAAATTCCCCCTTTTTCAAGGGGGAATCATTAAAAATTAAAAGAATCAGCCCTGATCAGACACCCTCGTCGAGGTCTTCTTCCTCGAGAATATCCTCGATGTCTTCAATCATAAGATCATCAAGATCAAATTCAAGATCTTCGCCGCAGTTAGGGCAGGCCATGGATCCTTCATCAAGCATACCGCCGTCAAGAAGAATTGAATCTCCGCATGTCGGACATACTACTTCGTAAAGATCTTCATCATCAAGATCTTCGTCATCGAAATCGTCGAAGTCATCTTCGTCGTCATCATCGAAATCATCTTCATCGTAGAAATCATCTTCCACGCAGCCGAGATCTTCGTCAAGAATTTCGCAGAGCTCTGTAAGCTCGTCAACCTGTCCCTGAAGATCCTCGATATATGCAACCATCTCGTGCATTACATCAGCCATGGTTGCAAGAACCTTGCCTTCCTTTGAAGAAGTATCAAGATCAATACCATCGATGTATCCCTTAAGATATGACATCTTTTCTGTAAGCTTCATAAAAAATCCTCCCTTTTAATGCATAAATGCAGTTATGTAAAGTAGTAAAACGATGGCAGAGACTTATGCTCTTTCCATGTATTCGCCTGTTCTTGTGTCGATTCTTACCATATCGCCCTGGTTGATGAAGAGCGGAACCTTGATTTCTGCACCTGTTTCGAGTACAGCAGGCTTTGTAGCGTTTGTAGCTGTATCACCCTTGAAGCCAGGATCTGTTTCTGTTACTTCGAGTTCTACGAAGAACGGTGGTTCAACGCCGAATACGTTGCCCTTGTATGAAAGAACCTTAACTTCCATGTTTTCCTTTACGAAAGCGAAGCTGTCGCCGAGCTTTGCCTTGTCAATCGGAATCTGTTCGTATGATTCCATGTCCATGAAGTAGTAAAGGTTGTCTTCAGCATAAAGATACTGCATATCCTTTCTTTCAACGAAAGCTGTAGGATACTTGTCTGTAGGGTTGAAAGATCTTTCAACAACTGCACCTGTAATAACGTTCTTGAACTTTGTTCTTACGAAAGCAGCGCCCTTACCAGGCTTAACGTGCTGAAATTCTATAACCTGAACTACGTTTCCGTCCATTTCGAATGTTACGCCGTTTCTGAAATCACCAGCTGAAATCATAAAATAAATACCTCCAAATGATTTGTAAATATCACATTAATATTATGTAAATGAAATTACTTACATAATATTGTACACTAAAATCGTCAATATTGCAATACCTAAAGCAAATTTTTAGTCAATTATCTTAAGAGTCTTGTCCGCCTCAGTAAAATTCCTGAATCCGTCCGCAGTCATTATACCCATATCCTCTATGCGGATTCCGAATTCACCCGGCAGATAAATTCCCGGTTCAACAGTGATAACCATACCCTCTTCAAGAATATCATCACTCTTCCGTGAAACCCTCGGCTCCTCATGGATTTCCATGCCTACGCCGTGTCCGAGTGAGTGACCGAATGCACCGTTAAATTCAGTAGCATCTATAATGTCACGTGCCACAGAATCAAGCGCTCTTGCCTCCATTCCTGTCTTTACGGCATCAAGAGCAGCCAGCTGTGCCTTAAGCACTGTCTCATAAGCCTTTTTCTCTCTTTCCGTCGGAGTACCAACATAAAACGTTCTGGTCATATCACTGTGCCAGCCGTCTGTAACCGCACCGAAATCCATGAGAACAAATCCGTTTTCAAGCACCGTGTCCCCCGGTACTCCGTGAGGAAGTGATGTGTTCCGGCCGAAAAGAACTATGGTATCAAAGGATATATCCTCCGCTCCGAGCTGCTTCATTCTGTTGTCAAGCATAAGGGCAGTTTCCCTTTCGGTCATTCCCCGCCTGATATTTTCCAGAACGTATCTGTATCCCTCTTCGGCAATTCTCTGTGCTCTGATTATTTTTTCAGCATCTGAGCTGTCCTTGATAATTCTCAGGTCAGTGATTATTTCGCTGAGTTCAGATGATGAATCAATGTACAGGTCATCCCCGAATTCCTCTGAAAACTCTCTGAGCCCGGTAACCGTCATTCTGTCAGCCTCAATCATTACTCCTTCAGTACGGTGTCTGATAAGTATTTCGGCTATCTGCTCCTCCCTTTCGGTCTGGAGAACCACTTCCATTCCCTTTACAACTTCAGCAGCCTTTTCATAATATCTGAAATCAACAAGAAAATATGCCTTTTCCTTAAAGCACAGAACCGTGCCCTCACTTGTTTTAAAGCCTGTAAAATATCTTCTGCTGACCGGATCAGTGATTAACGCGCACGTAAACTCATCCGGAATTCTGTCCATAAGCTTTTGTATATTAGTCACAGTGTTCACCTTACTTTTCAAGCATTCCCGCAAGACCTTCCATGCCGAGTATGTAGCTGTCCCTTCCGAAGCCTGCAACAGAAGCCCTGCACACAGGTCCGATTACTGACTTGTGTCTGAATTCGTCCCTGGAAGCTGTATTGCTGATGTGAACCTCTATTACAGGAATTTTTATCGCCGCAATAGCATCTCTGATTGCATAGCTGTAGTGTGTGTATGCACCGGCATTGAGTACGACTCCGTCACAGTCCTTTCTTGCTTCATGAAGTCTGTCAATTATTCCGCCTTCATGGTTTGACTGGAAAATTTCGCATTCGGCGCCAAGCTTTTCTGCTTCCGCCATGATATCGTTATTGAGCTTTTCAAATGTTTCCGAACCGTATACACCCGGTTCTCTTTCGCCGAGAAGGTTGAGATTAGGTCCGTGGATTACAAGTATTTTCATGTTATTTACCGCCTTTTTTATTTTCTGTTTTTATACATCAGCTTCTCAGCTGACTCACCGTTATACAGCTTCTTCGGAAGAAACGGTCCTTCTATCTTTCTTTTGAAAGCAAGAAATCCCTTCTTCTCAAATTCTATAGGATATACATAAACGCACTTAACCTTCGGTTTCAGCATTGCGCCAAGCACATCCGTATAAATCTGGTCCCCTACAACCGCAAGGTTTTCAAACGGGATATTCATAAGCTTCTGTGCCCTGTTAAACCCGTCTGAAAGAGGTTTTCTACCCTCGCAGATACATTCGAGCCCGAGCATGTCAGCAAACGGCTTTACCCTTTCGTAATGGTTGTTCGAAACAATAACCATTCTGATTCCGTTTTCCTTCATCAGGGCAATCCAGTCTGTGACACCGTCTGCAGGACGCGGATTGTCATGGGTCGTCAGTGTGTTGTCAAGGTCCATAAGAAGACCCTTTATGTTGTTTTCCCTGAGTATTTCGGGAGTTAAATCAAGAACTGATTTAAGTGGAATGTCTATTTTAAACAAAAATGTTTACCTCCGTTATCTGACGTTCACTGTAATTATATCACAACTGTCGTGTTCATTCAACACTCCGGAAAAATACATAACTGTAAAAACAGTCCGTCAGCACTTGACTTTTCAGTGTATATGAGTATTATAATAATGGATAAATTAACGAAAGGTCGTCTTGAAATGTACAATCCGAATTCACTAAAAGCAGAAGAATTCATATCAGACAGTGAAATACGTGACACACTTGAATTTGCAGAAAAAAACAGAAACAACACGGAGCTTATAGACAGAATAATCGAAAAGGCACGTCAGAAAAAGGGCCTTGACCACCGTGAGGCATCCGTTCTTCTGGCATGTGAGGATGAAGAACGAAACAGGGAAATCATCAGTCTTGCCGAACAGATAAAAAAGGATTTCTACGGAAACCGTATAGTAATGTTCGCTCCGCTTTACCTTTCAAACTACTGCGTAAACGGATGCGTTTACTGCCCGTATCACATGAAGAACAAACATATTGCACGAAAGAAGCTCACTCAGGATGAAATCCGCCGTGAGGTTACTGCGCTTCAGGATATGGGACACAAACGTCTTGCAATCGAGTCGGGCGAAGACCCTGAGATGAATCCTATTGAATACATACTCGAATCAATAAAGACCATTTACAGTATAAAGCACAGAAACGGCGCTATCAGAAGAGTAAATGTCAACATCGCCGCAACAACGGTCGAAAACTACAGAAAGCTCGCCGATGCAGGAATAGGAACATACATACTCTTTCAGGAAACATACCACAGGGAAAGCTATGAAAAGCTTCATCCGACAGGACCAAAGCACAACTACGCCTACCATACCGAGGCGATGGACAGAGCAATGGACGGCGGTATAGACGACGTAGGCCTTGGTGTCCTCTTCGGGCTTGAGCTTTACCGCTACGAATTTGCAGCGCTTCTCATGCACGCGGAACATCTTGAGGCCGTACACGGAGTCGGACCTCATACAATAAGCGTTCCGCGTATCAAAAAGGCTGATGACATCGATCCTTCAGTATTTGACAACGGAATAAACGATGACACATTTGAAAAA
>DCGK01000093.1:17450-21848 GCA_002315235.1 Ruminococcus sp. UBA1780
AGGGAATCAGCAGAATGCCGTGAACGTATTCTCAGATGCGGTATTTCACAGATAAGCGGCGGCTCAAAAACAAGCGTCGGCGGCTACTGCGAGCCGGAGCCTGAGGACGAAAAATCAGAACAGTTTGACGTAAGCGACAGACGAACACTTGACGAAGTTGTAAACTGGCTCATGAAGCTCGGATACATTCCAAGCTTCTGCACAGCCTGCTACCGCGAAGGCCGTACAGGCGACAGATTCATGGAGCTGTGCAAAAAACAGCAGATTCAGAACTGCTGCCATCCTAACGCACTTCTGACACTTAAGGAATATCTTGAAGACTATGCTTCACCTGAAACAAAACAGGAAGGAGAAAAACTTATTGAAAGCGAAATCGCAAACATTCCGAATCCAAAGGCACGTGAGACTGCAGTAAGGCATCTTGCAGACATCGGAAACGGCGGACGCGATTTCAGATTTTAGGAGGAAAATATGGGACTGAATGACACACCGGTATCAGAACGTGTCCACATTGCATTTTTCGGAAAGAGAAATGCCGGAAAATCAAGTCTAGTAAATGCATTTACCGGCCAGAACATTTCGGTGGTATCCGATATTAAGGGAACAACTACTGATCCTGTTTTCAAAACAATGGAGCTGCTTCCTGCCGGCCCGGCTGTAATAATTGATACACCGGGATATGACGACAGCGGTGAACTCGGAGAACTGCGCGTTCAGAAAACGGAACAGATTCTCGGAAAGACTGACGTTGCTGTACTTGCAGCAGACAGCACGGAAGGGCTTACAGACGAGGACCGGAAGCTCACAGGGATTTTTGCGGAAAGAAAAATTCCGTTCATAACTGCATTTACAAAGGCTGACCTTCTTGACAGCATTCCTGAAGCCGGCCTGGACACTGTTTATGTCAGTGCACATACCGGACTTAACATAAATGAACTGAAAAATCTTGCAGCAGGTCTTTCATGCCGCGAAAAAAACAGCAGAACAATTCTCGGAAATACGGTTTCCCCTTCAGACATCGTAATTCTGGTAATTCCGGTTGACGAAGCCGCACCAAAGGGCAGACTTATCCTGCCGCAGCAGATGATTATCCGTGAGCTTCTTGACAGAAACGCTGTCCCGGTTATCACTCAGCCTGAAACTTTTTTACATACCCGGAAGTGTTTATTACAGAAGCCTTCAATGGTAATCACAGACAGTCAGGCGTTTGCCGAAGTGGCTGCGCTCACACCGGAGGATGTAACTCTTACATCGTTTTCAATACTCATGGCAGACTACAAGGGCATCCTCAGACAGGCCGTATCGGGAGTGAAAGCTCTCGACAGACTGAAAACCGGTGACAGAGTCCTTATCTCAGAGGGATGCACACACCACAGACAGTGCGGTGATATCGGTTCGGTAAAGCTTCCGTTCCTTATTGAAAAATTCACCGGCGTATCCCCGTCATATACATTCTCGTCGGGTGCTGAATTCCCGGATGATCTTTCAGAATTTTCTGTTATCATTCACTGCGGAGGGTGCATGCTGAATGAACGTGAAATGCAGACGAGAATGAAAAGAGCCGAGAACGCAGGAATTCCGTTCACAAACTACGGAACCGCCATTTCATACATGAACGGAATTCTGAGAAGAACACTCAGGTTTTCCCCGGAAATCAGCGAACTTCTTGACTGAATCCGATGCCGGCTTCAATATGAAAGCATTCTGAAAATACAGTGAAATTGTTCATTATACTTGCACATTAACGGCTCCTGTGATATAATAGAGTGAATGCGGATAACGATTCTGCATTCACTCTATTACTGATTTTACTGCCATGCATACCCGGTGACAGCAGTCATCCCTGTGCATACGGCTGATTGCAGACGCATTTGTTCAGTGCGTTTACAAACAAAAAGTTAATCACGCAGATGCGTATGATATGAAAGGAAAATAACAGACATGAAGGAAATAAGAACAAAATTAATCGCTGTTGCAGTACTCGCACTTTTTGCAGTATCAGCTACAGCATGTGAAGCAGCAAAACCGGACGGAGGAACAACAACTACCACAACTGTTTCCGACAACTCAGACAGCAGCAGCTCTGATGCTGCCGGCGAGAACAGCGACGCTTCAGCTGATGATGAATCAGCTGTATCAGAGGCTCCTGTTCCTGAAAAGGATGACGACGGAAGCAAGATTTCAGTTGTTGAAGTTACTGATGCAGCGGGTTCAGCTGTAACGGACGCTGCAAGCAAACCAGTTACTGAACTCGTTATCGTTGATGACAAGGGCACGGTTGTTACTGACGCAAAGGGTCAGAACGCAAAGCCTAATATCAAGCCTGCTCCTGCAGTTACAAAGGTTGCAGACAGCATCGGCACACCACCTAAGATGACAGATGCTCCGCAGGATATAAACGGAGTAAAGATTGAAAACGCTTCATACGGTCCTACACTTACTTTATCATCAGCTGAAGCAAAAGCCGGCGATACAGTACAGTTAAAAATCAATATTACAGACAACGCAAAGGGCTTCACAGCTCTTATGGCGTATGTTGACGCAAACAGCGAATACTTCGAAATTATCGAAAGCGAATGCAACGGCGGCGACAGAGATGCTGCAGACTACAAGCGTTCACAGTTCGGCAAGAACATGACTGTAAACGCATACGACAAGGGCTCCATCGTATACATGTTCTTTGATTCACAGATGAAGCAGGCAAAGGATGACGGTGTTTTTGCCACTGTTACACTTAAGGTAAAGGAAGGCACACCAGCCGGAAAGTATGACATTACATTCAACACAACCGGAGACGGCGGCGCAATGGGCAACAACATTGAAGAAGGCTCAAGCACTGTTCAGGTTATCTCACCAAAATACGTAAACGGTTCTGTTACTGTAACTGAATAACCAGATCGGAGGGAAAAATGAAAAATAAAATTATTATAGCTTCACTGCTTATGGCCTCTGTACTCTGCCTCGCATCATGCGGCGAAAAAAAATCAGATACTGAAACAGGAAGTGATACAGCTTCAGTTGAGGCTGTAATCCCTGAAAAGGACGCAGACGGCAACAAAATCGAAATTGTTGAAGTTACAGATGCCCAGGGCGAAGTTGTAAAGGACGAAAATGACAAGCCGGTCACTGAACTCGAAATAGTTGACGAAAAGGGTGAAGTAATTACAGAGGCAAACGGTGAAAAGGCAAAGCCTAACATCCCTGCTCAGATAGCTTCAAAGTCACCTTCAGGCAACAGCAGTAACAATAACAGCAATAATAACAATAATAACAATAATAACAATAACAACAGCAGCAGCAATAACAGCAGTAATTCATCCGGCGGAAGCAATAACAGCAGTGCCGGCGGTAACAGCAGCAGTAACAACAGCTCGTCAGCATCTGACCACGATGCAGAAACAGCAGCAAAAACTGTCTCATTCCTCTGGCTCGGTCCTCAGGAAACCAGGGACGGCGACGTTATTTTCAAGGGTATCACAAGTGATACTGACGTAATGGAAATAACATTTAAGGTTAAGGAAGGAGCAAAGAACGGTAAGTACGAAATCAAAATGTACTCAGATCCGAGCTGCTCATCAACCTTCTGCAATCAGGCTGTACAGAGCCTTGACATCGAATACTGCACCGGTACAATCGGCGTAAACGAAGATGTTTCAGAAACAAAGCCAGGCAGTGGTCTCTCATTCGTTATCGGAAGCGGCTCGGCAAAGCCGGGAGAAACAGTTACAATCAAGTGCTCTGTCCGTAATATTCCGGAAGAAATCATCGCATTCAACTCATTCCTCTCTTATGATGATTCAGTACTTGAACCTGTTTCAGCAGTCGGCCTCGGAGTTGTCGGTTCAACAGGTGACTTCACTACAAATGTAAACTGATACAGGATTTGTACGGTTTTTTCAGGAACGCGGAATTACATATCCGCGTTCCTTTTTTTACGGAAACACAGATATAGCAAAATAAACATAAAGTATTCACCGCAAACTGATTTTTTTTTCAGTTAAACACTTGAAATTATTTCTGTTTTGTTATAGAATATAGATATAAACTATTTTATAGTACAATTTTTTTTGGAGGTAATTTAACTATGTCAGTTAAAGTTGCAATTAATGGTTTCGGCCGTATCGGTCGTCTCGCTTTCAGACAGATGTTCGACGCAGAAGGTTATGAGGTAGTTGCTATCAACGATCTTACTAAGCCTTCAATGCTCGCTCACCTTCTCAAGTACGATACAGCTCAGGGCGGTTTCTGCGGCAAGATCGGTGAAGGCAAGCACACAGTAGAAGCTGATGACGAAGCTGGTACACTTACAGTTGACGGCAAGAAGCTCACAATCTACGCTAAGGCTGATGCTAAGGAACTTCCTTGGGGCGAAATCGGTGTTGACGTTGTTCTCGAATG
>DCGK01000117.1 GCA_002315235.1 Ruminococcus sp. UBA1780
AGAATTATTTTCTGCGTTCACTGTAATTATCAATTACAGACGGATCAGCGCTGATGACAACAATGTTTCTGGTTATTCTGAATCCGCTGCCGGATGCTGTAACAGTACCGCCATCGGGAGCTGCTATAACCGTTTTGTCACAGAAGTCATTCTCCGGCTGACGGGCAGCAGAGAGCTTCTCAGTCACTGCCTGTTTTCCTGCCGGAAAAAAAGTTTCTCCGGATAAAGAGTATGCAGAAGGGTGCTTTCCGTTCTGCATTCTGAACTGAACAAGACTGATTATTCTGAACTTAACCGCCAGAACAGCTGTAAGAATTACAAATACAGCTGTGAGTATACCTGATACAATAAAAGTCATATGCCAGAATTCGTAGTTCATTTTTTTCCTCCGTATGCCCTTCCGAGAGCCTCATCTGCAGATATGCAGCATTTTCTGATTGTTTCAAGTATCTGTCCTGTTTTCTCAGTTGTTGTTTCCATACTGTAGGCTCCTTCGCGGGCTGAATTGTACAGCTTTCTGATTTCATTTTCAGGTACAAAGGATGAAAACTTTGATGCGTAGTTGCTTATTGAGTTGATTATAAGTCTGTATGTTTCAAGAAGAACTATTTCAGTTTCCGTTCCTGATGATTCGACAAATTCCTCAAGACCCTTCAGACTTTCCCAGTAGCCGCTGTATACGTCAGCGTCGTCGCCTTCTATAACCAGCTTCTGAATTTCTGACTGAAATTTTCCGATGTCATGGTAGATTTTAGCCATCTGGTATTTTTCCGGAGAAATCTGCATAAGACCGTTCCCGGCGGCTTCGGAAAACCATTCTGCAGAAGCTTTCATTCTTGTAGTGGTATTGTCAGTACTGTATTCAGTTCCGTAGTCGTAGTAATACCAGTACAGCTTTCCGGTTTCAAATGCCAGAAGCTCATAGTCAGGGTTATCTTTAAGTCCGGTCATATTTGTACCAAGCATCCTTGTAAATTCGGAGCTTTCCGATTCGTCAAATGAAATATCTTCCTTGTACGTTTCGATGAGTCCGAAATATGCATTTGTCCTGTCAGGACAAAGCTGCGCGGCAGTTCTGTATGCCTCTGCTTTTTCAGCAGACGATGCAGATTTCTCCGCAGTATTTATAAGGATGTCATAGTTCTGGGATTCAAGATTTCTGAATGAAAAAAATGAAAACAGGCATACTGCACCGCAAATGGCAGCAGCTGCTGCGGAAAGAAAGGTGAGCTTTATATGACTGTTGTTTTCTGATTTTTCAAGAGCATGATACAGTTCACGGCATGACCTGTATCTTTTTTCAGGATTATCATCCACGCATTTCATAATGATTTTTTTCAGATATACGTCAGTATGCCTGTCTTTTGTGTCAAAAACAAATCTTTCTGCAGACTTTCTTATGCTTCCGGTACGGTCGCTGACAGGCAGAGGCTTTTTACCTGTTACCATGTGGTACAGGGTTGCTCCTATGTTGAAAATATCCGTACGGCGGTCAAGCCTCCATGCACGAAACTGTTCGGGCGCAGCGTATTCGGGAGTGTACTGGACAGGAATGCCGGATTCCATCTGTACAACGGCACCGAAATCAATGAATTTAAGAAGTCCTGAACGCCTGCTGCTGCCGAGATATCCCGACAGACTGTCTGAACTTGTAACAATCATTATGTTGTCAGGCTTCATATCGCTGTATATTTTTCCGTAGTCATGAAGAAACTGCATGACTGAACAGATTTCCTTGCCGTATTCGAGGACAAGTGAATGCTCGAACGCACCCTTTTTCAGCACGGAACTCATTGATGTACCGTTTATGTAGTCCATTACTATATAGAAGCAGTCTTTTGTTTCAGCGTGCTGGATTATATTCGGAAAGAAGTTTGACTTGTCGTGCTCGTAAAGCTCTTTTATAAGAAGAGACTCCTGTTTGGCGGATACCACCATCTCCGTGCAGCTTTTTGAAATTTCCTTGACTGCGCGTGTTGCACCGTTTGCTTCAAGATCTGAAGCTCTGTATACAACGGACAGACCTCCGCGTCCGATAATTTCCTCTATCCGGTATCTGTTGTTGAGTATAAATCCTTTGTTAAGCACTTCAGATACCGTCCTTTTCCTTCAGCTTTACAACAACTGCTGTGATGTTGTCGTTTTCCCTTCGTTCCATGCAGAGGTCCGTAAGTTTTCTCAGTTTCTGCTCAGCTGTATCATCATCGGTAATCAGACCGGGACGGAGTTCCTCTGATATTTCGTCTCTGCTGATTTTTTTTCTGAATCCGTCTGAACATATAAGATATGTAACATCGGTTCTTGCAGGAAGTATTGAGTAGTCAAATACGATATTGTCGAGACCTGCTCCGATGCAGCGGGTAAGCTGGTTTTGTCTTGAGTCATTTGCGGCTTCCTCTTCGGTGAGAGTGCCGTTTCTGATTTCGTCGAACAGAACGCTGTGGTCAGATGTTATCAGTTCTGTTTCACTTTCTCCGACTGTGTACAGGCGGGTGTNNNNAGGGTGTCACCGACATGTGCGGTTATTATTTTCCCGAAGCATCCGAGACTGAGCATAAGCGTCATTGTTGTTCCCGGAAGTCTTCCTGTTTTTTCAGCATATCTGTTTATGCGTCCGGCAGCTCCGTGAAGAAACTCGTCAAGGCTGTGCCTTATCTGAAGGACAGTTCTGCCTTCGCCGAGCAGCAGGGGAAGTGCACGCTCAAACCATCCTGACAGCTCGGTAATTATGTATGCACTGGCAGTTTCTCCGTCAGTGAGTCCGCCAAGACCGTCACAGACAGCAGCCAGAATGTATTCATTATCACCTGCAGATGCTGATTTTATGCAGAGGCTGTCCTGATTAACCCTTCGTATAGAGCCGGGATCAGTGCAGTATGCAGATATATAGTTCATGTTTTGTCTCCGTTTATTTTACTGTAAAAATATATTTTTTTGAATTAACTGAAAAATGACAGCCTGAAAATATTTCGGCGTCATTACTGTCGGAAATAATATCTCCTTCAATTTCAAGTATCCCGTCTGTGTCAATCCTGTACAGAAATCTGTTTTCTGCTTTGATTTTCTCCAGAGTGAAATCTGTCCGGTGAAACGGAAAAGATGATATTTCCTTTTTCATGTTTTCAGCTTCGAGAAATGCTTCACATTCATCTGACTTCTGCGGCTCGTCTTCGGAAAGAAGCAGTGTTGAGGCTGTTTCATAGGCATCGCCGCGGCCGATTATGCAGGTCTGCGAAGAGCGGCTGTCAGTGTGAAATGTGAATTTTGAACGATAAATCCAGAAAGTACTTTCGTCACTGAGCTCCGTTCTTGTTATACGTGTTTCCCTGGAAAACAGCCTGCAGTTTTCCTTTTCCGCAAAAGTTCCGTTGGTTGAGCCCTGGTCGGTGAGAAAATATTTTCCGTGTTCCAGAGTTATGACAGCGTGAATTCCGGATACCTGCGGTATATCCGAAAGAGAAAGATCCGTTCCTTCCGAAATCTTTTTCCTTCCTATAACAAACGGAAATCTGTCTATGCTTATTACATTGTCTGTATCATCAGTAAGATAGACATTTTCTGTGTCTGAAGTATTGCATTTCATAAAATAACTCCTGAATCAAGATAAAAGTTATAGTTTGTAGCCTTATATATTATAATGTCAGTAATACGGATTTTCAATAGCATAGTATACTGAACTGATAATTTCGTTGATGTTAATGGAAATCTGTTGAAATAATTACAGAATAGTTGATATTCTGCCGGTGAAAATATTAAAAAAATACTTCACATAAGGTTTTACCCGTATGTGAAGTATTATCATTATTCGGAATCAGCAGCTTCGGCCTGTTCAGCATCAGCCGGTGAGCCTGCGGTACATGTGAACTCTTCCTTTTCTGAATCGTAGTCAACTGTAAGAACTGTATCCGGTTCAAGGTCAGATGCAATAATCTTCTTTGCAACGAGAGTTTCAACTGTTCTCTGAATGTATCTCTTGAGCGGTCTTGCACCGAATGCAGGATCAAAACCGTCCTCGATAATGAAGCTCTTTGCCTTGTCTGTGACAGCTACTGAGAGCTGCCTGTCAGCAAGTCTCTTCTGGAGTGATACGAGCATAAGATCAACAATGCCCATAATCTGGTCTTTCATGAGAGGCTTGTAGAATACAATTTCATCAAGTCTGTTAAGGAATTCAGGTCTGAAGCTCTGCTTGAGAACCTTGTCAACCTTTTCTCTTGCTTCTTCTGAAATCTCACCGTCAACAATACCGTCAAGGATGAAGCCTGAGCCGAGGTTTGAAGTAAGAATGATAATTGTATTCTTGAAGTCAACAAGTCTGCCCTGAGAATCAGTAATACGTCCGTCATCAAGAACCTGAAGGAGAGTGTTGAATACATCAGGATGTGCCTTTTCAACTTCGTCGAAGAGAACTACTGAGTAAGGTCTTCTTCTTACTGCTTCAGTAAGCTGGCCGCCTTCCTCGTATCCCACATATCCCGGAGGAGCTCCGATGAGTCTGCTTACGGCATGCTTTTCCATGTATTCACTCATGTCGATACGAACGATGTTCTTTTCATCGTCAAAGAGACACTGTGCAAGAGCCTTTGCAAGTTCAGTCTTACCAACGCCTGTAGGTCCGAGGAAGAGGAATGAACCGAGAGGCTGATTAGGATTCTGGATGCCTGCTCTTGAACGGAGAATTGCCTCTGATACTTTTCTGATAGCTTCATCCTGACCGATAACTCTTTTGTGAAGAGTTTCTTCCATGTGAAGAAGCTTGTCACGTTCACTTTCAGTGAGCTTTGAAACAGGGATGCCTGTCCATCTGCCGATGATTTTTGTGATTTCATCTTCAGTAACCTTGTTTCTGAGGAGAGAATTTTCACCCTTTGTTTCTTCTGCAAGTGCTTCCTTTTCTTCAATCTGTTTCTGAAGTGCAGGGAGTTTTGAGTATTTTAATTCGGCTGCCTTGTTAAGGTCATATTCACGCTCTGCCTTTTCAATTTCACCGTTAAGTGCTTCAAGTTCCTCGCGGAGCTTTGTAATATCTGAGATTGCATTCTTTTCATTTTCCCACTGGGCCTTCATTGAACTGAACTGTTCACGGAGTTCAGCAAGCTCCTTCTGAATGTCGCTGAGATGTTCAGCTGAGAGCTTGTCATCTTCCTTTTTAAGGGCAGTTTCTTCAATTTCAAGTGTCATGATGTGACGTGAGATTTCATCAAGCTCTGTAGGCATTGAGTCAATTTCAGTCTTGATCATTGCACATGCTTCATCAACAAGGTCAATGGCCTTGTCAGGAAGGAATCTGTCAGTGATATATCTGTTTGAAAGAACAGCAGCCGAGATGATGGCCTGGTCCTGAATCTTTACACCGTGGAATACTTCGTATCTTTCCTTAAGGCCTCTGAGGATAGAGATAGTGTCTTCAACAGTCGGTTCAGCAACATATACAGGCTGGAATCTTCTTTCGAGAGCCTTGTCCTTTTCGATGTACTTTCTGTATTCGTCAAGAGTTGTGGCACCGATACAGTCGATTTCGCCTCTCGCAAGCATTGGCTTGAGAAGGTTTCCGGCATCCATTGCGCCTTCGCCCTTTCCGGCACCGACTATCATGTGAATTTCATCGATAAAGAGGATGATTTCGCCGTCTGAAGCCTTGATTTCCTTGAGAACGGCCTTGAAACGTTCCTCAAATTCGCCCTTGAACTTTGCACCTGCAACAAGTGCACCGAGGTCGAGAGAGAAGATATGCTTGTCTCTGAGTGATGAAGGAACATCACCGCGTACGATTCTGAGAGCAAGACCTTCTGCGATAGCTGTTTTACCTACACCAGGCTCACCGATAACAACCGGGTTGTTCTTGGTTTTTCTTGAGAGAATTCTGATAATGTTTCTGATTTCGCTGTCACGGCCGATAACCGGGTCGAGCTTGTTGTTTCTTGCAAGATCCGTAAGGTCAGAACCGTATTTTTTGAGTACGTCATATGTTTCTTCAGGATTCTGGCTTGTTACCTTTGCATTTCCTCTTACAGAAGCAAGGGCTGTCATAAATCCCTGGGAATCTATTTTGTACTGTGAGAAAATCTTTGACATTACTGAATCTGCTGACTGGATAAGAGCGAGAATAATGTGTTCAACTGAAACATATTCGTCTCCCATCTGCTTTGCCTGGTTTTCAGCTTCGATAAGAGCATTGTCAACGCTTCTTGCCAGATAAACCGTGTCAGGCTTTCTGCCTGATCCTGTTACCTTTGGCAGACCTGATACAGCTGTTTCGGCAGTCGCAGTTACAGCTTCAGGACTGATATCCATCTTTCTGAGCAGCTGTGCTGTCAGACTTCCTTCCTGTTTAAGAAGTGCCAGAAAAAGATGTACCTGTTCAATGTTCATCTGCTGGTTTACAATAGCGATGTTCTGGGCTTCCTGAACTGCTTCGAGTGATTTTTGTGTAAATTTCTGTGCGTTCATTCTCCATATTCTCCTTTTTTATTTTTCTATTATTATAACACCTCAATTTTAAATGTCAATACCCTGAATGATATTGTTACAGAACTGTATAAAAGCTGTAAAGGGTTGACAATTGATGTGATGTTTTGTATAATACTTATAATACAGAAAAACATTTCTGTGTCAGGAAAGTACTGATTATGGTTTTCGTCAGGATGAATACGAATTCCTGTCAGTGGTTCATAAAAAAGGAGGAGATTATAAGATGGAGACCGCTTTTCTTGCAGGTTTTATGGTTGTTTATTTTGCTGTACTGATGTTTTCCGTTGCAGTTGGTGTTGTATACCTTGTTGCACTCTGGAAACTGTTCGAAAAGGCAGGGGAGCCGGGATGGAAAGCACTGATTCCGTACTACAACTTTTTTGAAATGACGAGGCTTGCGACCGGAAAGTATACGCTTGCAATTGTATACTTACTGCTTTGCGTTCCTTATATGATTTTTTATTTTATCGGTGTGATTACCGATGAAATCATGATTGCCCTTTTCGGCTTCCTGTTTATTATCCCGGTGGTTGTACTGTGGGGATATATCGGATATCAGTTCGGAAAGGCATACGGAAAATCATCAGGTGTATGCGTAGCAATGATTTTCTTCAGGCAGATTGTGTGCATAGTAATTGGCTTTGACAAAGACACACAGTATATCGGACCTAAGGGAGTTCCTGACGAGGAAAAATATTATTATTAACAAAACGCCTTCAGCACATCACTTTATCATGTGCTGAAGGCGTTTTTTACTGTTCGTCTGTATTCTGAGATTCCGTTCCTGTCAGGTACAGGTTCTGTCTGAGATAATCTGTATTTGCGTAGAAGTCAACTGTGATTATTGACATTCCGTCCCATGTTTCATCAAATGACCATGTACCCTCTGCAGGGACACGAAGCTGTTCCGGTTTATATGAGGCCATTACCACAGGAAGTCTGAGACTGAGCAGATATATTTCCATAATGCTCATGTCCGTTCCTATGTATTTTACTGCTTCATTCATGCCCGAGCTGAAACGTACCGGATTGATTTTTCGGGCCTGCTTCATCATCTGTGTGATTACGGTGCGCTGTCTCTGGGTTCTTTCAAAGTCAGCGTCGCCGACATATCTTATACGGCTGTATGAAAGTGCCTGTCTGCCGTCAAGCATATATGTTCCGTCCTCCACAGGGAGAAAATCACTGTATGGATCATCGTCACCCATGATTTCATTGACTTCGTTGTAGAGAATTTCATTAACTGCATTTGCCTCATCGGCTGAAAGGGTTATTTCAACACCGCCGACAGCATCAATCATGTGGGCAACAGCAATGAAGTTTACAGTTACGCATCCGTCAATACGTATCTTGAAATTATCTTCAATAGTGTCCTTCAGAAGCTCGGCACCGCCGAATGAATATGCGGCGTTAAGCTTGTCGTAGTCATATCCGTCTATCTCGGTGTAGATGTCACGCATAAATGATGTCATCTGAAGCTTATGCTTCTTTTTGTTTACTGAAATAAGAATCATTGAATCGGAAAGTCCTCTTGTTCCGATGTCTCTTGTATCTTCACCTATAACAAGTATGTTCTTTACTTCGGATGAGTAAAGCATTGTATCAGGGTCATTAATGTAGTTTCCGGTTGTTTCAATGGCATTAAGCTTTGATGCCAGACTCAGAACAACACCTGAATATATCAGGAAAACTGCCGCAATAATTCCGGCTGTAATTTTGAGAAAGGTTCCGGCACTGAATTCTTTTTTTCTTCTTCGTTTTTTTCTGACCTGAACATTTGAATATACAGCACCTTCTCCGGAAGAGACCGGGGCTGTTTCACGGGAAGGTGAAGCCGGAACAGGAGAAGCCTGACGGGAAACTGATGCCGGACGTGCAGCAGGCGAGGAGGCAGGTCTTCCCGCTGTTCTCTGTCCGCTGTGCGGTGTCTGGCTGCGTGATGAGGCGCCTGCAGTGACTCTTCTTTTTTTATGTGTTACTGAGGCTGCTGTGTTCTGAGTGTTCGCAGCAGAATTCTGCTGACCGGCATTACGGTTGGCTGCACTCTGGGCAGCACGTCTTTTGGCTTCCTGCCTGCGTGCTGCATCTGTTTCATCGGTTCTGTAAACACGTGTGTGTTCATCTGCTTTTACTGTATTTTTCTGAGGCTGCAAAGCTTTCAGCTTCAGTGTATCCTGATTATCATTGGAGTCTTTGTACGACACAGGGATTTCTCCTTTCGTTCGTCCGCTCATATTCTGAATCAGGCAGTGCTGAGTAACAGCGAGCGGTCATATTTTGTACTTATCGTATATTATATTATACAATTTTAAAAAAAGTTTATCAATACCAAAATACAAACAAAAAACTGCATCTGTACAGAAAAAAACTGTACAAATGCAGTAAGTTTTAGTTGTTTAACATCAGTCCTTGTAATAGTCGCTGTAGTTTACAATCTCATCAAGAAGAGCCGGAACCTTTTCAGCCATTTCCTCGTCAGGGAACTGACATGTTCCTACAACGTGGTGTCCGCCGCCGCCGTACTTAAGCATAAGTCGTCCGACATTGACGTTTGAGGTTCTGTTGAGGATACTGTGGCCTACGGCACATGAGCAGCCGAGACCGCCTCTGCCGTTTACAATCCATACAGATATGTTCTGCTCAGGATAGAGGCTGTAAATCATAAATCTGTTTCCGGTGTATATAGTTTCAACGCCGCGGAGGTCAGTGATGATAACATCCTTTCTGATTTCTGTGTGTTCGTGTACCATCTTTTTGAACTGTTCAGTCTGTTCATTGTAAACTTCTATTCGTTCGATAATATCAGGCATTGACAGAATTTCGGCAGTTGTCATTGTTCTGCAGCAGTGGAGAAGCTTTTCCATAAGCTGATAGTTACTGATTGTGAAGTTTCTGAAGCGTCCGAGTCCTGTACGCGGGTCCATAAGGTATCCTACAAGAATCCATCCGGAAGGATTGAGGACTTCGTCAACTGAAAGGTGGCCTGAGTCAACCTTGTCAACAGCTTCCATCATATCGTCGAACTGCGGGAACTTTTCCCTGCCGCCATAGTATTCATATATAATGCGTGCACATGAAGGTGTTATACGGCTTTCGCCCTTATACTTTCCTTCGAGCTGATTCCTTTCAAGCTCACTTGAATGATGGTCGAACCAGAGTCCGCAGCCTTCAACAAAAGGAACATTTGCAAGAACGTCATCTTCCGTTACTTCGAAGAGTCCGTCCTGAAGATCCTTAGGATGAACAAACTTCCATGAATCAACTATGCCGACTTCAAGAAGAAGTGCACCGCATACAAGTCCGTCAAAGTCTGATCTTGTTACTAATCTCATAATAAATAACCCCCAAATCATTTATTTCCGCTGAAAACAATACTGTTTTTGTATTGTACAGTGAATATCAGTGCGATTATGCATGATGTTTGCTGTAATTACAGTAAACGGAATAAAAAACTGCGTTCACAATAACCATATGTTGATTATACACTATTTGATATAAAAACACAATAGATTTTGATACGATTTATCTATTTTAATCAAGTTTTAACTCTCTGTATTGTATAAAAATCCCCCATGTTGTGAAACATGGGGGACAGAAGTTTATCAGTCTTTCTTTTCGATAACCTGAATACCAAGAATATCGAGATTTTCCTTTTCAACTACTGACGGACATTCAGACATAAGCTCACTTGCATTCTGTACCTTAGGGAATGCTGTTACGTCTCTTAAGCTGTCACATCCGCACATGATCATTGAAAGTCTGTCAAGGCCTATGCCGAGACCGCCGTGCGGTGGTGCACCGTACTTGTAGGCTTCAACGAGGAATCCGAACTTGGCCTGAATTTCTTCTTCTGTAAGACCGAGTGAACGGAACATCTTCTGCTGAAGCTCATAGTCAGTAATACGGATTGAACCTGAAGAGAGCTCAACGCCGTTGAGTACGAGGTCGTATGCCTTGGCAAATACCTTTTCAGGTGCAGTATCAAGATACTGGAGACACTCGTCCATAGGCATTGTGAACGGATGGTGCATAGCAAGCCATTTTCCGCTTTCATCATCGTATTCGAAGAACGGGAATTCTGTAATCCAGAGGAAATTGTAGCCTTCAGGGATGATATCAAGCTTCTTTGCAACGTTAAGTCTGAGAGCGCCGAGAACAGGAAGTGTAACCTTGTTTTTGTCAGCTACGATAAGAGCTACGTCACCCTTTTCACATCCGAGAGCTTCAAGGATAGCCCTGATTTCTTCAGGAGTCATGAACTTTGCAAATGAGCATGCCGGTTCGTCGTCATTCCATCTGATGTATGCAAGACCCTTTGCACCGATACCCTTTGCAGTTTCTGTGAGCTTGTCGATTTCTTTTCTTGTAAGAACTGATGCAGCGTTCTTTGCAACAATACCTCTTACGCTTCCGCCTGTTTCGACTGCAGATGTGAACACACCGAATCCGCATGATTTTACAATGTCAGAGATATCTGTGATTTCCATGCCGAATCTTGTGTCAGGCTTGTCTGAACCGTATCTGTTCATTGCTTCTGTGTATGTAAGTCTCGGAAGCGGGACAGGAATGTCAATGCCGAGAACCTTTCTGAAGAGATATGAGATAAATCCTTCTGTCATCTGAAGAATATCCTCAACATCAACAAATGACATTTCGAGGTCTATCTGTGTAAATTCAGGCTGTCTGTCTGCTCTTAGGTCTTCGTCTCTGAAGCATCTTGCAAGCTGGATGTACTTGTCGTATCCGGCAATCATAAGAAGCTGCTTGTAGATCTGAGGTGACTGCGGGAGAGCGTAGAACTTGCCGTTGTGTACTCTTGAAGGAATGAGGTAGTCTCTTGCACCTTCAGGAGTTGACTTCATCATCATAGGAGTTTCTATTTCGATAAATCCGTTTTCGTAGTAGTATTCTCTTGCAGCCTTTGCTATTTCGTGACGCATCATGATGTTCTTCTGGATAGGTGCGCGGCGGAGGTCAAGGAATCTGTACTTGAGTCTGAGCTCCTCGTTTACCTTTGTTTCATCAGTGATTTCGAAAGGCGGTGTCTGAGCCTTTGCAAGAATACGAAGGTCTGTAACGAAAATTTCGATATCGCCTGTCTTAAGTTCAGGATTCTTGCTTGATCTTTCCTGAACAGTACCCTTTGCCATAAGAACGAACTCGGCACGGCATGAAGCAGCCTTTTCGAAGATTTCACGGTCTGTGCTGTCGTTGAAAGCGAGCTGAACAATACCTGTTCTGTCTCTTAAGTCTATGAAAATGAGGTTTCCGAGATTACGTGCCTTCTGAACGTATCCGCCTACAACTACTTCTTTTCCGATGCCTTCAGTTTCACCGCAGTAATTGGTTCTCTTCAGGCCCTGCATATTATCTGCCATTTTAAATTATCCTTTCAAAAAATATAATATCAAAAATTAAGGAATCACCGGAATTCCGGTGGTTCCTTAAGGAAAATCTCATATACGGGATTTCCCGTTTTTTGTATCAGAGATTAAACATTCCGGCTGTTTCTTCAGCAGCAAACATTGCAGCCATAGCAATTGCCGAGAAGTTTTCAGTGAACGAATCGTCAAGTGAGATTTCTGTTTCTTCACCTGATTCCATGTTTTTAAGTCTGGCCTTCTTAGCTTCGAGTTCGTTGTCACCAAGAACAAGAACAAAAGCTGCGCCGGTCTTGTTTGCGTATTTCATCTGCGCCTTGAGACTTCTGTTCATGAGGTCGTATTCGGCTGTATAGCCTTCAGCTCTTACAAGACCTGCAATTTCAGCGCTTTTCTTTACAGCTGCCGCACCCATAGGAACGATGTAAAGATCGCACTTTTCCTGTTCCATAAAGTCGCAGCCCTGTTTTTCCATTGTCATAATAAGACGTTCAAGACCTGCAGCAAAACCGAGAGCAGGAGTTGGTGTACCGCCGAGCTGTTCCACAAGCCCGTCGTATCTGCCGCCGGCGAGAACTGTGCCCTGAGCACCGATATCTGTTGTGATAAATTCGAAAACAGTTTTTGTATAGTAGTCAAGTCCGCGGACAATTTTCGGATTTACTTTGTATTCGATATTCATTGCTGCGAGAAGCTCCTTAAGCTGAGCAAAATGATCTGAACATTCCTCGCAGAGATAATCAGTAATAACCGGTGCGTCCTTGGCAATACCTGAACATACAGGACTCTTGCAGTCAAGTATACGCATAGGGTTCTTTTCGAGACGTCCGAGACATGTGCCGCAGAGTTCAGAGGTCTTTGAGGCAAAGAACTCCTTAAGAGCCTTGTGGTACTCTGCACGGCATGCAGGACATCCTATAGAGTTGATGTTGAGCTCTATGTTCCTGAGACCCAGTGATTCAAGCAGAGTATGAGCCATTGAAATCATCTCAGCATCAGCGGCAGGTGAGGCACTTCCGATCATTTCAGCACCGAACTGATGGAATTCTCTTAATCTTCCCGCCTGAGGCTTTTCGTGTCTGAAGCATGAAGTAATGTAGAATACTTTCTGAGGAAGAGCATCGTTAAGCATACCGTTCTGCATAACGGCACGAATAGTGCCTGCAGTACCCTCAGGTCTGAGAGTAAACCTGCTTTCCTTTGCCATTACTGAGTACATTTCTTTCTGAACAACGTCAGTTGTTTCACCTACTGAACGAAGAAAAAGATCGGTGTTTTCAAAAGTAGGAAATCTGATTTCCCTGAATCCGAAAACTCTGGCAGTATCCTGTGCAACCTGTTCAACTGTATACCATTTGTGGATTTCTGCCGGTGTTACGTCAGCAGTACCGAGCGGTCTCTGAACTATTAAAGCCATTTGTATAAAAAACTCCTTTGAAATTGTATTGATTAGAACTCTGGGGTTCCGTAAGCACGCCAGTCAAGGTCGCCTCTTTCGAGAGCGAGAATGAGTGCTTCAGCTGTTGCGATGTTTGTTGCAACAGGAACATTGTGTACGTCACAGAGTCTGAGAAGTTCAATGTCGTTAGGTTCGTTTGCCTTAGGGGTGATAGGATCTCTGAAGAAGAGAAGAATGTCGATTTCACCGCATGAAATTCTTGATGAAATCTGCTGGTCACCGCCCTGTGAACCGCTGAGATATCTCTTTATGTTAAGACCTGTAGATTCACTTACAAGCTTGCCTGTTGTGCCTGTTGCACAGAGGTTGTTCCTTGAAAGGATTCCGCAGTATGCGATACAGAACTGAACCATAAGTTCTTTTTTCGAGTCGTGTGCAATTAAAGCTATAGTCATTATTAAACAATTCCTTTCATATAAGATTTTTCAATGGACATATATATATAATTATATTTTACCATAAATAATGATTTTGTCAAAGTTATTTTGAAAGCAAATCTCAAAATTGTTATTATATACGATTTATTTTGAGTGATTTGTTTAAATAGTACAATTTCGTACAGAAATTTGATGGTAATATCAGCTTATTGTATCCGGGTGTCAGGATAGTGTCTGTTATAGCAGTCTATAATTTTTCTGACAAGGTACTTGGCGTTCTTTCCGTCCTCTATAATTGCAGAAAATGCAATAACCGGATTTTCTGCTGGGGCAAATCCTATTACGGTTGTACTTGTACGGTCACTTGATGTGGTCTGAGGTGTTCCTGTCTTGATTGCGACATCATATCCGAGGTAGTTGAGTGAGAATTCACCGTCAGGAGTGTTGTGTGATGCGCCGATCATACCGTTTATAATTGTAGGGTACACATAGTCATAGGCAGGATCTATTTTTTCTGAAACCTCCGGCGGTACCTCGTCGATAAGATTTCCCCTGAAATCGTATATGCTGTCAACAAGGTGCGGCTTGTATCTTACGCCGTGATTTGCAATTGTTGAAGCGGCAACTGCCATCTGAAGAGGAGTAACTCTTGTTTCCTCCTGACCGATAGCTGCCTGAAGAAGACCTCCTGAATACCACTCAACTCCAAGCATTTCACTTGTTTCAGGACCTGCGATATATCCCTCTGAATCACCGCTTTCGAGGCCAAGAACTGTTCCGAGTCCGTAAAGATGAGCGTATTTTATAATCTTGTCAATTCCGAGAAGACGTGAAAGCTCATAGAAGTATATGTTACAGGAAACAGTGATTGCATCCGATGCGGATATATAGCGGTGGTAACCTGTACAGTAAACCGTGTGTTCATAGAAACGGTATTCGGTCTGGCAGTCAAATGCAGTATCCGGTGAAACCTCACCTTCATTGAGACCTGCTGTTGCTGTGATTGTCTTGAATGTTGAGCCCGGTCTGTAAAGTCCGTCAGTTGCACGGTTTACAAGCGGACGTCCCGGACGGTTAAGAACTTCAGAATAGTTCTCTATATATTCGTCAAGTCTGTATGTAGGTGCGGTTGCGAGGGCAAGCACGTCATTGTCCTTTGCATCAAGCACGACAATTGCACCGGAACTTATACCTGAACATTCCTCATCGTTTTCGTTAAGATATTTCATGAAGTCTTCAAGAAGCTTCTGAATATCACGCTGGAACGAAGAATCAACGGTAAGGTGAACTGTATTTCCGGGAACAGCCGGTTCGGTTATTTCGGTTGAAACAACTGAAGAATTTGAAACGGTTATTTCACAGGTACCGTTCCTGCCTCTGAGAACGCTTTCCATTCCTTTTTCTATGCCGCTTTTTCCGACATAGTCATTCATAAAATAACCCTTGTCCCTGAGTTCATCATATTCTTCAGCGTAAATAGGTCCTACAGTTCCTATTTCGTGCGGAATAACATCAACAACGGGATTGGTTCTGATAGCATCCTCAAGTATTTCGACACCCGGAAGCTCAAGTCCGAGTTCCTTGATTTTTGTAACGCATTTTATGTCGATATCCTCGCAGAGAGTGAATACATTTGCAAGAGAAAAATCCCTTCTTTTCATCTCGTAACGGATTCCGCAGATTATTCTTTTCTGTTCGTCGGTATATGTATCTGCTATTTCGTAGTCCGAGTAAAACTTGTCCATACAGTTTTCGGCGGTCGCATATACATTTACACCAAGTGATGACCTGAGGTAATCAAGAGTATCCTCGTCATCTGTTGTAAACTCATAGGGAGCTGATTTTGTTACCGGAAGTGAATCGTAGTATTTGTAGCCTTCACTGGTGAGAAAATCAGCAATCCTGAGAATAACTTCGTTTGCTTTCCGGTTATCCTCAGGAAATGATGACTTTTGTATTATAACGTTAAATCCCAGCTTGTTTTCGACAATCGGGACACCCTTTACGTCTTTTATTTCACCGCGGGTTGCATGGAGTGTCTGCTTCTCAGTATAGATATAGGGAATATCACGGTTGTATACTTCCTGGTCAACTATCTGAATTTTCATCAGCTTGACACCGGCACCGGCGGTTATTGCGAGAACTCCGCATATTAGTATCGAAGCCCTGAGTTTTTCTGTGAATGCATTCATTTTATTTAATCCTTTATGAGAGCCTGATTTTCGACTGGTTCATAACGCTTTCTCAGAGTAAGATGTTTTCTTATTGTTCTTATAACCGGATATACGGCAATCATTGAAACCACAGTCAGGATAAATTCAGGAAGAATGAATCTTGCGAGAAGAATCAGATTGTTGTCATATCCCCAGATCATATACGTGAAAAAATATTCGAGCGAGAAATGAACCGCTGAATATACGGCCATAAGAACTGTGAAGTTCAGAATGCTCTGTCTGAGAAGACGGGTAAAAAGAAGTGAGGTGCATACGCATCCGAATATAAGTATAAGCGAGCCTGAACCGGTGAGATTACCCATTGCAAGGTCACTTAAAAAACCACATGTAAAACCAACCACTGCGCTTACCAGAGCGTCCTCATCCATCGAGATGCACAGAGCAAGCGTAATAAGAATGTTGGGCTTCAGAAAGCTTCCTGTAGTCATGAAGATGAATGCAATCCAGATAATCACTGAAAAAACACACCATCTTATCACAGCAAATTTACGTTTGCGCCTGGTGGAGATCATTCTAATATCCATCTGATTCACCTTTTCCTTCAAACGCTGTTACAACCATTACGCTTGAAAGCTTTTTAATATCAGCAAACGGCTTTACTGATGCGTAGAATGAAAGACCGCTGTCGGCAGCCCCTGTCTCAGCAACCGTTCCCACAAGATATCCTGCAGGGAAAAGACCGCTTGTACCTGTAGTGATGATTGTATCGCCGGGCTTTACACCGCTGTCCTTGGCCAGATATATAATCTGGGTAAGACCGTCAGCCGCATATCTGATGTCGCCTTCGAGGATACCGGTGTCACCTCTCTTCTGAACCTTTATTCCGACTGAAAGCTCAGGAGAAAGAATTGTTCTTACCGTGCAGTACTTTTCAGCTATTTCGGTTACTGCACCGACAAGTCCTGCAGAGGTTACAACAGGATCTCCGACTGAGATACCGTCATCGCTGCCTTTGTCAATCATAAATGATCCGAACGGATCGTTAGCTGTATATGAGAGAACTCTGCACGGAGGGGAGAGCTCATAGTCATAGTGCTGTTCCTTTATTCCGACAAATTTTCTTAGTTCATCAAGTTCAGCTCTTGTGTTTTCATAGTCAACCAGTTCATTTCTGAGTCGGTTAATCTCATCCTGCAGTTCAAGGTTTTCCTTATGGTATCTCTTGGAACTGAAAAGATAGGATGTGCCCTTGTCAAGTCCTTCGTATACGGCATTTGCAGCATATCTGAAGGGCTTTGCTGCTGTGTTTACAAGCTTTGATCCCCCCACAGAGTATCCTCTCTGTGAAAGGGAATAAAGCATTATACCTATCGCCATTGCGATAATACACAAAATCAGTTTAAACTTGATGCTTCTGAAAAAATCACGCATTTGTTAACTCCGATCAATAGTATTTTGGTCCGTATTCGCTGATAGCGTCCTCATACTTCATGTAGTTTTCAATTACTCTTCCAGTGCCTTCAACGACACAGTCAAGAGGATATTCTGCGATATATACAGGCATACCTGTTTCACTGTTAATCAGTGTATCGAGTCCCTTCAGAAGTGCACCGCCGCCGCAGAGAGTTATGCCCTGCTCGATAATATCGGCTGCAAGTTCCGGAGGAGTTTTTTCAAGAGTAAGCTTAATAGCTTCGATAATTTTTGAGAGAGGATCAGAAAGAGCTTCTCTGATATCGTCTGAGGTTACGGTTATATTTTCCGGGAGACCGTTTATAAGGTTACGTCCCTTGATTTCCATTTTTTCCACTGCTTCACCGGGATATGCCGAACCAATCTGAAGCTTGATTTCCTCAGCAGTTCTTTCGCCGATGAGCATATTGAATTTTCTTCTGATATATCCCACGATTGCATTGTCGAGCTCGTCGCCGGCAATTCTGATTGAGCGGGATGTTACTATTCCGCCCATTGATATAACGGCCACTTCGCTTGTGCCGCCGCCGATATCAACAATCATGTTTCCGACAGGTTCCGTAACAGGAAGTCCTGCGCCTATTGCGGCAGCCATTGGTTCCTCGATAATGTAGACTTTTTTTGCTCCGGCCAGTTCGGCTGCGTCCTTTACGGCACGCCGTTCAACCGGTGTAACACCCGAAGGAATGCTTATTGTAACTCTTGCCTTTGAGAAGAGTCTGCCTTTGAGTGATTTTTTTATAAACTGCGAAAGCATTGTTGTTGTAATGTCAAAGTCAGCTATAACGCCGTTTTTCAGAGGCCTTACAGCTATAATTGAGCCCGGGGTTCTGCCTATAATTTCCTTGGCTTCCTGGCCGACATAGCTTGCGCTTTCATCACGTGTATTTACAGCTACTACTGAGGGCTCACGGATGATTATACCCTTTCCTTTCATATAGATAAGTGTATTGGCAGTGCCAAGGTCTATACCAATGTCCTTTGTAAACATTTATCATTCTCCTCTTTGAACGGATAAAATTAGTGGGTGGATTTTTGAATTATTTTGTAGTATAGTGCTGTGACAATAGAATGTGATTAGTCGATAAATTTTGAAAATACAGCATAGACGCCGACTGCACAGATAATGCAGAAAATCTGGGCAATGCTAATGTTGAAAGTGAATCCGAGGGAGAGCGTAATAACAATAAGATCAAGTGTCATCGGGGTATCATGGCCGAACCCGAAAGCAGCCGTATACGAAAGGATGCTGCTGTTTGTGTGGGCACTGATATATGCACCGATGATTATAGCGCTTATTATGAGAATTATAAATACAAAACCTTTTCTGGTTAATTTCATTTGCTCGTATATCCTTTCTGAATAGTTTTATTTTATTCCGCGGAAGTACAGCCCTCTGGTAATACCTGAAGGAGCTGATGAGGAGCCTTCCGTGTAATCAGTAATTATCTTCTTTATTGTTTTCTCATTTTCATCAGTAAAGTAAAGTGTGATAAAGTCCATATTTTTATATGTTTCAGGCTTGTCAGCCAGATAAACGGCATCTGAATTGAAAATTTCAGTGCTGCCTTCACTGCACATTACTCTGAAGCTGCGTCCTGTTCTGTCCTTTATGGTGTGACGGCATCTGCCGCATCCGACCGAGTTCTTTACCGGACAGTTTACCGTAAGCATAAGCGGAAGCTTTCCGTATGCTATAATTCCTTTTCGTGAACTGCAGCTGATTTTTTCTGCCTGAGATGCTTTGAGTTCAAAAGAGAGAGTTACGTCTTCGGCTGCTTCCGAAACAATTCCGGCTGAAACTGAATTGGCAGTGTTTAGTCCGAAATCACCGTGAAGTCTGAATCCGAGTTCTTTTCCTGTACTGAGATATGCGACGTTTGTACACATCAGATGTTCAAATCCCATGCTGAGAATGAATTTAAGGTCTTTTTTCAGCTGAACTTCGTCGAATATAAAACGCGGAGGTTCAGCGATAATTTTTTCCTTAAGTGATGTAAGCCGGTCAGCATTTTTTACAAGAGTTCCGACAGGCAGAATTATGTATTCTGCCGCTGATGTGTCAATGTTCATTAACTGTTCAGCTTTTTCTGCGCGGATTCTGACAGCAGGAGCGGCAGAGTGTTTTTCTGTTCTGTTCCTGTCAATTGTAAAACTGCTGTTTATGCTGCATGATACTGAGTTTTCTCTCAGGCTGTACAGCTTTTCAACGGCTTCACGTCTCATCCGGTTAATGCATGATGCAGGGAAGGAAAGTCCTTCGCCGATACTGATTCTGCATGGCCCCGGAGAATAAATTGTGTCTCCGAGCTTTGAAAGCTGTTTTACGATATCATCTTCGGTTACAGCCTTGTTTACTGCATCTTCAGGAGGATTTCCTGTAACAGTGCATGAGAAACCTTCACTGTCTTTTGCTGTAAGTATGACCGGCATGTCTCTTGTTACGGAAACGTCAAAACAGATTTCTGAAACCTTTCGTTCCTTTCTGTACAGCTGACGCAGATCCGGAAGGACTGAGGCGGACGACATTACATCGTCTTTGTCACGCATTCCGAACATGTTTTTTCTGCATCCTGTAAAGTAACCGTCTGTAAACCCGTTTCTTGAGAAAACGGCTTTCAGTGCATCAGTATCAGGTTCCAGGCCGTCAAGAGCATTTCTGTATGCGCTGACAGCGGCAGCAACATATTCGGGACGTTTCATTCTTCCTTCTATTTTGAGTGAAGTAACACCGAGATTTTTAATTTCGCCGATGTGACCGGTAAGAGCAAGGTCTTTTAGTGAGAGACAGTGTTCGTCCGGATTTCCGACGGGTGAAAAGGGAAGTCTGCAGCTCTGCGCGCACAAACCTCTGTTTGCGCTTCTTGAGCCTATCATCGCGGACATATAGCACTGGCCTGAAACAGACATGCACAGTGCACCGTGAATAAATATTTCGGTTTCAAGTCCTGCTGATGATATTTCGGAAATCATTGACTTTGTTGCTTCTCTTGAAACGACCACGCGTGAAAAGCCGAGACTCTTTGCATAAAGCGCGCCTCCGGCCGAATGTACGGTCATCTGCGTCGAAGCATGCAGCGGAATATCAGGTGCGGTATTTTTTATAATATATGCTGCTCCGGGATCCTGAACGATAAACGCATCAGGACAGGCCGCGGCATATTTTTTTATTTCTTCTGTAAATTCATTCAGCTGACCGTCGGTCAGTACGGTATTTACAGCAATGTGAAGCTTTGCACCGTATCTGTGGCATGTTTCGGCTGCTTTTTTTATCTCGTCAATATCAAAGTTTGAGGCGTTTTGTCTTGCGGAAAAACTTTTTCCACCGATGTATACGGCATCAGCGCCGCACCTTAGTGCAGCTGTCAGTGATTCTGCATTTCCCGCCGGAGCAAGTAATTCCATAATTAAAAAACCTTATTTCCTGGATTTGCCTTCGAGCTCTGCAATTCTGTTTTTCAGCTGTTCAACTTCTCTTAATGCACTGTCACGTTCAAGACGTGCTCTTGATGCTTCGTCAGCGTAGTTTTTCAGCTGAGTGCGAAGATTGTCATTATCATCGCTGCAGTGGTGCATTTCATCAAGTGTTGAGAGAGCTATTCTTACAGAAGCGGAGTATACCGACAGGTTTGAATTGGCTCCGACAAGTTCAGCAATATTCTTTTCAAGCTTTCTTGCAAGAGTGAAAACGTAGCTTGGTTCCTCATCGGTCTGGAGAGTATACTCTTTGCCGCATATAAGTACCTTTACTCTGTTCATCAGGCATATTTCCTTTCTGATAAAATGTTAAAATTATTACAGGCCTGAAAAAAGCCTACATAATTATTATAATATATTTTTTGTGTGTTGCATAGACCTAAAATGAAATTTTTTTTTGGAATTGCTGACTGAATCCGGTGCCCGGAATATGCACCCTGATTTTTGGTCAGACTCAAAAAAATAACCACAGCGCAGCAGAGAAAACTGCACTGTGGTAAAAGTTATTTGTATTTATTATATTTACGATTTGTTACGGGGAAATTTTCCAGGTGTCTGCTGATGTACAGAATTATTCTGTAACTGTTTCAGCAAGAACAGCCTTGAGTGCTGCGAGGTCATCAGCATTGATAACGCCGTCAGCAAGTACGTCCTTTACAAGTGCCTTGATTTCCTTCTTATCCATGTTTCTGATAAGCGGAACAGCGATGGAAGCGATGCTTGTGATTTCTGCATCACTCATATCTTCTGTAGCAGCTGAAACCTGATCTATAGCGAGGTCGATAAAGTCGTCAATCTTGTGGCAGTGAGCAATCTTGTCAGGCTTTGGAAGTTCCGGCTTAGCAGGCTTTTCACCG
>DCGK01000114.1:0-5597 GCA_002315235.1 Ruminococcus sp. UBA1780
AATTTATTTTGTGACAATTCCTAAGGCAAGAGTATGCGGATATTTTTTTAAATCTGCAGCAGTAAAAACAAGAAACCCAAGAATAGAAAACATAGCAGCATTTATAATATTAAATATCATTTTATCGCAGCACAAAAGTAATGTCATAACAAGATGAGGAAGCACTCTTCCTCCACTAATCTGATAATAATTAGACATTGACAATACTATATCCTCTAAACTGCTTATACGCCGGTCATTATCAGCCGGCAGAAAATCAAAAAAAACAAATTTAAAATGCCAGTCATCAGATATAAAACCAATATTCGAATTAATATAAAGCATAATGCAAAAAGTCAATCCCATAATTACAGCCGTAATTATGTTGATTTTGATTTTTAATTTCATCATCTGTCTCTCCATAATGCTGTTTCAATATAATCACTTCAATCAGTATTTACCGATATACCTCAGCAATTCTTCTGATGTTGTTTCACAAACCATAATATTGGTTGATTTCGATATAAAATCCATTGACCCTGTTCCCGAAAACACAATCTCACCAGGTGCTGACGAAAACCATAAAGATACAGCATAGTCATCAAATCTGTTCACATCAACATATATCAGTTTATTCCACTTTTCAAGATAGTTTTCAGTTTCTTTTTCATTATACATGTCCATATTCATCATATCATCATAGCTTATACTGTGATCATGATATGTATACTCATTTCCCGTACATAATGAGTAAAAAGTATAATCCGGCATATAACAGGCCAGTTGCGGAAAAGAATCATATTTTGTTAATATCACAGTATCCTGACTTTTATAGTTTTCGCTTATATATTTCGCTGCTGATTTTTCAAATGCAAAATCACCATTATAGTCATTAAAAAGATATATAAATCCAAGTGGTATTGTCATAGCAAATATGATGCCTGTAATTTTTTCAAGTGCAGAATTATAATCAGAATCAAGTTCAGAAATAAATTTCATAAATCTCCTGATCAATATGATATCAGAATCAATATGTATTTTTTTGTTGTCTGGTTTCGCTTCCTTATCAGACAACGCAATCCATGAAGCCAAAAAAAGAACAAAATATACAATAGCCGCTCTGTTAGGATTAGTATACCATATCACTCCGCATATTATCAGGTAACAAACGTTAAACACTAATAAAATTATCAGCGAAACTCTGTTTCTTCTTATTAAAAAAGCAATAAGTAAAATACAAGTAATGAAAAGTATACAAACCAGCACCGAAATTATCCCGGAATCACTGGTAAGAGCAGCCTGAACCGGAACATCAAACAGAGCTAAAAACACACCGGACAGTGAATCTGAAAGAGCCGATGAATCTTTGGTAACCTCCGCGTTTGAATCAATAGAACCTAAAAGTGTAAAAAACAGCAATACAACGCCACTACCGGCTGTAATAATACCAGTTACAGAAAATATCCTGTCTTTAACGCTGTTTGTTTTCCAGTCTTTAATAAGATCAGCAAGCATATTAATTCCAAGCACAGCAACGATTCCACATATGCAGATATGCGTATTAGTCAGCATTGCGATTAAAACTCCGTAATACACCGGATGTTTCTTTCTTTTAGGAAAAACATCTGCTATCATCACCAGAAATAAGGGAATAAGACAGTATACTCGTGATATCACACTGTTAAAATATATAAATCCTGAACTGAATACAACCAGATAATTAATTATTTTTCTGAAAGGAGATTTAAATAAAATTATCATCACCGTCAGAACTGTAAATAACCAGCTTATAACTGGAACGAAATCGGCAGAAAATCCTGCTGATGTTAATATTTTCAAAATGAGATACCACAAAAACGGATGGCCCTCAGCTTTTAATACATTTCCTAAAGACCCAAAGCTGTTATCTCTTGAAATAACCCATGCCTCAGCTTCGTCGAACCACATTTCATGTCTCAGTGCCCCGATTAATGTTAATACTGAAAAAACAATTAATACTATTATGTCTGAAAATTTATAAATTATATTTTTTTTATTTTCTTCCGAAATTTTTTTCATTATACTTCACCATTACCAACGAATATGTCATCATCACCAGCAAAGATATCATAGAAATGATAATTCCAGGACGCAGCCCAGGAGTTTCATATTTGAATTCTATTTCATTATACCCTGATTCAGCTGCAACAGCAGAAAGTCCATAATGTGCTTTAATTATTTCAGTTTCTTTTCCATTGACAACAGCCGACCAGCCGGCAGAACATGGAACACTAAAATATACAAGGCCGGATTTATTAGTGGTTATCTCAGCTCTGAAGCCATCGGAATTATATATAAAAGACGAACAACATTCTGAATTTCTGTCATTGCAATCAGAATAATAAGTATTTTCATCCAGATTATCAAGCATCTCATCCGGTATTGTGTCTATATATTCTGCATATTTTAGAATATCCTCTTTACTCAGAACAAGTGCACGCATCATTGCCAGCTTTTTATACTGATATTTATCATCATTTATATTTTTTTCTATATATTCGTCAAGTTTTTCTTCGCTGATGCAATAATCATACATAAAACCAAAAGGAATAAAATAATCATTTTTATAAATGTAATAACAGCCCTGCTTATCATATAATGAAAAACCAGGAGTATTCAATCGTAATATTTCCACATTCAATTCATCATTTGTGCTTAGGTTAAACAAATATTTTACAGAAAGCAATCCATATGCAGGATAATCCTTCTCTCTGTATTCACTTTTCATGAGTCTTGGTCTCCCCTGCACCGCCTGATAAAAATCATCTGATTCATTACTCTCTGTACTGTGATAACATCCTGCATTCATATATCCCCAGATCATGCTGAAATTATCCGAACTGTAATTATTGGCATGACTGATTCGGTACGCATTCTCCTCATCAATATCCGGCTTGAATTCTGTAATTGAATAATAATATTTTTCCTTATCATATCCATTCTGCTGTTCGCCGTTATAAAGGTAAACAGCTGAGATAATCACAGTAAGTAAGATAACAGCTGAGAAAGATTGCTTTACTGTTTTTTCATTATCTTTTTCACGGTTATAAATAAACACTACAAGTAAGGAGACAACAGTCAGAGCCATACACTGCCAGAAAACCATAGGAATTCTGTTCATTCCGGCTATCTGTATCGCCATTTCCGTTGTGTTTTCATCTTCTGGAAACGAACCGACTTTTCTGATATCCAAAGGCTTCATATCCGGCATAAAAGAAATAACTGTAATAACACACAGTGCAATGGTCTGAATCTTAATGCCGTAACTAAGATTATATTTTTCATCCAGCGCTTTTGATGTTGCAAGGCACATGAGCAATACAGGCATAAAGAACCAGCGTGCATAATAGGATGAATTAAACAGGGAAAAAGCACTGTTTAATACAGGAACCAGTGTGAAAATAAAACTCAGTACAATAATCCTTGATATCCAGCTGTTTCTGTTTTTTTTAATGTATGCTGCAACTCCGGTAACTGAAAATACAGGAAGATACAGAGAATTTGAAGCCCAGTTATGAGTATTGTCAGTGGACTTAAAAAGCATAGCTTCCGGACAAGGATCCGGCATTATAAACAATCCCTGCAAAATACGAGGTATAA
Organism: Ruminococcus sp. UBA1780; assembly: GCA_002315235.1. Classification (GTDB taxonomy): domain Bacteria; phylum Bacillota; class Clostridia; order Oscillospirales; family Ruminococcaceae; genus HUN007. The sequence continues at coordinate 3,619 of DCGK01000114.1, forward strand.
TTGTATTATCATTATATGATATCAGATTTACACCATATAGCATATCGCTTACTCTGTCAGCTGATTCAATAAGGAACAACGAAGGTATAAGTATTACAGATGCTGTACAGGTACCAATGACTGCCTCAAAAATAACTGTAAGAAAACTTTTTAAAGAATATCTGAAATCTCCTGAAATACACTTCACTGAATAGTAAATAACTGAAAATACTGCAATTTCAATAAAAAAGAAATAGTTCGTAATCGCTGTAAGAGCTGTACATACAGCGAAAACACCTCTTTTGTTTTCTTTAACCAGCAAGTCAAGAGAAAGCAGAAAAAAAGGAAATAAAGCTGTAATATCATAAAACGAATTATATACCAGACTAATTAACTGAAATCCTGAAAAAGAATACATAACAGCACCCATACATGCTGCTCTGCTTCCGGTCTTATAGCTTACTATATAAGCAAATGCCCCTGTTCCGCCTATAGCGGTTTTTAAAGCAATCATTACAGGCATCAGGTATATAACAACAATATTCGGGAAAAAAGCCATAATCCAGAAGAAAATACTTCCTGAAAGATAATAACTGTATGAAGAAATAAAATCAGTACCTAAGTCTGTATACCAGTCCCATCCGATTTCTGATTTTTTTACTATATCGGCTGCATGATAATAAAAAGGTATCTGCTGATGCACGTAGTCGCTTGGATACATAAACAACCCTTTATTCATACACATTTGTGTACTGAGAATCACCATCATAGAAACAAAAACAAGCATGAACACTTTAAAATATTCTGACTTTTTTCCTGCTGTCATAAATTTTACTCCTTAGTCAAGCCTTAACTACTGGTTACATATTTTATAGATTAAATGTTCTCTGTCAAATAAAAAATCGTGCCCGACATATTCTATATCCGAATACATACTATTCAGTACAAGCATAAACTGTTCTTCAGTAATTTTATAATTATTAGTACTGCTTATTCCTCGAACAGGCATTTCTCCGTTAAAAACTTCTTCTTCAGAAAGCTCTGTTTTAAAAGATTTTGTATCGACAATATAATAAATTACATTATCAGAGGTCGGAACATCAGGAATGCTCCTGAGTTTAGGTTCAAGATCATAACAATTCATGGCATATATCAAAGAAGCATCAGTTGATACCCATGCAAAGCAGGTTAAGAACCAGTTTGTGTTTGTAATATATACACAATTCTCATCAGTGATAATATCCTTGATTGAAACTACATCATCCGGCTTCGAAAAAAGATAAATACATCCGTATTTAAAATTTGATGTAACACATAATACAACACATAATACAGCAGTCAGAAGATTTGATGTGTTTTTGTGTTTCACGATTTTTATGAATATGTACTTCAAAAAAGATACACCAGTAATACAAACCGAAGGATAAATCAGAAACAAATATCTGTCAGCTGTATCTCCCATAAGGAAAAGTGAAACAGTTAATGAAGTCAGAAAGCATATTCCAAGAGACGCCATAATCATAGCCCAAATCATCAGGTTGATTCCTTTCACCTCTGAAATAAACCTTCTTATTAATTCAGGCAACATTATAATAAATCTGCTTGCTCTGAAAAGGTACAGCAACGGAGAAACAATAATCAATACACAAACAGTAACTATAATAACCACCATTGGGGATACAGGCGGCACAACAGGAAGTTCAACCCCAAACAGTTCTCTAAGTATGCAGTTAAATGTCAATACTATCTGCCAGGACATAGTAAATTTTGGCTCATCCAGTTTTTCTGAAAACAAATGACTGATTGCAGCAGGGAAAAAAACAAGTGACAAACCCAAGGCTCCCAGTATACTCAATCCGTACGCCAGCATGATTTTATAATTCTTTTTTATTAAATAATAAAGACAGAAACAAAATGAAATAATTAATGAAAAAGGAACATAATAATGATGCGTCAATGCGCCCGCAACCGTAACAGGAATCAAAATAATACAGTATCGT
>DCGK01000114.1:5629-42566 GCA_002315235.1 Ruminococcus sp. UBA1780
CTTTTATGTTACCGGTTCTGTAAAGTCTGGAATGAAAATATAGTGATATCACCGAAACCGCTGTAAGCATAGCATACATTCTTACATATACGAAAGTATCAAGAGTACCCGCAGAAAACCCATAAAATATGCAGCAAATTAACGCAGCTGAATAACTCTCAGTAATGTCAGCTGCCAGAAGATAAAGAAAAATCATAGTGATAATAAACGCCGCAATATTAACAACAAATCCATACCACAAATTTATTTTTCCCGGGAAAAAGGAACAGACTGTATGAAGAACGGAGTAAAAAAGCGGCGGATGATTTTCGTACTTCTGGTTGAACCAGACTGAGTCATATGCAAACCTGTGATTTTCATCAACAGTCATATAACTTTTCATAACATCCCCTGAAATCCACTGTTCAAAATTACTTTTATCCGAGTGATCAGCTGTCTGATAGATAAAAGGTTCAAAATAACTGTTTGCCAGACCAAAACTCCAGACTTCATCAGAATGAAAGCCGTCTTTTAAATACGTGAAGTTATATATTATTCTGGCTAGAGACACGAATATAATTACAAAAACAGCGATTTTATGGCGTATTCCCGGCACGCAAGATGTCCTTTTCATAGATTCTCCTAAAGTCTGGTCAAAAAGTAAGGACAGAATCCTTGGATTCTGTCCTCGTAAAATCTTCTTTAATTTAATGTTTTGAACTTCGTATTCTGATTATGAAGCAAAACCTGTGCCACCATTAATAGCATCACTTAATGTAGCTCCCTTAGTAGTGTTTGTCTGAAGCTTAGCATGTGGATATGTACCAGTCCAGCCGCTTGTTGTGCAGATAGCACCTTCAACTACGTAGTCATTAACCTGAACTGACCAGTCTGTAACACTTCCTGTAAGGTTAGCCTGAACATCTGAAGCAAAGCCTGTGCCGCCAGAAGAAATTGAACCAGAAGCTAATGATGTTCCAGCTGTTTCATATTCCTGAGCAACTGTCTGAGCGTTTGTAAATACTGTCTTAGCATTTGCATTAGCTGAGTTGATTGAAGCCTTTCTTACCCATCCCATCATTGCTGGAACGAGGATAGCTGCGAGAACACCGATGATAGCGATAACTACGATAAGTTCGATAAGTGTAAAACCTTTGAAATTCTTTTTCATTTTAAATTTCCTCCTAAAATATAATAAATAAAATATTCGTTTTCGTAATGTACCGGAGCCACTGGCCCATGACGTCCTGAAGCTCTCTGTGGTCTTCCCTGTACCTTATGTTCATATTATATCACCGTGTTTTTTATTTGTCAACGAAAATGAAGCCTGCAAAAGCAAGATTGTACAGATGTTCAAAATAACTAAATCTTAAACGTTTAAGTTTGTTTCAGTTTATACATACTATATAATTTGTGCATTTTCTGAATGAGCACAATCTTTGGAAAAATGAATTTTTCACCGATCTGTCCTTCATTTTTTTACCGTTAACAAACGAAAAATGACCCCGGATAATTAACTCCGGGGTCATTAAAAGTGATTCAATTATTCCCATCCGTCCTCAGCACACTTCAGAAATACAGTGTACGACTTTCCGGACGTCTTGTAGTCCTTGTTGCACTGTATAGGAAAACCGCCAACCTGTTTATAATCGTTTCCAGTAAAAACAACTCCCTTTACAGTACTGTCAGTTATATCTGCAGCCCACTTTGTTCTCGTCATATCTGTAAGATTAGCATTTAATGCTTTTAACGCCTCCTCAGCAATCGGATCCAGTCTGCCACCTGAAGTTATTGTGAATCCGCTTCCGTCAAAAACTACTGTACAGTTACCGTCTATCGCAAAATTACTGTCTGTATTATTCAGGTCAGTCATAATTACCTGAAGCTGTGTACAGATTTCACTGGCATTGTTGTTATATGTAGTAACTCTCGACTTTATTACCCAGCCCATCATAGCCGGAACAAGTATCGCCGCAAGAACACCTATAATAGCTATAACAACTATAAGTTCAATAAGAGTAAAACCTTTGAATTTTTTCATAATAAGACCCCTTTCCGTTTGTAAATAAGAAAATAAATAATATATACACGATAGTTTTGATTAAATTATATCACTGTGTGGCCGTATTGTCAATATATTTTGTGCAATAGCAACAACACTTTGTGGATTGCTACTACTGTAGTTCATTTTATCCACTTTTGTTTGTACTAATTGACAGAATTCTTATACAATTCATCATTTATATGTATCTGGCGCAAAATATAGTAACAAAAAGCTCTGCAGCCAAAAGCCGCAGAGCCATGATTAAAAACTGATTATCAGTTATCTGAATTAAGGAATCTGTAGAATTCAATCTTGTCCTGACATTTGTCAAGAGCATCAGCTTCATGAATAATTCCCATTCTAACCATACGTGCAAGTTCCTGGTCAAGGCACATCATACCGAACTGCTTACCTGTCTGGATAGCAGACTGAATGAGATGAACCTTGTTGTCTCTGATCATTGCAGAAACGGCGTCAGTACAGTTCATGATTTCCATACATGCTATACGACCCTTGCCGTCAGCCTTTGGAATAAGTGTCTGTGCCATGATACCAACGAGAACGTTTGCAAGCTGTGTTCTGATCTGTGACTGCTGGTATTCAGGATATACGTCGATAATACGGTTGATAGTATCTGCAGCACTTGTTGTATGAAGTGTTGAAAGTACGAGATGACCTGTTTCAGCAGCTGTTACTGCAGCTGTTACTGTTTCAAGGTCACGCATTTCACCTACGAGGATGATATCCGGGTCTTCACGGAGTGCAGATCTGAGGGCACCGGCGAAGTCAGGTACGTCAGGACCGATTTCACGCTGGTTTACCATACATCTCTTGTGTTCATGAACGTATTCGATAGGGTCTTCAATTGTGATGATATGTGAACTCTTGTTTAAGTTAGCATAGTCAAGCATTGCTGCAAGTGATGTTGACTTACCTGAACCTGTAGGACCTGTAACAAGTACAAGACCTCTTGGTCTCATAGCAAAGTCAGCAAGAATCGGAGGAAGTCCGAGATCCTCAAGTGTAGGAATATCGTTTCTGAGAAGACGAAGAGCAATAGCTGTGTGGTTCCTCTGGCGGAAAACATTAACTCTGTGACGATAGCCTCTCTTTGTAACATATGAGAAGTCACAGTCAAGATGTCTGTTAAGTCTGTCTCTGAGTTCATCAGGACAAATCTTGTGGGCAATATCAGAAATACCTTCCTCATCCATAAGGTCATATGAGCTGAGCTTTCTGAGAGCACCGTTAAGTCTTACTACAGGTGCCATTCCAAATGTAAAATGTAAGTCTGAACAGCCAAGAACTCTGGCTTCATCAAGAATCTTATCAATATCTATAAGCATTTTTCAAACCTCCGACTGATATTATACAGAATATGTAACACGAACAAGTTCGTCAATTGTTGTTCTTCCCTGCATAACAAGTTCTGAAACGTTATCACGGAGAAGCTTTGTACCGTTCTTCTTTGCAGCTTCTTCAAGCTGTTCCTTGCCGGCACTTTCAGCAATAAGTGTTGAGATACCTGATGTACAGTGAATGATTTCGTGAATAGCAGTTCTTCCCTTGTATCCGGTATTGTTACATTCAGGACAGCCGACAGCATCATAAATCTGAACAGACTGGGAAATGTGCATAAGACCGTTTTCTTCTTCATTTGACATTCTAGGTCTGCGGCACTTAGGGCAGATAACCTTAACAAGACGCTGAGCTACAACACCGATGAGTGAAGTAGCAACCATGTAAGGAGCTACGCCCATGTCAATAAGACGAACGATTGTTGAAGCAGCATCGTTTGTATGAAGTGTTGAAAGTACAAGGTGACCTGTGATAGCAGCTCTGATCGCGATATCCGCAGTTTCAGAGTCACGCATTTCACCGATCATTACGATATCAGGGTCCTGACGGAGGATAGATCTGAGGGCTGCTGAGAATGTCATACCAGCCTTTGTGTTAACCTGACACTGGTTGATACCTTCGATATTCTTTTCGACAGGGTCTTCAACTGTAACTACGTTTACGTGAGGCTTAGCGATTTCACCAAGAGCAGCGTAAAGAGTTGTTGTTTTACCTGAACCTGTAGGTCCTGTTACAAGCATAACGCCGTGAGGACACTTAAGCATGCTTTCGAACATCTTGTAGTTGTATTCGCTCATACCGAGGTCTGTAATCTTACGAAGAGCAATCTGACCTGTTGAGAGAATTCGGATAACGATCTTTTCACCGTTTACTGTAGGAAGTGCAGATACACGGACGTCAAGTTCTGTGCCGTCAACAACCTGTGAGAAACGGCCGTCCTGTGGTACACGCTTTTCAGCGATGTTCATACCACTGATGAGCTTGATACGTGTTGCAAGAGCACTCTGTACAGCACTTGATACGCTCATGAGTTCGATAAGGTCGCCGTTTACACGGATTCGGATTCTTGTAAATGTCTTGAATGGTTCAATATGAATATCAGTAGCATCTGCTCTGAATGAGTTTTCAACGATTGTTGTTGCGAGCTTAACGATAGGAGCACTTTCAACTCTCTCCTTGGACTCTTCGTCATTAAGTGCTTCAGCACCAAACTGACTGAGGCTCTCATTAACACTATCGATGTTAGCCATAGTGTACTTGTCACCAATAGCCTTGTTGATAGATGAACGTGTAGCGAGTACAGGGATAGTATCCATACCTGTAATAACCTTGATATCTTCGAGGATATTAAAGTTGATAGGATCGTCTGTAGCAACTGTAAGTCTCTTACCTACTATATCAATAGCGATAACAGTGTGCTTCTTTGCAAGTGACTCAGGAATCTTGCTTACTGCTTCATCGTCAATTTTGAATGATGAAAGATCTACGTATGGTACCTTGAGCTTACCTGCAAGTGCCTGTGCAAATTTGATTTCGGACATATAGCCCATTTCAACGATAACTTCACCGAAACGCTTTGATCCCTGTGATTCACGCTGTGCGAAAAGAACTCTTTCAAGCTGTTCGTTTGAAATCATGTTCTGTTCAACAAGATACTGACCTATTGGTATGTTTCTCATAACCGGCCTTCAACTCCTTAAAAAATTTTCTTGAATAATATAGTGTAATATGTTAGAATGATGATATAAATTTTATATGGGAGGAGATCAGAAATATGATCTATTTTCGATTTCTTGATATACCCGCATACTTAATTGCGTATATCATCATTTCATTTTTTGGCCTTACTATCGGCAGTTTTCTGAATGTCTGTATCTACCGACTTCAGCTTGAGGACCCTGTTGAAAGATCTCTTGTTAAGAAATCCTCACACTGTCCTAAATGCGGTGCCAAAATCCACTGGTACGACAACATACCCGTTTTCAGCTGGCTTGTTCTTCTGAAAGGAAAATGCAGAGTCTGCAAGGAACCAATCTCAAAACGATATCCGCTTGTTGAGGGACTGAACTGGTTTGCATATATGCTTGCCCTCACTTTTCTGAAAGTTCAGGACTATCCTGTTCACGCAATCCTCACTGCACTGTTTTTCTCAGTGCTCATCGTAATAGCATTTATTGACTACGACAGTATGGAAATATATCCGAGCCAGCTTTTCCTTATTGTAATTCTCGCCGTTCTTTCAGCATTGTTTGCTCACACTCTGACAATTCCGCAAAGGATTATCGGTGGTCTGGCAATCGCTCTTCCGTTCTTCATCATCGGCGAAGTATCACGTATATTTATTAAGAAAAAATACGGTGAAGACTTCAGAGGAATTGAACTGGGAGATACCTTTCTGATGCTTGTGTCCGGACTTCTTATAGGTCCAAAATGCATTTGCGCCTCAGCCTTAATCGGAATCTTTGCCGCCGCTATTATTGGAATAATCAATAAAGCAAAAGGAAAAGAATCAAAATTTGCTTTCGGACCTTACCTTGCATTCGGACTTATGATGGGATCACTTTTCGGAAATCAGCTTATTGACTGGTATCTGGGGCTTTTAAAACACCCGGATGTATATTCCATGTTCATAAAATAAATTAAAGGCAGTCTCTGCAGTGCAAGGACTGCCTTTTTTATTATACTAAATTCTCGATTACAGGTGCCTTGGTAAAGATAAAATAAATATCTTCTGATGCTGCAGCACCGCTTACTGTATCAACGGATCTTGCATTATCAAACCATAAAAATCTCTTAACTTCTTCTACTGTACTGAAATGAACATTGTCCTGAAAAGCAATTGATTCAGTAGCGATTGCATTAGTTCTTGAAATAAGGTTTTTCAGTTTAAATGTTATTGTTCTGTTTGTATACGAATCAATAAAATCTGCGGATGCAAAATCAGGCTTAAGCGCATGTTTTCTGTACATTTTTATACCCATAGCAAGATTGGAAGGATTAATTTTTCCATCTGCACCGGCTGTCTCTTCAAGATCAACATACTTGTTTTCAACCGTACCGCCGACATTCTGGCTCACAGCAGTCTGAAGACCGATTTTAAATGCATAATCGTTGTAATACGTTGTATTGGTTGACCATTCCTTGCTGGAAACAACAGCACCGTTCACATATCTGCTCAGTGTAACAGTTCCAAGCCTTGAACTTACACCAACTGTAGTTGCCGGATCATCAAGATCCATAGCAGGATTGTTTATACGAAGTACAAATATCTCGTCATTTCCTTTAAAACCGGAATACGGATATATTCTTTCCTTGATTCCGGTCTTTGCTACACCACCATCCAGATATGAACCCGTACCAGGAACAAAGTAGTAGCGTTCTCTGAACTTATCAACCTGATACTGAACTGTAGCTTCACCTGATCCTTCAAGAGACATACCAGTATATACTGCCATTCTGTCAGCATACTGAAGCTGGTCACCTATATATCTTCTTAAGTTTTCACTTATTGACTGAGTATCATTTTCCCTGTATGCGTTTTTATATACCCTGCTGACTGGATCAATCATTGAAAGAGCTGCTGCCATGAGGAGACCGAATATAGCAATTACTATAATCATTTCGATGAGAGTAAAACCCTTAAGAGCATTTCTTTTTTTCATTGTTTTTTCTCCTCTCATCACGGTCCCGTAGGTAATGCTGAAGGAACAGGTATTTCAAAATATCTGTAATTTCCAACTTTATCATCTGATGATTCATTAACCTTTACTTCAAGCGAATCAACATTGATTCTTCCAGTACCGGCTCCACTCATATCAATTCTCATTTCACCGGTTTTCTCTGCACCAATATGCGCCGAAGCGTAAGCCGACTGAGCAGCATTTTTTTCTGATACGCTGTGCGCCGCCCTCATATTGGTAACTGCACTGACACCTGCAACAACAACTATCATTGCAAGCAGGGCAAGAACGGCAATAGAAATGATACATTCCATAAGAGTCATACCTTTAAGCTTTTTTCTTTTCTTTTCTTTCATGTATAACCCTCCTTATCAGTAGTTTGAATAACCGTCAATTACTGTCCAGCTGTAGTCACCTGCGAGAACAGGAGCTGCACCATTGTTAGGATTATCATCGACATAAATATACCCGAACTGGTTGGTTACATCGATATTTCCAACTTCAAGAGAACCTACAAAACAAAGGTCCATATTTCTCTTGATTCTTACCGGATTGGCCATTTCTCCTGAAGCTACATCAACAGTTCCGTTTCCGTCAAGGTCAATGAAGCTGAAGTATGTATAATCCACATCCTTCTTAACACCGTTTGTTGAAAGAGCCCTGAATGTTGCATGAGGAGCGATAATATCACCAGTGAACATGTAATTACCGTTTTTCATCTCAACTGTAACATTTGTGTTTTCAGCAGCATACATAAATATATGCGGAATGAGATGATTGTTCGGATATGCGTTAATTGCCTCAAGAGGTGTGCTGCCGTAAAGTCTGTCATAATAAGTCTTGGTCACTATTCTTGTCTGAATAAGATCAAGGTTCTGAGTAGCACCGCCCTTTTCAATAAAGAACTTAACCTTACCTCCTGCACTGTCATCAACAATAATGAGTTTCTGATTGATACATGTAAGACTAGGAGCAATGTTAATCCAGATTTCGTCTACACCAGGATTAATGTAAATAGTTCCGTCAACACCATCACTGAGTTTCTTGTTGGAATCACCATTAAGTCCTACTGTGTTGTCCCAGATACAGGATCTTGTAATAACACCCTTACCATCCCATACTTCTGTTCCTGTATAGAGTGATGAATTTACAACATCCTTGTACTGCTTTGACGGATCAGTCGTGTCCTTGAACTGAGCAGTAATGTTCTCAATAGTCTGAACATAGCTTACACCGTTTGCACCATCACCCTTAAGCTTGTAAGCAGTTTCAAGTCTTGTCGCTGCTGAAGTAGCATTTGGGTAAGTCTTTGTAACCCCGTCAGCTTCCATAACGCTGTCAAGTGCCTTGAGTTTGGTTACAAATGTTGAGTAGCTGTTGCCTGCACCCATGTTTGCAACAATCTTTCTGCCGGCATCAACTTTTACGTTTCCTGAAAGATTTCCGCCTACGTAAACGTCTCCATTATGTACGGTAAGATCGCCTGTTACAGAAAGATCACCAACAACACAGAAGTCACCGTTAACTTCCATTCCGTTGCCGTCCTTTATAACACTGCCCTTGGAGTAAAAATTACCGCTTTCCATAGAACCCTTGTTAGTAACACCGGTAATGGTCTGCTGTGCCCAGTCAGTAAGCTTGGATGAAGAAAACTTAAGAGTACTTGTCTTGTTTTCTCCCATTATCATTACATTAATGTTTCCGTCAAGCTTTGCATTTCCCGTAAGATTCAGCTGGTCACAGTACAGATTCAGGAGTCCCATTACCTCTTCAGTTCCTGTTCTGTTGAACTTAGCCATCTCTATTCCCTGATTATTAAATTCAATAGGACCATCAATGTAAAGATACGGCGCATTAAAAAACTTTTCAGTTGAAAGATCATTAATGTACGCAGGAGGGTACTGTGACTGGATTGTGATACCATTCTGTGAAGTAAGCTTACCTGTTACTCTCATGCCACCGTAAAATCCGTGCTCCGGATCATTACGGCCGAGAATAATACCAGCCGGATCATTCTTGTTAGCATTGAAATAGTATTCATCTGCATTTATAAATACGTCACCGGCATCAATTGTCTGGTTACCGCCTTCTGTTTTAGGAATCTTCTGATCTATACCTGCATAGAATCTACCTACTGTAGCAGGAGCATCGTTTGAGCCTGAACCGCCCTTGAGGTCGGAAAGCGCAATAAAACCACCGCCGTTGCCATCAGAGGCCTGACTCTTTGCATCACCAACTACATATCTTGAATATGTGGATGTTTCACCACCCATTGTAACCTGAGCTGTTACCTTTATGATATTTTCATTATCATGGCCTGAGAGACCGGCAATATGATAATCTACAGTATTTTTAGCAACATAGGTAAAAGTAAGAGAATCAATATTACCGAACCCTGGAATATATGTTCCGTCTACCGTACCGTCCCCGTCTGAGTCAACACCAACGTTTACTGTAACAGAATCACCCTTATTGTTCAGACGACCAATAATTGTATCACCCATAGACTTGTTAACACCCGGGTTTCCTGTCAGCGGATCAGTACCAAAAGTGTTGATAACGTTATCAACAAGATCCTGGGCAGTATACTTGGTCTGATTGTCAAACCAGGTAGAATACGCTCTTTTACTTGCTGCGCCTGCGAGACCTATAGCAGACATAGTAACTATAAGAAGCAGCATCATAACGATAAGTACTGTAAACAGTACAGAACCCCTGAGCTTTTTGCTTCTGCCTATATCTGTATTCACAAATAACTCCACCTTTCCTCTAAATTTTTATCATACAATTTACATTTTTAGGGAGACCGTGTTACGACAATCTCCCTGATATTATTATTTGCTGAAATCCGGCTTCTGAATCTGCTGCATTGTGTAGAAGTCAAAGATTACTTCGCCTTCAGAAAATCCCTTGTCTTCAGGAATCTCTGCAAGAAGTCCGAATGTATAGTCTTCAATCTTTACACCTGAAATACGTACACCTGTTTCCTTTGACTTGAGTTCATCTTCAAGAGCAAGTATAGCTTCCTTGGTAAACTTCATAGGTACAGTAACCTTTCTTACTTCAACCTGCTGATTACCGAGTTCATCAAGAGCTACTGCATTCATAGCCTTGTCATAAAGTGCCTTGTCAGTTGTTTCGAGAAGATTGCCGTTTGTATCAGCTGCCTCAAGAATAGGATAGGTGACAATATTCGGAACATAGAAATAGAACGGAATATCACCTGCTTCAGAATCATTAATCTTAAACTCATCAATAATTTCAATCTGATTCTTTCCGCCCTTAACATAAGGCTCCTTGTTGAGAACACCTTCAAAATACTTGTCAACCTGGATGTTGTCAACCTGTGCAAAGAATTTGTCTGAAAGGCCCTTTGTTTCTTCATACATCTTGTTGATATTTCCTTCAATTACCGGAATTCTTGCAAGTTTACGGTTCACTTCATCATAGTCAGCCTGAACAGTTTCCCTTTCAGCTTCATGTTCCTTAATACTGTTTTTAAATGTCTTGATAGGCCACATTATGAATATTATTACAAAAAGTAATACAGTAACAATTAAAAGGCCGATTTTTTCTCTGTAACTTAACTTCATTCCTGATTACCCTCCGTATCTGCATTTGCAGCTTCATCCTTAAAACTATCTAAATCCTTGTAGCTTGAAACAGGGCTCTTTACTGTAAGTGTCATTGCTGATGTAACAAACTTGTCACCCTTCTTGCCTGAGCCGAGAACTTCTCCGCCGTTTTCAGCAACAAGAACTGCATCTTCTTCAAGTACATCAAACTCATAGCCGCTGTAATGAACATTTTCAAAGTAACCCTTCTTCTCAAGGTTTTCAGCGAGAAGAGCTGCAAATGTCGGAGCCGGTTCATTCTTGTTTACAAGAGCGGTAAACTGGAATGTAACGTCGCCGTTTTCATAGTCGACATTATCAATAACAAACTTGCCGTCCTTCTTGCCGTTGTCCTTAGGATTGTATGAACCCATTCCGGAAACATTGGCTGCACCAACAGTTTCAACTGCTGTCTGTTCAATTATATTGTAAACTTCACTCTCAATAAACGGCTGTGTTCTGAGAGCATCAGAAGCAATAGTTGCTGTTTTCTTGTATTCCTTGACCTGAGTCTGAAGAGCTTCTCTGTCCTCAAGCTTGGCAAGCTCAGCAAGTGTTGAAGGAGCTTCCATAAATTCCTTCATATCCTTAATATTTTTCTTAAGACCAGCGTCCTTTGCTGCAAGACCAATTGTAATAGCACCCATTACTAAAATTGTTCCGAGAGTTACACCTGCAAAGAGAGCAGTGAAAGCACTGTCTGACTTAACCTTGTCAGTAATCATCGATGTAGTACTGCCAAGTTCAAGAAGGTTAATCTTTTCAGTAGCCTTGTTTCTTGGGAACATTGCACCGATTGCGTTTGCATAGAGCGCAAAGTCAAGGTTCTGGTAACCCTTAACGTTCTTAGGAACAGTGATTACTGTTGTATTGATATCCATCTGCTCGAGATCCTTGGAGATACGCATGTATTCTCTTGTATCACCGTAGAGAACAACGTTTCTGATCGGATCTCCGGCGTTTCTGCTTCTGTGGAACTGAAGCATACGGAAGATGTTTTCATTAACTGCTTCGTATACATAGTCCGAGCTGTTGTCATAGTCAGCAGCATCGATTGAAGCGAAACGTGAGAATGAAAGCTGGTTGTTTTCATAAATATTGAGTGAGATGAAGCTTCCGTCAATCTGAACTGCGAGAAGAGGCATCTTTGATCTGTTCTTTTCATCAGAAAGAAGAACCTTTGTAATACAGTTACAACCGATAATCACTGACCTGAGTGAGATACCAAGCATTGAGAAAACTCTCTTGTATGAGTCGATAACTTCTGTAGGACATGCAGTGGCAAGTACTGTTACCATATCGCCGCCCTCATCTGAAGCACCAACTATTGAATATGAGATAGCATATGTATCATCGATACCAACCTTGGCCTGCATCTCAGTCTTAACCATCTTTGTGAACTCCTGCTCCTTCTGAGCTCTTCTAACTGTGAGTTCCTTGAAGATTGTCATGTTTGAGGAAATGCTGACGATGGCTTCCTTGTCCATCATTCTGTTCTGCTTAATCTTCTGGTTCATTATTGTAGCAAGTCTCGGAACATCCTTAACGTGACCGTTTACAATAATATCTTCATCGATATTGAGTGTTGCTGCTGAACTGATGGCAATCTTGTTCTTGTTTTCAGCACCTCTGATGATTCGTATGTTTCTATCTGTTATATCAAACGATAGCATTAAATTTCCACCTCTCTGTGTAAATTAATATTTTTTATAAATAGTGTACTGTTTTACAGTGTTTTTATTACATATTTTCAAGTCCGCCGAGTGATTCGTAGATAGCCGGATATACACCTGCAAGGAGAAGACCAACTACAACACCGAGGAAGATAATCATAACAGGTTCAAGGAGAGAAACAAGTCTCTGTACAGCTGCGTCTGCTTCTTCATCGTAGTAGTCAGCTGACTTTTCAAGAATCTCATCAAGAGCACCGGCTTCCTCACCAACAAAGATAATTGAGCAGAACATTGACTCAAATATCTCAGTTCTTGTAATAGCTGCTGAAAGCGGTTCGCCCTGCTTAACCTCATCGATTACCTGCTTGAACTTGTCTGATATATATATGTTACCAAGTACATCAGAAGATCTCTGGAGACACTCAACCATCGGAATACCACTTGAGTAAAGTGATGAAAGAGTTCTTGCAAATCTTGCTGTATAAATCTTAACCATAAGAGGTCCAACCTTCGGCGCTGTAATCTTGTACATATCAACCTTGTATCTGATTGAAGGTACCTTAAGAGCATATATAATACCTGCAACTATTGCAGCTACGAGTGCAATTATCAATGGCCAGTACTTGAGAAAAATCTCATTTCCCTTGAGAAGAAACTGAGCAATGATATTGAGATTTTTAGGATCATCACCGAACAGTGGTCTGAGAACAGGGATGATTACTGTGAAAATAAGAATTGTTACAGCAACGCAAAGTACAAGAAGTATGATAGGATAGATGAGAGCACCTCTGATAGTGTTGTTCATCTTGTTTTCCTTATCATAATGAGCTTCAAGTCTCTTCATGATAACATCCATCTGACCTGAACTTTCGCCGGCGTTAACCATGCTCTTCATAAACTGAGGGAATGCATCACCCTGAGCTTCGAGTGAACTTGAGAAAGATTCACCCTTCTGAACGTTTTCATAGATTTCCTGCCAGATAGCCTTAGCCTTTTCTGATTCCTGCTCTTTACTGAGGATATCAAGCGCCTTAACAAGTGTAAGACCTGATGAAAGCATCGCACTGAGCTGACGACAGTTAAACGATATTTCCTTGGTCTTGAACTTATAGGTCTTTTTGTTTTCCTCTGTAGTATTCATTTTGCCTGGTTTTTCCTTGGCAACATTAATACCCATTAAACCACCTCCGAATTATTTTATAGTTTATAGTTTTTTCAAACTAAAGAGCACAAATAGACACACTACTCTAATAATATTATTATATCATCACAAAGTTCAAATTTCAATTGTGGAATTCATATAAATACATGGTACATATTTATAAAAATGCACCAATAAGAATTATATAGGCACAGGCTTAACAAAATGACATTGGTATTTATGTAATATTAATACAGTATTATCCTTAATATCTCATTTCTGAGATATTATTTTAGCACATTTTAGGTCAGAGTTTACAACCCGACTATTATGTTACAGTCTATTTTGTGTATTATGTCAGTTTGTGTACATGTGTTCAGGATATAAAAAATGAACAAAGGGCTGTACATGGTACAGCCCCGGACTAATATACTATATTAATATATTTCAGATTAATACTTTATCAGATTTTTTTAAGAAGTGATATCATTTCAAGAGCTGCCATTGCACAGTCATAACCCTTGTTTCCCGCCTTTGTACCGGCTCTTTCAATAGCCTGCTCAATGTTTTCAGTTGTAAGAACTCCGAAAAGAACTGGAATTCCGCTGCTGAGGCTGACCTGAGCAATACCCTTTGAAACTTCAGCACATACATAGTCATAATGAGTTGTTGAACCTCTGATAACAGCGCCGACACAGATAACCGCATCATATCTGCGGCTGTCTGCAAGCTTCTTGGCCGCAAGAGGGATTTCAAATGCGCCGGGAACCCATACAAGATCGATGTTATCAGTATCAATCTCGTGTCTTACAAGTGCATCCTCAGCGCCTCCGACAAGCTTTGATGTGATAAATTCATTGAATCTTGATGCAACAATTGCAATTCGCGCCTCACCGGCAATAAAATTTCCTTCGATAGTATTCATTGTTTTTTCCTCCGTTTTTATTTATAAATATATGTTTGTAGTATAACATAATATCAGTAAGTAAACATGTGACCCATGCGGTTCTGCTTGGTTTTGAGATAGAATTCATCCTGCTCATTGGCTTCAATCTGAATCGGAACACGTTCTGTTATCTCTATACCGTATTCAGAAAGATCGGCTATCTTAAGCGGATTATTTGTCAGAAGTCTAAGCTTTGATGCACCGAAATACTTGAGCATCTGCGCACCGCAGCTGTAATCTCTCATATCCGCAGGAAAACCAAGCTTAATATTTGCATCGACAGTATCAAGTCCCTGTTCCTGAAGCGCATATGCTCTTATTTTGTTGATAAGTCCGATGCCTCTGCCTTCCTGTCGAAGGTAAAGAATAATGCCTCTGCCTTCCTTTGCAACCATTTTCATTGCAGTTTCAAGCTGAGCTCCGCAGTCACATCTCTTTGAACCGAACACATCTCCGGTAAGGCACTCTGAATGCACACGGCAGAGTACAGGCTCACCGTCTGACAAATCCCCGGCAACAAGTGCTACATGATGTTCACCGGTAATACTGTTCTGAAATCCGTGAATTTCAAAATCCCCGTGCCTGGTCGGCAGCTTCGCCTCTGAAATATGCTCCATGAATATATCACAGCGTTTTCTGTATGCCTGAAGGTCCGCTATGGTGATAAATTTTATACCGTACTTCTGAGCAAGGACCTTTAAACCTTCCTGTCTGAGCATTGTTCCGTCGTCAGCCATAATCTCACAGCAAAGGCCAATCTGTTTAAGTCCGGCGAGCCTCATAAGGTCAACAGTCGCTTCAGTGTGTCCGTTTCGTTCAAGAACACCGCCCGGT
Source organism: Ruminococcus sp. UBA1780 (assembly GCA_002315235.1). Taxonomy (GTDB): domain Bacteria; phylum Bacillota; class Clostridia; order Oscillospirales; family Ruminococcaceae; genus HUN007. The sequence goes on from DCGK01000114.1 coordinate 20,900, forward strand.
TTTGCCTCAAGCGGAAACATGTGTCCAGGTCGTCTGAAATCCTGAGGTTTCGCACCGTCTTCCGCACATTTCATTGCTGTCACTGACCTCTCGGCAGCTGAAATGCCGGTAGTTGTGTCCTTATGGTCGATTGAAACTGTAAAGGCTGTGCAGTGATTATCAGTATTGTTATCCACCATCTGTGAAAGTCCAAGCTTTGCTGTATACTCTCTGCTCATCGGCATACATATAAGCCCTTTTCCGACAGAAGCCATGAAGTTTACGTTTTCCTGCGTTGCGAATTCTGCCGCGCATATAAAATCGCCCTCATTTTCACGGTCATCATCATCAGTAACAAGAATTATTTTTCCTGCTCTGAGATCATCAAGTGCTTCATCAATTGTGTTGTAGTTAAACATCTTATTATCATCTACTCCTGTATTTTTTACAGTGAATTTCAAATTTATGTTCACTGTATTTATCATAAAAGTCAATCATTACGCAGACTGTACTGCACCGATTTGCAACCGTTATTTAATTCGGCATGCAACCTTTTCAGGTTGTATGATCCGGTTGGCACACGGTTGGTTTTAAACCGGGTTCATAGCTTCTTTCAACCATGAATACCGGTTTAAAATCGGGGTTTAAAACCCGTTTCGAATGAGCATTTCACGTGTTATACGCGATTTACTTTCAACCCTGTTTCCGGTTGAATCCTGGTTTAAACCGAGGAGTTTTTCAACATATTTTCCTATCATATCGCACTCGATATTGATACGGCTTCCGGGCTGTTTTGACAGTAGGGTTGTCTCTGAAGCAGTGTGAGGTATAATGGATACTTTAAACTCACTTCCACTCACCGATGCAACCGTAAGACTGATACCGTCAAGAGCAACCGAGCCCTTCTCAACTATGTACTTAATCAGTGACGGACCGGCCGATACAGTAACCCAGACTGCATTTTCCTCACGTTTCATGGAAACTACTGTTCCGGTCCCGTCGATATGCCCTGAAACTATATGTCCGCCGAATCTTCCGCCGCACAGCATTGCTCTTTCCATATTGACTCTGTCACCGGATCTGAGATCACCCAGCGAACTTCTTCTCATTGTTTCCGCCATGACATCCGCAGTAAAGGTTTTCGGAGTAATATCTGTTGCCGTAAGGCAAACTCCGTTCACGGCAATACTGTCACCTTCATGAACATCACCAAGTACAACCGAAGCGGCAAATGTGATTCTCGACGAAACACTTCCTTTTCTGACGGAAACCACAGTCCCTGTTTCTTCTATTATTCCTGTAAACAAGTATTATTCACCTCCGACCTTATACTCAATCAGTATATCATCTCCGATTGTGCTTACAGCCGGACAGGAAAGCATGAATGCATCATCCGGGAAATCGACACCGGCTCCGCCAACGGCGGATTTTGCACCGGCTCCGCCGAATATCTTTGGCGCCATATAGACCTGAACTTTGTTCACAATACCGCTTCTGAGCGCACTGTATGCAAGTTCTGCACCGCCTTCAAGCAGGATACTGTCTATATGCAGTTCAGATGCAAGATATTTCATAAGTTCCGGAAGATAAACCCTTCCTTCTGATGCTTCTGTTTTTATGACATGAGCGCCGGCTCTTTCAATCGCTGATATCTTCTCTTCGTCGCTGCTTACCGTAGCAATGTATGTCGGTATATCCGCCGCAGTTTTCATTATACCGCAGTCTTCAGGAATACGAAGGCTGCTGTCACATATAATACGTGCATGTGTTCCGGAATCCGCAAGCCTGCATGTGAGTGCCGGGTCATCTGCCAGTACCGTACCTATGCCGGCCATAATCGCAGCTGTACGCTTTCTTGTATGCTGAACATGTTCACGTGAAGCATCGGAAGTAATCCATTTCGACTTCCCTGTAAATGTAGCAATCTTCCCGTCGGCCGTCATTGCATACTTAAGTATCACATAAGGAGTTTTTGCTGTGATATAATGAAAGAAAATTTCATTCAGGCTGTCACATTCTTCCTTAAGTATACCCTCATATACCTCTATACCGTGTTCTCTGAGAATGGCAGCGCCCTTACCTGCAACCTTTGGATTCGGATCACTGGAACCTATAAAAACCCGTCGGATGCCGTTTTCAATAACTGCTTCGGTGCACGGCGGTGTCTTGCCGTAATGACAGCACGGCTCAAGTGTAACATATATATCTGCGCCATCGGCACTCTCTGTACAGGATGCAAAAGCATTCCTCTCGGCATGGAGTTCACCGTATTTTCTGTGATATCCGCAGCCGATTACACGGCCGTTTTTTACTATAACTGCACCGACAAGAGGGTTCGGATTTACAAATCCTGTACCGCCCTTCGCCAGTTCAACAGCCATCCGCATATATCTTTCGTGATCTGACATATTTTCACCTGTTTCCAAAAAATAAAGGTGCCCTGGGTTTATCAGGGCACCTTTTACAAACGTCTGAAAATCAAACTTTCGCTTCTCTCATCCGGACTATACCGTCGGTTCCGGAATTTCACCGGATCGGCCTCGTATGCGAGGTTAGCGGACTGTACCGCCGGCTGTGAATTGCACACCACCCTGAAGCTTAAATGCTGTATATTTCTGAGATTATAGTGAACGCAGCAAACAAACTGCCTTCACTATATTATTCTTCTGTAACATCAGAATCATCTGATGTAATTTCTTCTGCTGACTGTTCTTCCGCAGCCTTTTCCACTTCTGCCACTACTTCGATGTCCTCAGCTGAAACGTCAACAAAGCTTTCTGTCTTTGAGCCGCATGCCTGACAGAACTGCTGATCCTTTCTGATAACTGCGCCGCACTTAGGACATGTTGTTTCAACTTCGAGTGCTGCGAGCTGCTGCTGAAGTTCTGTAATATGAACGTTTGAATTGTTGATTCTGCCTACAATCTCTGCAAAATCTTCTGAAGGTTCGTGTCCGAAAAGCTCAAAATACTTCTTTCCGAGCTCAGTATACGCCTTGTTGATATTTGAATTTTCCGAGTTAATCTGACTTTTGAGTTTTGCCTTTTCTGCAAGAAGCTTTGACTTGTCTGCCACTCCTGTAGCACCCTTCTTAACCTTTTCTCCTGCTCTTTCTGCAAAGCCGCCTACTTTTTCTAAAAATCCCATTTACGTTTCCTCCTGTCTCAATTCTTAATGCACGTATTTCCCTGTAAACTTAAATGTAAAAAAAATGTTTCCATTATTATTCTATTCTTTTTCACAGACAATGTCAATATATTTGATATAATTATTTTTCAGGCTATAATCATTCCACAGTTTTAATTACACAGCTTCTCTCAGGAGGTTCAGTATCAGACAGGGTTACAGCTGCGGCCGCCTTTCCGGCTATTTCGGCCATATCACATTCTGATGAGGTGTAGAGCGTGAACAGAACGTCACCCTTTCTGACATAATCACCGTATTCTTTTTCAAGAACAACGCCTGCAGTATAATCTATGGCACTTTCCTTTGTTTTACGCCCTGCGCCCAGTGCAAGTGAAACAAGACCAATCTCTTCGCTGTCCATCCCGCTTATATAACCGTCTGACGAGCTCACTACAGCGTATCTGGTTTTAGCTTCACCCAATCTTGTGTAATCGCTTACAAACGATACATCGCCGCCCTGCTGCACTATGGAACGCATAAACACATCAAGTGCCTTTCCTGATGAAACAGCATCCTCTGAAAGCTTTATGCATTCATCCTTTGTCCCTTTTCCGGCCATAACAAGCATATCTGCAGCCAGCTCTATGCAGAGATCATACAGCTTACCCTTTACGTTCCCTTTCAGAACCTCAACGGCTTCTATTACTTCAAGCGTATTTCCTACTGATCTGCCAAGAGGAATATCCATATCCGTGATTACTGCCATGCATTTTTTTCCTGCATTTTTTCCTGTTCGGACCATGAGTGAGGCAAGCTTTTCAGCATCCTCCGCAGTTTTCATAAATGCCCCGCTGCCTGTCTTGACATCAAGCAGAATACAGTCAGCACCCATAGCCAGTTTCTTGCTCATAATACTTGAACAGATAAGAGGAATACTGTCAACTGTCGCTGTTGCATCCCGGAGGGCATACAGCTTCTTGTCCGCAGGAACAAGATTTCCGCTCTGTGAAACAATCGAAAATCCGGTATTGTTTACATATCTGATAAATTCACTGAATTCTGCATGCGTACTGCATCCCGGAATACTTTCAAGCTTGTCTATCGTACCGCCTGTATGGCCCAGACCCTTTCCGGACATCTTCGGCACGCTTACGCCGCATGCAGCTGCTATCGGACCGATGATAATGCTCGTCTTGTCGCCAACTCCGCCCGTACTGTGCTTGTCAACAGTAACATTGTCAACACCGGAAAGATCAACAGTGCCTCCTGAATCCTTCATTGCCATGGTCAGACACAGAGTTTCCTCGTCCGAAAGCGGATTTAGGTTTACCGCCATAAGCCAGGCGCTTACCTGGTAGTCAGGTATTGTTCCGTCAACATATCCGGAAACAAGCCAGCAGATTTCTTCATCAGTAAGTCTCTGCGCGTGTTTTGCCTTAGTGATTATTTCGTACATGTTCATAAAATATACCCCCTTCAAATCTGTGTTTTGAATACAAAAAAGCTTTCCTGAAGCTGTATATCACAGTTTCAGAAAAGCCTGTTTTCTTGTTAGTTACAGTACACTGAGAACTTAGGTGTTCTGAGGCCTATTACTCTGGCAAAATCATATCCGTTTACTGTCTTCTGTCCGTCAATGCATACCTTGGCAACATAACCGCCGTCACCTGTTATCGGCTGAATCCACTGACCGTATGAAGATGAAAGATAGATACCATACGCATTCTGGATTTTGTAACGAAGTGTATCAACGCTCATTGATGACATCTCACCGTAATGAGGATCGTAAAGAGCATCATACTCAGATACAACTGATCTTAAATAAGGAAGATCATCGATAATAATATCCTTGTTTGAAGCAGTAGCACCACCGCTTGATGCGCAGAACATTGTGAGAGCATATGAACCGTTATAGTAAACAGCCTGTCCGAGAACTGACTTGACTGCATCCACAATCTTCTTGTCAGGTGTTCCTGACTTGATTGCCATACCGTTCGTGCTTCCACCGGCATTCTTTACAAATGTGTAGGCTGCAACGGCCTGAGCCTTTATTGCTTCCACTTCAAAGGAAGGACCGATTTCTGCGTTACAAACCTTTGAAATGATATCCACAACGCTGCCTGAAACACCTCTTACCGTGATTGTTTCGTTAGCCGCATTAGGATTGTATTCTACTGATGTGCCCGGATAATAGTGGCTGAGAATATCAAGGTAGTCATATCCGCCGTACTTCGCATAATAATTTGCACCGTTCTGGCTCATTCCTACTCCGTGACCATATCCGTAGCTTGTAAAATATACTGTGTATGGTGTGAGTGATGAAGGAAGTCTTACTTCCGCTTCACCTGCTGTCCAGCCTGAATATGCCGGTTCTGATGCGCCCTGAATAACTGTCGGTTCTGAAAGGCCTTCACTTTCAGGTTCGGCATCCTCATCTTCATCTGAATCAGTTTCTTCCTCTGCAGTTTCCTCCGGAACATATGTCTGTGTAGGTACCAGATCCTGCTTTTCAAGAACCTCTGAATAATCGGAAAGCTCAGCCTTCCACCATTCACCTGATTCGTTTTCCTCCTGCTCTTCCTCTGCAGCCTCTGCATACTCTTCTGAGAATTCGTCTGATTCTTCAGAATAACTTAAGCCTTCTGCTGCTCTGAATGCACTCGATGAAACTGTAATGTCAATTAATTTTGTGATATTGCTGCTGTTAGTGTTGTTATTAGTTTCTTCATGACTGAGCGCTACAACTGTGGCTTCAGTACTGTTTGTGTCTGTCTCTGCAGCTTCGCTCTTCATAATATATGAATATTCTGAAGATCTGCTGTCCGGATAAACCAGTACTGCTTTATCTACCGTACCTGCCGCTGTTACCGCAACACCTGCTGTAACACTTGCCACAAGACCGATAAATATTCGCTTTAGTGGTAATTGTTCGTTCATAAAAACTCCATTCAATTCCTTTTTATTAAAAGGTTAATTTTAAATTTCACTTATTCTGACTTCGTCCGAAGCGGCATTACCATCTTCTGACGCTTCCGGTAGTTCCCTCGAGAGCATCCTCTCCGGGTCTTACCATTCTTGCAAGAACAACAAATCGTGTCGGATCCGTTGTATCTCCGCCGTAGCAGGTCGAAAGAGCAAGATACTTGTCGTCTTCTCTCAGATCCACTTTGGTGGTAATAAGTGATTTATCGTCAATCTTTGAAAGGTATTCACCAAGAGTCCATTCGGGCTCCTTTCCTCTTGAGAAGAAGGTGTAGTTCCAGAATTCAAAATCCGAACCGTGAACACCGTTACAAGGCATGAACGCAAAAATTTTAAACTGATAATCCTGAGAAAGTGAACTTAACTCGATTATCGGGTGCTCCTCATAGAAGCTTTCATATCGCTCATAATTCTTAAGGTCAGCGAACATTACGCCGCTTGCCATATTGTGAGCATAAATCAGAGTATTGTCTGTAAAGTAATTTGATTCTATACCGCATCTGAAGTCCATGAAAACCCATCCGGCTGAATCATAATTTCTCCAGAAATCTCTGTCAACGTAGTAGTCATTGTTATCTGTACGGGTAACTGCATAGTCAATCGCCGTTCCCTGAATTCTTATCCAGCCGACAGTATCAGGATTGTCATTTTTCCACTCCTGAGCCTTAAGGCTGAGACCGTTTACAAACGGTTTGAATGTTGTAACGGGTTCTGTTACCGGTTCTGTTACCGGTACTTCCGTTACTGCTTCAGTAACTTCCGTCACTGGTTCATCCGGTACTACCGGAGTTTTCCTGTTCAGAAAAGCTATCCCTGCTGCAGCTGCGGCAAAAACAACAACCGCCGAACATACAGCAATTATAGTCTTCTTCTTATCCATAGTATCTGCCTTTCTTATCCGTAAGGCACAAAATCTGTGTCGTTGTAATATGGTTCAATTCCTGCTGCCTTGTACCATTCAAGAGGCATAAGACGCTCGGACTCACTTCTCCTTGTAACCTTCTGTGTTCCGGCATATTCGTCCTCGCCAGGTCTTAATCTTCTGGCTGCCACAACGAATCTTGCGTCCTTGTACATGTCAGTAGCACAGGTGGAAAGTGTAACAAGCTCATCACCGTACTTAACGTCAATGTCATTTGATATGCAGGATCTTTTCTTAATCTGATTTACGTAATCATAGAATTCTCTCTCTGATCCGAAATCGATAGTATCTGTATAGTGGAAATCACAGTCACCGGCTCCGCCGTCCGCAAAGTAATAGCCAAATATCTTGTATTTGGAAACCTCATACCTTGATGACAGAACAACCAGCGGGTGTTCCTCATAGAAGGAATAGTCGGTATAGTAGTTTTTGAGCTTACCGAACATACTTCCGTCGGACATCTCGTGTCCGTATATGATAAGATTACCTGAACGTTCTCTTGAACCGAGCACGTTTCTGTAATCCAGATACAGCGTACCAGCTCTTGCAGGTTCTCCGCGGAAATTGTGGTCAAGATAGAAATCCTTTTCGCTCTCATCGCGCTTCTGCACGATAGGATAATCCACTCCGCTGTCCTTGCAGCTGCCGTTCCTGTCCGGAATCTGAATATATCCGACAATGTCCTCGTTCATTTCAACAAGCGTCTGCATGTACGAAAGCATCTCTTCGTCTTCATAAACCGTTTCCGTGTCATTCTCAATCAATTCTGAAAGTGCAGGAACATCCTTCTGTATCTCATGATACATGTGGTTGTTCTTAAAGTTCTCATAGAAGTACTGGAATATCAGAAAAGCACATACACCAAAAACCACAATCGCTATCAGAAATACTGTTTTTCTGATAACCTCTCCTGGCGGATCGCCTTTCCACGGGAAAATATTCTTCAGAACATCGAGATATGAAAAACTTTTTACCTGTCCTTTTTTCTGAACAGCTGATTTACTCATTTTTGTTTTCTCTCCTGTAAGCAACTGCTCTACTCAGTCTGACTTCAAAAAACAAGCGATAGTCTCAAACCGGATTAATTTTTCCCGGTTCAATGATACTCATTTTATCACCTGCAGAAGTCCTTTGTCAAGTTTTCGAGCCGAATCTTTAGCATATCCACAAATTAATACTGTGAATATATCGAAATTATGTTTCTTTTACACTAATACCAGTGAACGAAATATGCACACACTATTAACAAACTGTGAACAAATCTCAGAACTTAATTAACTTAATCTCAGTTTCTTCCACAGCCTTGTCTACCATTTTGGAGAAATCAAACGAATTCTGCGCATTTTCTATCTCTTCAACTGTTGGTTTTGTCTTAGGGTGCTTTGGTGTAAATACTGTGCAGCAGTCTTCGTATGGCTGGATAGAAATATCAAATGTGTCAATTTTTCTTGAAATTTCAATTATCTCTGTCTTGTCCATACCAATACACGGTCTGAACACCGGCATTCTGCATACAGCGTCCGTACATGCAATAGCCTTGAGTGTCTGGCTTGCTACCTGACCGACGCTTTCGCCTGTGATAAGAGCAAGGCATTCATCCCTGTCAGCAAGCCTCTGAGCGATTTCCATCATAAGTCTTCTCATTATAATAGTAAAATATTCCTCAGGACAGTTATCCTTGATTGCTTCCTGAATTTCTGTGAAAGGAACACAAAAAAATGCTATGTTGCCACAGTATCCTGTGAGCTTTTCACAAAGCTGTTCAACCTTGATGCGTGCCCTTTCAGATGTGTACGGAGGACTTACAAAATGAACCGCGCTTATATGAATACCACGCTTTGCCATCATGTATCCTGCAACAGGACTGTCAATACCGCCTGAAACAAGAAGCATAGCCTTGCCTGAACTGCCTACAGGAAGACCGCCGGCACCCTGAATCTTAACAGCATGAACATAGGCGTTTGTGTCTCTGATTTCAACTGTAACGGTTACTTCAGGATTTTTTACGTCAACGCTGAGGTTAGGAAATTTTTCAAGAAGTCTTCCGCCGAGTTCAGCGCATATTTCAGGTGACTTCATAGGGAAACGTTTGTCTGCTCTTTTGGCTTCAACCTTGAATGTACGGGCATACGAAAGTGTATCCTCAAGATATGAGTATGTTCCCTCGCAGATTTTTTCAAAATCCTTTTCCATAACTCCTGCCTTGCAGAGTGCAGCTATGCCGAATACCGTTCTGAGCTTTTCAAGTGCAGCGTCAAAATCAGCATTTTCATCCTGTGAATCCACATATATAGTAGACTGCTGTCTGTCGAGTTCAAATTTTCCAAGTGGTTCAAGACGTCTCTTCATGTTTTTCATGAGAAGATTCTCGAAAGTATTTTTATTGAGGCCCTTGAGGGCTATTTCGCCGTACTTGGCAAGGATTATTTCCTTCATTATGACTTTCTCCTTATTAATGTTATCTTCTGAGCCGCTTCTGTGCTGCGGCAAGCGCATCTGCAAACCTGTCTATTTCGTCTGAAGTATTTTCATGAGTAAAGCTGATTCTGAGTGCACTGTCCTCAAGCTCCGGTCTGATGCCGAATTCGCCGAGAACTCCGCTCTTTGCACCCTTTGAGCAGGCTGAACCACTGGAAATGTATATCTCCATCTCTTCAAGAAAATGAAGTATTATTTCTGAACGTATTCCCTTTGCAGAAATATTAACTATGTATGGTACAGCATCCTCATGTGAATTAATAACTATGCCGTCCATAGCTTTCATTTTTTCTGTAAAATATTTTCTGAGGGCTTCAAGCTTTTCGGTTCTTTCTGCAAATGTACCCGAAAGCAGTGAAACTGTCTCACCGAATCCGGCAATAAGAGGAACCGCTTCTGTACCGCCTCTCATGCTGTTTTCCTGTCTGCCCCCGAGATTCTGCTTAAGAAGGCGGATTCCCTTTCTAACATAAAGAGCACCTACGCCCTTCGGGCCATATATCTTGTGGGCACTCATGGAAATAAGGTCAGCCTTAAGGTCATCCGGCTTAACCGGAATCTTCATAAATGCCTGAACAGCATCACAGTGAGTAACTGTATCACTGTACCGGCGTTTTATCTCTGTGAAAACCTTCTTTACAGGAAGAAGGGCACCGGTTTCATTATTGACCAGCATCATGCTTACAAGGCAGGTGTTTTCATCTGCTGCATTTATGAAATCAGCAGGACTGAACTCACCGTTTTCACGCGGTGAAATCCTCACAACCTCAAAACCTTCCTCCTCAAGTCTGCTGAATGCTTCCTTAACCGAAGAATGCTCAACAGTTGTTGTAATGACTTTTTTCTTTCTGCGGCCGTATGTGCCTGCCGCACCACGGATTGCAAGATTACTGCTTTCTGTTGCACCTGATGTAAAATACACTGTTTCCGGTGCAGTAACCAGTGCTCCTGCAATATTTTTTCTGGCCTGATCCATTATCTGCTGTGCTCTGAGTCCGAGTGTATGAAGTGAGGAAGGGTTTCCGAATGTATTCTCCATACAGTCGCAGACTGCTCTGACTACAGATTCTGCCGGCTTTGTTGTAGCGGCATTGTCAAAGTATATCATGGTTTTATTATATTCATCCTTTGAATTATAGTGAGCGTCATATTATGCTGAATGCAGTTGTTCAATGTATTCGCAGTAATTTTGACACGCACTATAATTATACCATATATTCTCTCCGATTACTATGTCAATATAACAAAAAAATATGCGTATAAAAACGCATATTTTTAAAGAAATACTATATTATATTGTTCTTTACAGCATATACGGCAAGCTGCGTACGGTCCTTCAGGCCAAGCTTGTCAAGCATTCTGGATATATTGTTTCTTACTGTTCCTTCAGCAAGAAAAAGCTTTGACGCTATATTTTTGTTATCCAGCCCCTCTGCAATCAGAATCATTATTTCAGTCTCTCTCGGAGTAAGGTCTGCTGCTGCCTCAGAATTTGCACAGGTGTTTGCTTTCGGAGATTCGGTAATTTTTTTCTGAATACCGCTGTAGACATTCGGACCGAATACATTTATACCACTGCTGACAGCCTTTACTGACTGAATAATCTTCTGCCCGTCCATTTCCTTCAGTATGTATCCGTCAGCACCGCTCTGCATCGCCTCTGCAACGGTTTCCTCATCATCAAAGGTTGTGAGAACCAGAACCCTGGTATCCGGATAGGCTTCCTTGATTTTTGCCGTACCGTATGCCCCGTCAAAATCAGGCATTCTCATATCCATAAGCACAACATCCGGCCTGTGCTCTCCGCACAGCTCAAAAGCTTCCTTTCCGTTTGATGCAAGTGCGCATATTTTTATTTCACTGTCCTGTTCAAGTATAACCTGTATCCCCTGTCTGAGTATACTGAGGTCATCAGCTATTATTACTTTTATCACATTTTCTCCTCCAGTGGAATTTTTATTGCCGTGGTAAATCCGTTGCCCTCGCTGGACATAAAGCTTACCGTCCCGCCGATCTCCCTTATTCTGTTTTCTATGCCTGAAAGGCCGTTGCCTTCATGTATTTCACTGCATCCGCAGCCATTGTCAAATATATAGACTTCAAGTGAGCTTTCAAGGAACTTCACAACTATATCTATTCTGTCCGCGCCTGAATATCTTAAGCTGTTTGTGATTGATTCACGGCAGCATCTGCACACTGCAGCGGAACAGAAAAGATACTTTTCAGTTTCCTCGCCCTGTACGCACACTTCACATTCAGTACCCCTGACACTGTCCGCCAGAAGCTTTATTCCGTCGGTAATGCCTGTGTAGGACTGCTTCTTCATATTGTTTATAGCCATACGAAGTGTGGAAATACCGGCCGTTGCTTCAGTTGAAATATGCTCAACGTATTCCATTGCCTCATCAGGCATATCCGGAAACTTGATTCTGAGAATATTTGCCGCTGAATTAATCATTGTAAGAGTATGACCTGCGGTATCATGAACCTCCTGGGCTATTCTGTTTCTTTCCTTTTCAACTGCAATCTCTTCGTTTGCGGTATTGAGCTTTCTGGTTTTTTCGATAAGCTCATGGTATTTTGTGATATCCGTCATGATAAATGCTGCAGCCATGATGTTTTCACCGTCAAAATGATTGTAGCGTCTTATGTTGATCCTGCGTCCGTTAAGGTTTACCTCAGCTTCACTGAATCCGTCATTTTTCTTTGCTGAAAACCCGCTGTCATCAACAACTGCGTATATATCATCAGGAGCAGAAATCTCACCAGCATATTCCTTTGCGGTTTCGTTTATATATGTGATGCTGCCAAGTCCGTCGGCTATGATGATACCGCCCGGCACGTTACGGAAGATATTCGGAAACGTCATATAGTTTACATCAAGAAAATCATATTTGTATACGGCCAGAAGAATGAATATACTCGTAAGGCTGAATCCGAACGGTGTCGGGTCAAATCTTTCAGGTGTTACTCCGGCTATGAAGAATATATTCAGCACAGTCGGCACAATTACAGAAAGTGCGATAAATACCGCCTGTCTTCTTGAAAATCTTCTTTCGACAAAGGACTTGCGGTAAATTACTGCAATGCCGGCAAGGATGCAGGCATAGGTGAAAAATACATTTTCATAGAACAGAGGACCATGCACTATGGCATCTGTCGAAAGCTCAGTATAGTACATGTGATGAAGCGGATTTGTCACCACAGCGGCATAGTTCAGAACTGACAGTACATACGGAAGGTGATGAATAAAATGTTTCCTGCCTCCTGCACGGTAAAGAACCGAAAAATGAACCCACGACGAACCTATAAAGCAGACCCCGAGGTTTCCGATCAGATAGCATATGTACAGCTGAAAGCTGCTGGTTACTGTCAGATCTGCAATCTTGGAGGCAGACCATATTATGATAAGTGTCTGACACATCATAAAAACGAGCTTAACCCGTTCTTTTTTTGCACGGAATGCCAGCCACACGATACTTGTTGCCATTCCCATAAGGGAGATTATATGAAGAAAAACATATATTATGTTCATTATTATGCCTCCGTATAAAATTATACACTTTTTCAGTGAATTATTCAAGAAAAAAGCGGAGAACGCCATGTCCTCCGCTTCTCTCTATAACGCTTTTGTTCTACATATATCTATTCTCTGTCTTATTATAAATATATTGTAGCACAAATTTTTATTTATGTGAATATGTCAAATGTCACTGGCAGCAGTGACATTTGTCACTTTTTCAACAATCTTTCAACAATCAGGAAGTACAGTACATACCCTGCACTTCCTGATTTCGCAGACAGCCGGTGTTTCCGTAAAATTCATCTGTATACCTCAAGCGTGATTACCCTCCAGCGGTCATCCTCCTTTACAACCGCTCTTCCGTTTTCTGAAAAATCACTGACTTCATCAAAATATGCATCAATCACCACATTTCCGTTTTCGTCCTCGTATCCCCACGAATCACCGAAAGCCACCGGTGAAAGACCGCAGGAGTAGATTTTTCCGTACTCACTGACTCTGCCGTCCGTTCCGATAATAACCTCTCTGCCGTTCTTCAATGCTCTGACAAGCCCGCTGTGAACACAGAATCCATATTCATCAGTAATGATTTCATCATATTCAAATCCGGTTATACACTTAAGTTCAGGACTGACAAGAGCCCATTTTCCATCTTTTTTTACTGCAGCCACATTTTCCGAAAACGAACCTGCATAATCATATCTTTCCGGCCTTTCATTGTAGTCAGTATCAGTATATCCGTATTTTCCGTCACAGCAGAAAGGCGCAAGTCCTGAACTGTACGCACCAAGCCAGGTGTATTTTTCTGAAGGAACTGACCTTACCTGTCCGGATTCGTTTATAAAGCACCACACTCCGTCAGAACACACCGGAAGAATATCCTCATCCGCGTTGTAGGCGCCGACAGCATCGTATTCAGGCAGAATATAAAAACGGCCGTCCTCATCTGCAAGCCCCCACTTCTTACCGTCGCACGCAGCAAAATATTCGCCGTAAAACGGCCCGGCATCTGAATACCCTTTATATCCGGTCTGAAATCTTCCTGTAATTTCAGACATCATATCTTCTGTTTTTTCACTTCTGCATTTTTCCGGAATGCATTCAAGAAGCTCCCTGGCCTTTGCCGCATCACCCGTGTCAAGATAATATCCGCACATAAGAAGCCACGGGCTGTCATTTCCGCTGCGCAGGTCAGCAGCCCGGCGGCAGTATCTGAGAAAAAGTCTTCCCTCATCACACCTGAGATAGTTTTCAGCGGCGTGAATCAGGACATCCTCGTCATCAGGCCTGATTTCTGCAGCGGCTGCATAGCATTCAGCCGCGGTAATGTAAGCCTGTTTCTGCTCGTTTATCTGCGCCTTCTGAATAAATGCTGAAAATCTGATTTCATCCGTTCCAGCTGTCCCAAGTGCCTTCATCCATGAAAATGCCGTTAGTACCGCCAGCAGTGCAGGATAAACAAATAACCGTAATTTTTTCATAACCGCCTCACATTCCGCTAAGAACATACAGCATTGTCCCCGCATACGCAAACGGAGCCATCGGAATACAGTCCCTGTGACTGCATTTTCTGAAAATCAGGAGGAATATTCCACATACACAGCAGAAAACCGTTGAATAAACAAGGATGTCCATCATGGCAAATCCTCCTGTAAAATATCCTATTACGGCAAACATTTTCACATCACCGGCACCTATGCCCCTGCCTGAAATCACATACACAAGTCCTGTAATGAATCCTCCTGCGGCAAGACCTGCAAGCGAATGGGCGAAAAGCTCAGCTGTACGTCCTTCGCACAATCCCTGAACAAGTATAAACAGTGTTCTTGCAGCTGCCGCTCCTGCAGCATATATATTCGGAATCTTCCTGTGTCTTATATCAATGACACCAAGCAGAAATATAAAGTTTACCGCAAACAGCATGCTTACAGCATTTATAATTCCGTACTCCTCAGAAGCATGAACTGTCAGCATATCAGCCGCAAGATACACAGCAAGTGATACTGCAAACCAGAACCTTCTGCTTCCTTTCATTTTTTCCTCTCCGGGAATATCCTTAAGGACTGTAAACCCGGCTGCAGACAAAACTGCTGCAGCTGCTGCCGTTATAATCATTTTCATATTTATTTTTTCCTTTCAGACTGCTGATTTTCTTCCCTTATCCCCGGAAATGCCCTGTCACGGTATTCATACCTGACGGATACACCTGTATTTTCAAGCACTCCGGCTGCCGCATTTTCAAGAGCAGCGCTTATTGCTGCATTTTCATGTGCCTCTTCAGGAACGACAATAACAAGCTCTCCGCGTGCATCTTTTCTGTGGTCAGGAATATGTACTCCGTTTTTCTCGCTCTGAAGAGAACCGCCCTTTGTTTCGATGCACTCATTCAGTTTCTTTGCATATCCTTCCAGTTTATCCTGCAGCGCCTGCCCCCTGACGGAATAGTCAGACGGGTCAGTACTTCCGGGAACACTGCATCCGGAATAGGTTGAGGCAAAAACATTAAGCGAATATATCATCGAATATTTTCCGCCCCTGCAAAGGTCAATGCCCTTTCCTCCTTTTACCGCATCCATTATATTTTCAGACTTTATTTCCTCAGTAAATGCCTTCCCACGCTCAAATGATGTCAGATTCCATCTGGAAGTTTCAATTACTCCTGCAGCCTCCCTTTCACCTGTCATCCATGCAGATGAAACAGCGGTATTTCTCATAGTAAGTGAAATTCCGTTTTTACCGAACAGTCCGCAGGTACGAAGCTTCACCTTATAAACTGCAACAATCTCAATCTTTTTTCCGTCTCTCAGAAGCGAGGAATAATGAAAATCTATATCATCCAGCGTTATTCCGGCCAGATTTAAAAAATATTCATCAGCTGTTTCCCTGTTTTCCGCAATACATCCCGAAAACACAGCTCTGACAAGCGGATCACAGAGCATTCCGCTGAGCGAAACATTTCCCGAAAGAGCATCAGCCAGCTCCGCAAGACACGAGCCTGAATCACTTTCACCTGCGTCTCCGCCCTTTACATCCGAAAATCCGGCAAGTCTGTCAATGGCTTCACCGGCTGTTACTCCGGCCTTCTTTACATACTCCGTCAGAGAAAGCCTCTCAGCAGCATAGCAGTATCTGGATATTTCAGATGCTGTTCTGCTGATTCCGTTCTGCACCGCACTTTCAGTTCTTACCGCATAAACAAGGGAAAGTATGCACAGATATCCAAGTATAAATATTGTCAGCGCCAGTGACGCTTCTATTGTCACAGACCCGTAAATCCGCTTTCTTTTCATATTTCCGGCCCTGTACGCTTTCTGCCTGCAAATTTCGAACGCAGTCCTGCAAGCTTTTCTGTAATACCGGTTCTGCTGCCAAGTATTTCAGCCGCTCTGAATGTAAGATCCGTATTTCTGACAAACTCAGCCGGATCAGAAGTTACCGCAGAGGCATTTACGGTTATTTTCATATCATTTCCTGCACCCACAGACTTAAGAATTCCGGGCAAACGAATGTCTTTTTCAATACTTACATCCACCCGCCTGTCAAACATTCTCCGGTTCACGCTGACGGTACACCCGGCATCAGACGGAACAAAGAGTCCGTCTGACACATATTTCATGGTGTTTTCCGTAAACCTGTCGTCAACACTTCCGTTCACAAGATATCTGTACGGACTTCCTTCGGAATATGCCTTACTGACATGATTTCTGTCCGGTTTTACGTCACCGGCTCTGAATCCGGTATGCGTATATATGTCACCAAGCTCATCATATCCTGTGAACACCAGAGTTTTCGAAGCTAACGAAGCAACTGACCTTGCCCTGTCATTAAGATATGACACCTCAAAAATATACATTCCGATGTACACAAGGGCAATGACCGTCAGAACCACAACCGGATAAATAACCGAAGCCTCAATAACGGAAACAGCACCTTTTTCGCTGTGCAGAAAGTTATCAGATACTTTTGACTGAACTTTGAATTCTTTTAAATATTGTTTCAATAACATCTGTAAGTTTATCCTTGAAAATTGCAACAAGTCCCACTGTAACTACTATAATAAGAAGGATTGCAACAAGATTTGTTTCGCCGTCTTCGTTCCTGATAAATTCGTTTGTCTGTTTTCTCACTGCATATAAAGCTCGTGCTGCAAAATATGCTGCCTTGTCTGTTGTCTTTTCAATATAGTTTTTCATAATCATATTTCTCCCTGATAAATTTTATTTTCGTTTTCAATAAGTTTTCAACATTTGTGTTACATCATGTTAGTAAATACAGGAACTATTATCATCATAATAATTGCCGTAAATATCATCAGCATCGGAAACAGCAGTTTCTGTTCCGAAGCAGCTGACTTCCTTCTGATGTAGTTCTTTTTCTCATCCCACTGTTCATCTGCAAGATTCTGAAGACACACTGAAAGCCCGGCACTGCCTTTTTTCAGATTCTGCACCAGTGCTCCTGAAAATTTCCTTATTTCTCTCGTTCTGCATCTCTGTGCAAAACTGTTGAAGGCCTCTGTCTCAGGCATACCGTTTCTGATATCGGAGCCCGTCTGCCGCATTTCCCTTCCCAGAGCCGTATCTGTTGACTCAGCCACAGTGTTCCATGCGTCTCTCAGAACCATTCCTGCGTTCAGAAGAAGCGTCAGCCTCACTATGATATCCGGCAGCTCACACATAACAAGACCGTGTTTTTCCTCAACCTTCTTTTTCACCTCACCGTCAATGACATAAAGCATAAGGGCAGCCGACAGAATTCCTGCCGCAGCTGTCATCACGCTGCCGGCAGCAGCACCGGCAAGAAGTGATACCGGCACCAGAAATGATGCATAGCTCAGCTGTGCTGCTGTATGAATTAACGTGTAAAATACAGCATAATGTTCTCCGTATATCTCCGTTATGTTATCACGTCTGGACGCAAACCTGCTGCTTCCGGCATTCATGCCGCAGCATTTCATTATTCCGAACCCTGCAGGAAAAAGTCCGCTGAATTTAAGCCTCTGAAGAGCCTTTGAGCTGCTCATCTGCCTGTAGTCTGCAATACCTTTCATGTACACTGCAAGCCATATTACGGACAGCAGCGTACCTGCCGCCGCCATAACAAGTGAATAATCCGCTTTCATATTCCGTTCCTCATATTTTTATATCCGTAATCTTCCTGCCTGCCAGACAGGAAAGAACTATCAGCAGAGCACCTGCCGCTCTGACCGCAATGGTAACCGGATTGTTTCCTGACACTCCGCTCTCTCCCAGAGTTTTCAGCATAGGAATGATAATAAACGGCATTGCTGTCATAATCATCAGTTCGTTTCTGCCCTTTGATGCAATTACTTCAATCTCATTTTCTGTCTGAATTTTCTCGCTCAGTATTCGTGTGGTTCTTAAAATAACGTCTCTCATATTTCCTCCGGTTCTGTTGCAGACACAGAATGTATCTGCAAATATTTCCGCATCCTTAATTCCGCTCCTTCGTGCAAAATCAAGAAAAAGTTCCTCCGGATTAATGTTGTTTCTCATACCGTTTACTATCAGTGCTGTTTCCCGTGTTATTATTCCGTTTTCTCCGTAAATCTGCCTCATGTCATCACCTGCGGCCTGAATTGCTCCCGTAACATTCCGGCCTGCCGAAACTGATGCAGCAACAGAATCAAGGAAATCCCTGAACTGACATACAAGTTCCTTTTTTCTCTTTTCCCCGAAATATTTTCTCCCTGTTCTGATTCCGGCCAGAACACCGGGAATTACAGCCGCAAGCGCGTGAAATCCGGCACCGAAAAAAACACACCATGCCGAAATGCCTGCTGCTGCCCCTGCTGCGGAGCAGATGAGTATCTGTACCCTGCTCATTCTGTATATGCTGTAATCAATCCCCATACCAGTAAGGCCCTTGTCCTTCTCATACTTTTTCTTTTTCACTTTATACCTCCGTATTAATTCCGCATCTGCGTAATTTCTCATATGCCCTGAATTCATTTTCCGTTCTTGCAAGACTTCCGTGAACTGTGTCCTCCGTACTTTCCCGGTCCTCCTCGAACAGATACAGCGGATTTATAACTATTTCCCCGTCTGCAACTCCGGTAATCTCCGAAATCTCAGTCACCTTTCTTGTATGGTCCCTCATTCTTGAAAGGTGAACAACAATGTCAATTGCTGACGCAATCTGGTTCCTCACCGCTGTCAGAGGAAGCTCGCTCCCGGAAAGAACCATAGTTTCAAGTCTTGACATCATATCACGCGCAGAATTTGCATGTCCTGTTGAAAGTGAACCGTCATGCCCTGTGTTCATCGCTGTAAGCATATCAAGTGCCTCGGCACCGCGGACCTCACCGACAATTATCCGTTCCGGCCTCATTCGAAGCGAGGATTTAATCAGGTCCTTTATTGTTATTTCACCGGA
Source organism: Ruminococcus sp. UBA1780 (assembly GCA_002315235.1). Classification (GTDB taxonomy): domain Bacteria; phylum Bacillota; class Clostridia; order Oscillospirales; family Ruminococcaceae; genus HUN007. The sequence goes on from DCGK01000114.1 coordinate 40,306, forward strand.
GCCTGATGTGTTGGAGTTTCTCGTTTCAAGCCTTACCAGATTTTTCACTCCGTTAATCTGAAGCTCTGCACTGTCCTCAATCGTTATAACACGTTCATTTTCCGGAATAAAATCAGAAAGAGCATTGAGAAATGTTGTTTTACCGGATCCGGTTCCGCCGCTTATGAAAATATTGTATCCGGCCTTTACGAAGTTTCTGAGCATCCTTACCGCCTCACCGCTTACTGAACCAAGTTCCTTCAGGCGTTCCATACTGATATGGTTTACTGAAAACTTTCGTATTGTAACTGCAGGCCCGTCAACTGATACCGGCGGGAGAACAACATTTACTCTGGAGCCGTCAGGAAGTCTGGTGTCAACAATCGGATTAGCCTGGTTGACCTCTCTTCCTGCCATGGAAACTATACGCTGTATTGTATCCTCAAGCTGTGAACTGTTTTCAAAACGTACCGGAAGCTGCTTAAGTCTGCCGTTTTTCTCTATCCATATCTCATCGCATCCGTTTATCATTACCTCCGTGACTTCGTCATCCTTCATTATCATGTCAAGAATTCCGAAGCCTCTGATTGAACTGTAGATGCTTTCTGTTATATCAACAAGTCCGCCAACGGAAATCCCGGTTCCGGAAGTTCTTTCCGCAGCAAGACGCTTTATCATCTCAAACAGCTCATCGTCGGAATAATCCGAAAGAACGTAATTGTCCCTGACATATTTCTGCAGTACGGAAACAAGCTCCCTGCTGTCTGTCACTGCAGTACTCGTCATACAGCCTCACCTCCGCACAGCTCGCCGAATATTCCGGAGGAAACCAGCTCAGCCATTACGGTTCTGCTGCTGCATTCGCCTCTGTCAGGGAACACACCCGCAGCAGGTATGTCAACCGGAAGCGGTTTTTCTGCCCTGTTATAGAGAACCTGCAGCTTTCCGGTAATATCCGTACTGTTTCTTTTTTCAAGACATTCCAGCGCCTCACGTTTAAGCCTGAGCCGTTTTTCCGAATCCCGTCCGGCTCCGGAAACTATTATCAGACTGTCAGCCTGCTCTGAAAGAAGCATCATCCGCTCTGAAATATAGAAGTCACTCACTATTACGATATTTTCATATTCTTCCCTGAGTTCATCTATCAGCATCTTAAGCTCAGCTGCACTGATTTCCGCGATATCCGTGGAATTCCTGCAGCTTCCGAAAAAATACACTCCGCTCCGGCTCTTTCTGACGGCATTCTCAAGACTGAATCTCAGCCTGGATTTTCTGCTTTTCAGTGAAAATATCACATCTGTGAACGTACTGTCTCCGGGTGCGCTGATCAGGTCTTCCGTTTCTCTGAACTGACGCAGATTAAGAAACAGTGTCTTCCTGCCGCTGCGTGCTGAATATTCGGAAAATGCGGCAGCCGCTGTCGCTGTACCGGAGCCTTCACATTCAGGAAGGAACAGAGTTATATGTGAATTTCCGCTTCCTGTTCTGTACTCAATCCGGTCTGAAATCCTGTCCGTGTAAAGCCCGGTTACTGCCTTGTATACAAGTTCAGCTCTCTGATACCTGAATACTGTTCTGCATCCGTTGTACCTGTCAATTTCTCCCGAATCAGTGAGATACACAAATACACAGTGTTCAGGAATCCTGTCAGGTGCAATATCCGTATCCTGCAGAGCAGCCAGAACATCAATCCTGTTTTCAGCAACAGACTGCAGAGCAGATTCCGGTTCAGTAAAGGAATACAGTTCTGTTCGCCCGCCGTATCTTTTCCCGGCAAACTCCATGAACCGTTCGAGATAAAGTCTGTCACTCCCTACCAGTCCAAGTTTTATTTTGATCATAATTCACTTCCTGTTCTGTCGGTGTATTTCGTCCGGAAGCAGTTGCTTAACGTTACTTTTTGTAATGTAATTTTCTCTTTAATCTGTTTCCTGACTACGTGTATCAGTATATCGGATTTGGAAGGTGATTTCAATAGTTTCGCCCTAAGAGGTAATATTTTCGCCCTAAGAGGTAAATTTTTACCGTATTATTCCATTTATTATCCATAAAATTCCTTAAAATTCAAAACTCCGAAGCAGAAATCATATCAGAAAAAGGAACTGTTAAGAAACGATCCCTGCAAATAAAATTCAGCGCAGCAAAGATACGTATTCACGAAACTTTGCTGCGCTGTTTACTTCATATGTCTGTTTTAAGGAACCACTGATTAAATCACGTCTGACGACTTGACGTACAGTCTGCTTGCATAATTTCCGCCAGACTTAATCAGTGTTTCCTTA
>DCGK01000044.1 GCA_002315235.1 Ruminococcus sp. UBA1780
TGTACGCCAGACTTAATCAGTGTTTCCATAAATAAAGTATGAAGGTACATACAGATATATCATATCATATTATATGACGGAATTCAATAATTTTTCTGCGGAAAAACCTGATATTACAGCGGACTTAATCAGCTTTTAAGTATCTTAAATCCCCCGGGCTTAATCATGCTTTTTTATCGACAAAGTGCGTGATACTGATGATAAACGTTATACCCCCGGATACATGATGAATGCAGCTTTGTCTGTTGTTACATAAAATTAATCTGAAATTCATTTATTTTAGCACTCGTTTAAGCATTGAAAGATTCTGCCAGTAGTGGTATAATGAAAATGAAGGCTGTTTTCCGGGGGTGAGGGAGACAGCAGAAAAAGATATATTTCAGAAAGGTGATGTACTATGAAATCAACAAAACTCAGAAGATTTCTGGCATCTCTTCTCAGCGTTTCAATGCTCGGAAGCTTTGCGTGCACAGGAATCACAGTAAGTGCTGATGCGGGCGAAAAGCCGCCGGAGGTTACTGAGGATGAGATCGTTTTCCCGGATCCGGATTCATTCAGCTATGATGACGTTGAAGTAAACTTTGCGAAGGCGCTTCAGTACGTGCTTTACTTCTACGATGCCAACAAATGCGGATATGATGTTGACGAGAACGGAAACCCCGGCCTTAAGTGGCTCGAATGGAGAGGCGACTGTCACGTTGAAGACTATAACATTCCGCTTAAGCCGATGGCTCTTGAAGGTGCGGATGCCAAGTTCGGCACAAATCTTTCACAGGAGTTCATTGACAAATACAAGGACATTCTTGATCCTGACGGCGACGGATATATGAACTGCGGCGGCGGTATGCACGATGCCGGAGACCACGTTAAGTTCGGACTTCCTGGTTCCTATGCAGCTTCAACGGTTGGCTGGGGCTACTACGAATTCAGAGACGCATATAAAAAATCAGGACAGCAGGAGCATGTTGAAAACATACTTCACTGGTTCAATGATTTCTACATGGACGGAACATATCTTGACGAGGACGGCAAGGTTATTGCGTTCTGCTATCAGGTAGGTGAGGGTAACAACGACCACAACTACTGGAATCCTCCTGAGCTCCAGAGCTCGGAGATGCTTCTTGACTTTGCAAGACCTGCATATTTCGCAACTGTTGACACACCTGCGACTGATATGTGCGCAGGTACAGCAGCTTCACTTGCAGTAAACTACCTCAATTTTAAGGATACAGAGCCTGAATACGCTGAGGAAAGCCTTAAGAAGGCAATTGCACTTTATGATTTTGCAGTTGAAACACATGAGGAAGACGAAGGCATGTCAGTTCTCAGCTTAGGCTACGACGGCGGCTTCTATACATCAAGCTATGACTATGATGAGCTTGCATGGGCTGCAGTATGGCTTTACGAATGTACAGGTGAACAGAAATACATCGATGATATCATTTCAGTTGACGAAAGCATCAAGGATGATATGGGTCATGTAACATACACAGGCTATATCAAGAGAATTATCAAGACTACAGGTTCAACATGGCAGAACATCTGGGTACACTGCTGGGATACAGTATGGGGCGGCGTATTTGCGAAGCTTGCACCTATAACAAACACAGCACGTGACTGGTACATATTCAGATGGAACCTCGAATACTGGTCAGGAATTCCTCATACATATCCGGGCGGTATGGCTGATGACCTCTGGAACATGGAATACAAATACACAAAGGAACTTGACGAAAAGGATACAACATTCCTTGCGAAAACACCGGCCGGATACTCAATGCTCAACGAGTACGGTTCATGCCGTTACAATACAGCAGCAGGTCTCGAAGCAGCAGTTTACAGAAAGGCTACAGCAGCAAGAGGCGAGGAAGATGCAAGATTTGCTGACTGGGCAGAACAGCAGATGGAATACGTTCTCGGCAAGAACCCGATGAACAGACCATATATCGTAGGATATTCAGAAACAGCAGCATCACATCCTCATCACCGTGCAGCTCACGGTTCATCAACACTCAGCATGGACGATCCTGCTGACCAGACACACGTACTCTGGGGCGCACTCGTAGGCGGTCCGGACGCTAAGGACTGGCACAGAGACATCACAAAGGACTACATCTACAACGAAGTTGCAGTTGACTATAACGCAGCAGTAACAGGCTGCCTTGCAGGTCTTTACGAATACTACGGAACAGATGACATGGTGCCTGAGGAAAACTTCCCGCCTAAGGAAGAACCTGCTCAGGAGTTCTGGCTTGAAGCTCTTGTAAACCAGGAAAACAAGGAAAGAACACAGTACACAGTACGAATTCACGCTGATACATCACAGCCGCCGAGATATATAGACAGCCTTAAGTGCCGTTACTACTTTGACATTACAGAGCTTGTTGAACACGGTCAGTCTACAGACGACATCAAGGTTGAAGCTTATTACGACAAAGTGGCAGCCAACTCAAACATGGAAAAGAACGTCAGGATTTCAGAGCCAATCCAGGCAAAGGGCAACGTTTACTATGTTGAAATGGACTGGTCAGGAATTCCTTTCAGAGGAGCCATGGAGCTTCAGCTCGGTATCATTGTAGGTCAGGATGCTGATTACAATGCAAACTGGGATCCGACAAATGACTACAGCAGAGAGGGCCTCAAAGTAAGCGACGAATACGGTCCTACAAAAAATATTCCGCTTTATCTCGGAGATGAGCTTGTTTACGGAAACCCTCCTTTTGAGGATACGACAAAGCCTTCTGCGACAGCAAAGCCTTCAGCAACATCAAAACCGACAGTTAAGCCTTCAGCTGCAGCACCTTCAGCCGGTAAGCTGCTCTACGGAGATGCTGATCTTGACGGAAGAGTTGACATTACAGATATCTCAGTACTTTCACTGAGCATTCTTGACAAAAAGCCTCTCAAGGGTCAGGCACTTATAAATGCTGACGTTGACGAGGACGGAGATGCAGGACTTACAGACCTTGCTTCAATCAAGCAGTTTGTATCAAAGGTAATTACAGTTCTTGGTCCTGTAAAATAAACTGTATCAGACGACATATTCTGCAGCAGAAACATTTCAGAGCGGGTTACTTCCGGATTCGGGAGTAACCCGTTCCGGAAACTGCGGAAAATTTGCAGTACGAAAGGAAGAAAATATGAAAAAATTAAACCGGGTGCTTGCGCTTCTCCTCAGCATGACAATGACGGCAGGTGCTGCTGTTCAGTATGCCGGAGCTTCTGCAGGCGAGGAACCGCCTCCGATAACTGACATGACATTCCCCGATCCGTCTTCATTCAGCTATGATGACGTTGAGGTTGACTTTGCAAAGGCACTTCAGTATTCACTTACCTTCTATGACGAAAACAAGTGCGGACCGGGAATAACCGGCGGCTATGTTGACTGGAGAGGTGACTGTCACGTTGAGGACTGCCGTATTCCTCTTCAGCCTCTTGAGATTGTAAATGAAAAGAAGCACATGTACATAGGTACAGACCTTTCACAGGAATTTATCGACGAGTACAGGGATATACTTGATCCGGACGGTGACGGATTCATTGATCTCGGCGGCGGTATGCACGATGCCGGAGACCATGTTAAGTTCGGACTTCCTGGTTCATACGCAGCTTCAACTGTAGGCTGGGGCTATTATGAATTCAGAGATGCCTACATCAAGGCAGACCAGCAGGAACACGTTGAGGATATTCTCCGCTGGTTCAACGACTTCTATATGAAGGCAACCTTCCTTGACAAGGACGGAAAGGTTATTGCTTACTGCTATCAGGTAGCAGAGGGCGACAACGACCATAACTACTGGAATCCGCCTGAACTTCAGGATATGGATCACTTTGATGATTTTGCAAGACCGGCATATTTTGCAACAGCTGATGTTCCTGCATCTGACTGCGCAGCCGGAGCTGCGGCATCACTGGCGATAAACTATCTTAACTTTAAGGAAACTGATCCTGAATATGCTGAAAAATCACTTAAGACAGCGCTTGCTCTCTATGATTTTGCAGTTGAAACACATAAGTATGTTGACAGCTTTGATGAGGAGTACAGTGACAAGGAGAGTCTCGGCTACGGAAGCAGCTTCTATGATTCAAGCTATGCCTGGGACGAACTTTCATGGGCTGCAGTATGGCTCTATGAATGTACTGATGATATGAGCTATATCGATTCAATTATCAGTCTTTCAGACACACCGAATGAAGACGGTTCGTATGACTACACAGGATATATGAAGCGTATTATAAGAAATACAGGCAACATCTGGCAGAACATCTGGGTGCACTGCTGGGATACAGTATGGGGCGGCGTATTTGCAAAGCTTGCACCGATTACAAACACAGCACGTGACTGGTATATTTTCAGATGGAACCTTGAGTTCTGGTCAGGTCTTCCTCACGCTGACACAGGCGTTCTTGCTGACCATCTCTGGGAAACAGAGTACAAGTACACAGGCAAAATCGGAAACGATACAGATGCTCTTTCAAAGTCTCCGGCAGGATTCTCTGTTCTTAACCCTTACGGTTCAGCAAGATACAACACAGCTGCTCAGCTCTGTGCATGCGTTTACCAGAAGGAAACAGCCGCAAGAGGCGAAGAGGATGACCAGTTCACAAAATGGGCAAAGAACCAGATGGAATACATCATGGGCAAAAACCCTATGAACAGATGCTATATCGTAGGATATGCGGAAAACTCAGCATCACATCCTCACCACAGAGCATCACATGCATCAACAACACTTGCGATGGATGATCCGATTGACCAGACTCATGTACTCTGGGGTGCTCTTGTAGGCGGACCTGATGCAGGTGACTGGCACAGAGATATTACGGCCGACTTCGTATACAACGAGGTTGCAGTTGACTACAACGCCGGCTTCACAGGCGCATGTGCAGGTCTTTACAAGTACTTCGGCACACCTGACATGAAGGCTGAGAAGGATTTCCCTCCTAAGGAGGAACCAAAGCAGAGCTTCTTTATCGAAGGTCTTATCAATCAGGAAAACAAGGAAAGAACTCAGTTCACGGTAAGAGTAACAAGTGCACAGACACAGCCGCCTGCATATCTTAACGGATTCAAGGCAAGATATTACTTCAATATCAGCGAGCTTCTCGAGCACGGTCAGACTATTGATGACGTTTCAGTTGAAATCTACTATGACCAGATTGAATCAGATACCAAGGGCGAATTCAAGTCAAGCGTAACAGGTCCTGTTAAGGTTGATGATGAGAACTACTACATCGAAATGGACTGGGGCGACTATAAGTTCTACGGAACAAGAGACATTCAGATGGGCCTTATTGCTGCTCAGGACAGCGAGTTCAAGAGCAACTGGGATCCGGAAAATGACTACAGCCGTGAAGGTCTTGAAAAGAGCGATTTCTTCGGCGAGACACTGAAAATTCCGCTTTACTACAATGGAAAGCTCGTTTACGGAAATCCTATGAAGGGCGATACAACATCACCTTCTGCTGCTCCGACAGCACCTGCTTCAGCAAAACCTACAGCAAAGCCTTCAGACAAGCCGGTTTCGGAACCTTCAGGCAAAACGCTCTACGGAGATGTTGATACGGACGGAAGAGTTGATATCACAGATATCTCAACACTTTCACTGATTATTCTTGACAGGAAGACACTTAAGGGACAGGCACTCATTAACGCAGACGTTGACGAAGACGGAGAGGCAGGACTTACAGACCTTGCATCCATCAAACAGTATGTTTCAAAGGTTATTACTGTGCTTGGTCCGGCAAAGTAAATATACAGCATGACAGTTACCGCGGATATACGAATTTATCGTGTGTCCGCGGTATTTTTTGTGCACCTTAAAAGTTGACACCTGTGTCTGTTTTTGATATAATTTTTAATGAGACACTGCGTTTTGCGGAACGATTGTAAACGCAGTAAAACGTGGTAACTGACTGCGTAAAAAAGGATTGAAGGGTATCTGAAATGTTCGGATTATCCTGTTGTGATTAACTGACAAAAGGTCAGACCGAGGTGATTGTGTGGTTCCGGTATGGAAAAAAGTAAAATGTTCAGCGTCAGCGGTTATTGCATCAGCGATGCTGTTTTCATATCCTGCATTTTATGCAGACCTTTCTGTGCATGCGCAGGAGGAAGATGCGGGCAGTGAGTTTGTATGGAGCAGAGAAAATACATACAGTGATTATTCTGACATGTATTCCGGCATACAGTTCTGTACCGGGGAAACAGTTGTCAGGGGAACAGACTTCACGGATGCGTCAGGCGGTGATTTTTCGGAGGGTTCATTCGGAAACGAAGAGGACTGCGTAAAGGACGATGTCCTTATCTGGAATTCATCCGCAGGTACGGTAACCTGGAAGGTGGATATTCCTGAAACAGCTCTTTACAATATCGCTCTTTCGTACTGCCCGGTTGTTTCAAATTCCACAGTCACTGATCTGTCACTCAGAATCGACGGCAAAACGCCGTTTGATGCAGCTTCAAGAATACTCCTTAACAAGGTCTGGGTGAACGAACGCGAAATTACCGTAAATTCAGCCGGAAACCAGATCAGACCGTCCCAGATTCAGTGCAGCAGATGGATTAAGGCGGATCTTAATGACTCGGACGGACTTTTCAATGATCCTCTTGCTTTTTATCTGGAAAAGGGCACTCACGAAATCACTCTTGAGGCATCAAGGGCATACATCGCAATCGAATGGCTTAAGTTCTATCACCGTCAGATACCATCCGGATATTCTGCAGGCGCGCCGTCGCAGGCCGGACTTGACGCGACTCCTTCGACCCTGATACGTATAGAGGGGGAGGATGCCGCCTGGAAGTCAGATTCAACGCTCTATCCTACATACGACAATTCAAGCTACCTTGCATCGCCTTCAGATCCGGGCCGTATTGTTTACAATACCATAGGTGACAGCAACTGGAAGAAGGCGTTCCAGACTGTAACATGGAAAATACCTGCTTCAGAGATTTCAGCTGACGGCTGGTACCGGCTCGGAATAAAGGCCAGACAGAGATACATGAGAGGCTTCAACTCCGCAAGACGTATATATATTGACGGAGAGGTGCCGTGCAGCGAATTTGAAAATGTTCGTTTCATGTACAGCGACAGATGGCAGAACGTTGTTCCCGGAACGGATGACGGCGAGGATATCTATGTGTTCCTGACTGCAGGGACGGAGCATACCATCACCATGGAGGCTGTGCCCGGGGACATCGGTGAGGCGCTCAGAAGGCTGGAGCCAAAGGTTACTGAGCTCAATGAATACTACCGCCGGATTCTTATGATTACAGGCCCTTCACCGGACAAGTACACGGACTACAACGTTGACAGGGTTATTCCCGGACTGACCGGTGATTTCAGAAGACTGTCATCAGAGCTTAAGGATATAAAAAAATATATTGAGGATATGACCGGATTTTCCGGTTCGGAGGCAGCAGGAATAGAACGCATGTACGTTGTTCTGGACAAATGCACGGAAAAGCCTTCGCGTATTCCTTCATACCTTTCCCAGCTTAAGGACAACATAGCTGCTGTTTCCTCATGGATGAGGGATTACAGGGATCAGCCACTTGAGGTTGACTATATTGAGCTTGCCTCGGCAGACAGGGAGTTTTCATCTGTTAAGGAAAAGCTGATTCCGTCAGTTGTGTTCGGATTTAAGGCGTTTGCAGCGTCATTTACCAGGGATTACAGTGTTGTTTCGGGAACGTCCGATGAAAATGCGCTTGATGTGTGGGTTAATCTCGGACGCGACCAGGCTCTTGCCGTAAAGGAACTGACAGAGTCTGATTTTATTCCGAAGTACGGTATTCCGGTAAATATCAGCATTGTTCAGGGCGGTGTGGTTGAGGCTGCACTTGCCGGAAAGGGGCCGGACATCGCTCTTTTCCTTGGCGGCGAATTTCCGGTAAACCTTGCTGCCAGAGGACTTCTCGATGAACTGGGCAGCCGTGAGGGGTTTGATGAGCTCAGACAGAACTGGCACAGCGAGGCTGTCACACAGTATACGTACAACGGCGGCATTTACGGTGTTCCTCTTTCGCAGAGCTTTCCGGTAATGTTCTACAGAAAGGACATACTTACCGAAGCAGGCATAGACAGACTTCCGGAAACCTGGGATGACCTTGTGGAAATGATGCCTGCGCTTCAGAGAAATCACCTGTATGCGGGACTTGTTCTCCCGCCGTCAAACATTGCTCCGTCAACTGAACCGGGACACACCTTTGCACTTCTTATGCTTCAGAACGGACTTAACTACTACAACAGCAGCATGACAGCAACATCATTTGACAGTGTTAATGCTGTTCAGGCTTTCGAAAAGTGGACTGATTTCTATACGGACTACAGATTTGAGCAGGTTTATGACCCGTTCAGCCGCTTCAGAGACGGTACATATCCGATAGTTATTCAGAACTATACATTTTACAATCAGCTAAAGAGCGCGGCTCCTGAGCTTAACGGACTATGGGATTTCACAGTTGTTCCGGGTACGCGTCAGGCAGACGGAACCGTTTCTCATGCTGCCAATTCCGCCGGAAGCGGTGCGGTAGTGTTCAGCAGTGCTGAAAACAGGGATGATGCATGGCAGTTCCTCAGATGGTTCTCATCAACGGAAATTCAGACGGAGTACGGCACCCTTGTTGAGGGCCTGCTTGGTACAATGGGACGCTTTGATGCAGCCAATACTGAAACTCTTGCACAGCTGTCCTGGTCACCGGATGAGCTTCACAGACTTGAGAAGCAGAGAAATGAACTTAAGGAAATTCCTGTCATACCGGCATCGTATGCCGTTACCAGAAATATTATGACGGCATTCCGTGAAACGGTAAATGAACACCGTAATCCCCGTGACACAATCATGTGGTACAACAGGGACATCAATACCGAGATTGCAAGAAAACGTGACAGTCTCGGACTTAATAAGTAAAAGGAGGTGCATGCAGTGAAATCAGCACCTGAAAAAAAGAAAAAATCATCATACAGATCCGAATCAGCTGAGTGCTGGCTTATGCTTGCGCCTTTTCTGATATTCTTTGTGGTATTTACCGTTATTCCGGTTCTTATATCGATTCCTGTGGGATTTACGGATTTTGATATGATTAACACTCCGGAATTTACAGGACTTTCAAATTACAAAAACCTGTTTCTTTCAGACAGGACATTCATACACTCTATAAGGGTAACTCTTATATTTGCGGTGTTTTCGGGACCTGTAAGCTATGTGCTCTGCTTTATGCTGGCATGGCTTATAAATGAACTTCCTTCATTTCTGAAAACTGTATTCACCCTTATTTTCTACGTGCCTTCCATGGCAAATGTTTATACCGTATGGCAGCTTATTTTCAGCGGTGACCAGTACGGATATGCAAACTCATTCCTTCTTGACCTTGGAATAATCACTTCAGCAAAGCAGTGGCTTACCGACACGCAGTATATTCTTTTCGTCGTGATTCTTGTTCAGCTCTGGATAAGCCTTGGTGCGGGATTTCTTGCACTGAGAGCAGGCTTCCAGAACATAGACAAAAGCATGTATGAGGCCGGAGCGATAGAGGGAATAAAAAACCGCTGGCAGGAACTTGTTTACATCACGATTCCTGCGATGAAGCCTCAGATGCTTTTTGCAGCTGTTATGCAGATTGTTGCCGCGTTTACAGCTGACATAGTCGGCAGAAATCTCGTCGGTTTTCCGAGCACGGACTATGCGGCCCATACCATCATGACACATGCGTACGACTATGGCTGGGTAAGATATGAGATGGGATATTCATCCGCTATATGCACGGTTCTGTTCCTGATTATGTTCGGTGCAAACAAGCTCATAACAAAAATCCTGGCGAAGGAGGATTAGCCTGTGGCAGATACAAAGAAACTTAAGGCAACTTCCGGACGTGCAGGAAGAAAACATTTCGGAACGGTAATGATTTTTCTGTTCCTTTTTATACTCGGGGCATTTATGGCGCTGCCGGTATATCTGGCAGTGGTTATGTCCGTAAAGCCTTCGCAGGAATGGTTCATTTTCCCGCCGAAGCTTTATGCTATGGATCCGACACTGGATAATTTCCGTGAAATGTTCAGGGCTGCGGGACAGCTCTGGGTTCCGTTTTCAAGATATGTGGCCAACAGTGTTATTATCACTGCTTCGGTAACAGCTGCACAGTGCTTTACTGCTTCAATGGCAGCATTTGTGCTTGCAAAGGGAAAGTTTAAGGGAAGTAAATTTCTCAACTCCGTTATAGTTGTTTCCCTGCTGTATCAGAGCAATGTAATCTATATCGTCCAGTACATGGTAATTGCAAAGCTGGGTCTGATTGATACCTATCTGGCTCTCATACTTCCGGGCATAGCAACCCCTATGGGTGTCTTCCTTATGAGACAGTCCATAGGCCAGATTCCGGATGCCATGATAGAGGCGGCAAAGGTTGACGGTGCATCCATGTTCCAGATATGCTGGAAGATTGTAATGCCTAACCAGAAGCCGGCTCTTATGACACTTATTATTTTCGCATTTCAGGCGGCCTGGAATATTCAGTCCGGGGCTTATGTGTTTGACGAGAGCCTTAAAACTCTTCCGACAGCAGTTTCACAGGCAGCAGCTTCCGGTATTGCCCGTCAGGGTGTTGCGATGGCGGCGGCAGTGTTTATGCTTGTTCCGCCGGTTATCGTGTTTATGGCGGCACAGAAAAATGTTATTGAGACAATGGCTCATTCAGGTATAAAGGACTGATAAAAATCCTGTAACTGATATGCTGTCAGTGCCGGACAGTGTGACGGCTGAAACAGACAGTGATAATCATAACGCACTTTGTTCAGAAAGGAGGACAGCGGTGAAAGGATATATAAGAACAGCAGCGGCACTTGCGGCGGCAGTGGTATGTTTTGCCCAGGCACCGCCGGCTTCCGCGCGAAGAACTTCGGATGCGTACAACTATGACAGATGGGGTGAGGCGATTCCATCACAGTCAGGATATACAGCTCTGCGCAGTGTTTCAGGCAGTGACCTCGGAACATCCGCTTTTTCAGGACTGTCGGATATATGCCTTTGCGACGGTAAATTCTATATCGCTGATGCCGGAAACAACCGCATAGTCATTGCTGATGAAAAGCTTGAAAGCATAACTGCTGAACTTACTGAGTTTGACTACAGGGGTGAAAAGCTTTCCATAGGAAATCCGGGCGGCGTTTATGCTTCCGAAGAGGGTCTTGTTTACATCGCAGATACCGGTAACTCACGTATTATCAGATGCGATGAGGAGGGAAATACTGACCTTGTAATTACCAGACCGGTGTCTGAACAGTATACTGCAGTGACTTTTATGCCAAAGCGTGTTCTCTGCGACAGGGCGGGCTTCATATACGTGGCCGATGAAAATGTAACCAGCGGCGCGGTAATGTTTGATCCCGAAGGAAATTTCAGAGGGTATTACGGTGCGAACAGAGTTGAGCAGACAGGTGAGGTTCTCAGAAACTATTTCTGGAAGTTCCTTGCAAATGATGAGATGCGCAGGTATATGACAAATTCCGTTCCTGCTGCAGTTTCAAGCTTTGATACGGATGACAGCGGCTTTATATACACATGCAGCAGCTCTCTTTCGCAGGATGTTGACAAAATCAAAAAGGTAAATGCCGCAGGCTATAATCTTTTTGCTGATCTTGACACGCATTTCGGAGATATGCCTTCTGCTGACTACAGCGATTATCCGCAGAATTCATACGTTGATATAGATGTCAGTCCTTCCGGACTTATAAACTGTCTTGACTACACAAACGGAAGGATATTCCAGTACGATGAGGACTGCAATCTGCTTTTTATTTTCGGAGAGAAGGGATACCAGCTCGGCACGTTCAGACAGGTTTCGGCAATAGAGTCCACTGACGAACAGGTTTTCGTAGCTGATTCACAGAAGAACACCATAACAGTGTTCGGGGAAACAAAATTCGGCGAGACTGTTCACCGTGCCACTGCACTCTACAACGCAGGATACTATGAAGAAGCCCTTGAGCCGTGGTTTGAGGTGCTCCGCAGAGACGGAAACTACAGAAGGGCATACATGGGAATTGCCAGTGCCTATATTAATCAGGGAAATTACGCTGATGCAATGAAATATGCTAAAATCGCTGATTCACAGTGGAGATACGACCGTGCATTTGAAGGCTGGCGTGAGAGATGGATAAGCAGAAACTTCATTCCTGCGGCACTTGTTCTGCTTCTTGCTGCGGCGGCTGCTGCAGTTCTGAAAAAAATATTCAGAAACAGAAAACTTCGTTCTTCAGCACCGGAGGCTGTCACGGCAGCTGCGGCTGAAGTAACAGAGGAAGGAGCTGATGACAAATGATGGACCTATCTGAAAAACAGTGGGTAAAGCATGCTGTAATGCATCCCTTTGAGGGATTTGAGGACATGCGCTGGAAGAAGAGCGGTTCCCTGAAAATATCATTTGCAATTGTTGCTCTTTTCTTTATTGGAACTGTTGTTCATGACAGACTTTACGCATTTCACTTTATGAATTCATACGACAGACTTTTCAACATTGTTCCTTACATTGTTAAGAGCATAGTTATTTTTGCTGCGTGGGTTACGGCAAACTGGTCGGTATGCACGCTGCTTGACGGTGAGGGAACCCTCAGACGAATATGTATTTTCAGCTCCTATGCGCTTATCCCTTACGTTGCGTCACAGTTTCTGACAACGATCATGTCGCATCTTCTTGTAAATGACGAGGGCGTATTTATTTCATGCGTTTACGCTGCAGGGCTGATATGGTCCGGGGTGCTGATGTTTAATGCAGTCAAGACAGCACACCAGTATTCGGTTTTAAAGACAGCTGCGGCAGTTGTTCTTACGGTTGCCGGCATGCTTGTAATGATGTTTCTTCTGGTTCTGGTTATGTCACTGTTCCAGAAGGTAGGAATATTTATTTACTCAATATATACAGAGCTTCAGTACAGATTCAGAGTTTAGGAAAGGACGGTGAGCAGAATGCATAAAAGACTGATACGGATTATAGCCGGAACAGCGGCTGCGGCGATGCTTATGCCGTCATGCTGTGTTTTTGCTGCCGAAAAGAAGGGCTCCGTCTCAGCCGGAGAGATGATGGCTGCTGATTCCGCTGAAAATGATGATGATTCCGGCTCTGACTATGTTATCAGATCCGAAACGGATGTACTGAAAAAAATGATCAGGGCATGTGAAAATGATAATTTCATTCTTTACTATTCAGAGGACGAGGACCTGATAGCTCTTGAAAACAGGAGAAACGGATATGTATGGTGGTCGTCACCGATTAATGCTGAGGGGGATCAGATTGCCAGGGGAACGATGAAGAAGGAGCTGGAGTCCTCGCTTATCGTTGTTTACGGTAATCCTGAGGAAAGGACAGGCTCCACACTCCGTTCAGCAAAAAACGGTAAAATGAAATACAGGGTAAGCGGCGATACGCTTGAGGTTACCTACCGTTTTCCTTCTGCAGGCTTTGTCATTCCGGTAAAATACACACTTGAGGACAAATACCTCAGCGTAAGTGCTGATACCTCAGAGTTTAAGGAAAACAAGCGCAGCGAAGAAGAAAACATGATTCTGCTTGAGCTTTCAATCCTTCCGAATATGCTTGCTGCAGGCAGTATGGAAAACGGATACTACATAGTTCCTGACGGCTGCGGCGCAAAGATAAACTTCAACAACGGAAAAACAAATGCCCGTGCCTATTCAGCCAAGGTTTACGGAAGCGACATAACGGCTGTTCCGCTTTACAGACCTGATATTACCGAGAGGGTTTATCTGCCGGTTTTTGCGTCGGTAAAGGAAACCGGTAACGGGATGCTTGCGGTTATACACGAGGGTGATTCCAACGTTCTTATTCAGTCAAGTGTAAGCGGACTGTCAAAGAGCAGCTACAACACTCTCAGCTCAAGATTTGTGCTGAGAAATACCGATACATACTACATGAACAGTGAGCCTCTTACAGTGTTTGAAAACAACGAGATTGAACAGGACTCACTTGAGATAAGGTTCTATCCGGTATATGACAGGTTTCTGAATACGGCTGATATTGCAGCGGTTTATCGTCAGTACCTTACGGAGGAACAGGGCGTAAAGCCTTCAGAGGACGAGCTTCCTCTCAGCGTTGCCCTTTACGGGGGCGTGAGAAAGAAGGAGCCTTTCCTTGGTGTTCCTGTTACCCGTAAAAAGGCTGTTACCACATTCAGTCAGGCCAGGGAAATAGTCAGCGGTCTGTATGACCAGGGTGCTGACAGGATGGTTGTTACCATGGAAAACTGGACGGATGACGGCATTTCAGGAAAGGTGGACTATTCGGCAAAGCCTTCCTCTGTGCTTGGTTCATCCGGAGATTTCAGAAAACTGACCGAATATTTTGATGAGAAAGACATCAGGTTCTATCCTGTGGTAAACAATACAACCTTCACCTCAGGAAACGGGTACTGGACTGTCAGTGATACGGCGATGCGTGCATCAGGACAGTACTCAAGGCAGGTAAGCTACAGTGCGGCCTACGGAACAAGGGACGGTACGAAAAAGGCAGTGTCACTTCTGTCACCGGGAGTGTTTCCTGAGCTGTTTGAACGTATTTCGGTTAATTATAAAAAGAATGAATTTTCAGGAATATGTCCGGGTGATATAACCTCGGTGCTTTACGGTGACTACGGGAAGAGGCACGTTGAACGTCATGATTCCGAAAAGTATATCCGTGAAGGACTGAAGAACTTCAGTGAAAACAACGGTTCTGTTCTTTCAAGGGGTGCATGTGCGTATGCACTGGGATATACAGACCATATTACTGATGTTCCGCTTCGTTCCAGCGGATATGACATATTTGACGAGGATATCCCGTTTTACCAGCTTGTTCTTCACGGACTTGTTCCGTATTCTTCAACCTCAGTAAACGGTGACGCTGATCCTGAAAGACTTGTCATGATGGCTGTGTCAGCAGGCAGCGGTATTCACTATGACATGATTTATGAGGAAATCAGTGAACTAAAGGATACTGAGTACGACAGATACTACTATGCTGACAGCGGATTCTGGACGGAAACTGCTGCAGCTGAGTACAGATTTATAAAGGATGTTCTTGCCGGCGTGGAAAATGAAAACATTGTTCTGTACAATGCTGACGGCGGCCTCATTACCGCGGTTTACGGAAACGGTACAGTCATTAACACCGATATAGATAACGGAACGGCAGAAAGGGACGGAAAGACATTTGTCCTTGCTGATTATCTTGAGCAGAACGGAGGTGCCGGAAACTGATGAAAAAAGAAAAAAAGAAACGCGGTCTTTCTTATGAAAAACAGAAGCGGCTGTACGGATACGGCTTTTTAAGCCTCTGGCTCATCGGAACCATAGTCTTTTTCATTATCCCGGCAGCCGGTTCTCTGATATACAGCTTTCAGGATGTAACGCCGGGTGCCGCAGCCACCTGGGTTGGTTTTAAAAACTATACCGAGGCTTTTGCAAGAGATCCGTATTTCCGTACGTATCTTGCTGATGAAATCAGCGAGATGCTGAAGACAACACCTGTTATACTTATATTTTCACTGTTTTCCGCAGTGCTTATAAATCAGAAGTTCAGAGGCAGAGGCTTTGTAAGAGCGGTATTCTTTCTTCCTGTAATCGTTGCATCCGGCCCTGTTTATTCGGTAATAACCGGAGATATGAATACAAGCGGTGCAGAGGGGGCTGACCAGTTTTCGACACTGTTTGAAACGGATATGGTTACAGACCTTCTGGAATTTACCGGCATCTACGGTCTGAGCCAGACACTTACAGAGAGTATAAAGCACACTATTGACAGTATTTTCGCCATTGTATGGCGTTCAGGTATTCAGATACTTATTTTTCTGGCTGCTCTGCAGAATATTCCTCCTTCAGCAAGAGAGGCTGCACAGCTTGAGGGAGCTACAGCCTGGGAATATTTCTGGAAAATCACATTTCCGTATGTCAGCCCTATGATACTTGCAAATCTGGTGTTTACGGTAATAGATTCATTTACTGACTCAGGAAACAAGGTCATGGGACGAATAATTGCGATGCAGAGTGACTGGAAATACGGTCTTGCAGCGTCAATGGTATGGTCTTATTTTGCAATAGTAATCTTTATTGTCGGAATACTTTTCCTCATTGCCGGTAAACTTGTTTACTATGAGGTTGATTAACGCTTATGCATCAGAATAAAAATGAAAGGAGAGACCACATGGCAGAAAAAAATCCGAAAAAAGCCAGGCGCGAAAAGGAAAAGGCACGCCGCGCACTGATGACAAAGGAACAGATTTCGTATTTGAGACGCAAAAAAATAACTGATTCAGTATGGCCGGTATTCAGATTTCTGATTCTTTTCGGTCTCTGCTTTGTAATTCTTTATCCGCTTCTTTTTATGATAAGCTGTGCTTTCAGGGACAGAAGTGACATGAATGACCCTACGGTAATGTGGATTCCGCGTCATTTTACGCTTAATGCCATAAAGGAGACGGCAAAGGCGATGGACCTTGGAAAGACGCTTGCAAACACACTTCTGATAAATGTTGGATGCTCACTGTTTCAGGTTATTACCACAGCGATAACAGGCTACGGATTTGCACGTTTTCAGTTTAAGGGAAAGAAGTTCCTGTTCGGAACAGTAATCCTTATGATACTTGTTCCGCCTCAGGTTATACTTCTTCCTCAGTACAATCTTTTCAAGGCACTCGGGCTTATAAACACTGTCTGGACAATGTATCTTCCGGCTATGACTGCAAACGGTCTGAGGGCCGGACTTATGATATTCATATTCAGACAGTTCTTCAGGGGCCTGCCTAAGGAGCTTGAGGATGCGGCTTATCTTGACGGCTGCGGACCGCTCAGAACCTTTCTTGTTATTATGGTTCCGAACGCACTTTCGTCATTCCTTACAGTATTTCTTTTTGCGGTGGTATGGTACTGGAACGACTACTACATCTGCAACTCATTCTTCAGCACAAACCAGACACTTGCGCTTACTGTAAAAAATATTCAGCCGGTGCTCAACGCTGCACTCTTCAACGATGCAAGCCTTAGAGTATCAGCCCGTGAGTATGTCGTATGGACACAGGCGGCATGCCTTATGTCCATTTCGCCGATGCTTCTGATGTATGCGCTTCTGCAGAAGCATTTTACAGAAGGCATCGAGCGTTCTGGTCTTGTGGCGTAAACTTTGGTTTACATTATTCCTGATGAAACACTGAATAGTAAAATATTCGACGAAGCGACGCTTTTACGCTGTTTTTCTTTGTTGATGTTTCCCTAAGCAAAGATACTGTTGTTGTGAACTTAAACAAAATTTATTCTCAGGGGTTTACAAAAAACATATATTGTGATAGTATTATGTACATCGGAAACGATAATGCAGTGATCGGAAAACGGATTTTTCATTTGCTGCACGGGGCACCTCATGGTACGGTGCTCTTCATACGGGAGAAATTCAAAGATTTTGAAAGCGGGGAGTTTAAGATGAGAAGATTGATGGCATTTTTATCATTCGTGTTCGGTGCACTTACTTTTGCAGTCGTTGCAGCTGCAGGACGTGAGGGAAGCAGTATGGATGCTGCGTATGCATGTATTCCTGCACTTTTCTGTATCATGGCCGTAATTGCCGGGGACAGGGCTGATGAGCAGCATCTTGATCATGATGAGATTGATGTTGATGCTTAATCAGACGGTAATCTGAGAAAAAACAGACAAGAGATGAGAAAAATTAAATATTGATTAACTGAGCCGCGGATATTGATTCCGCGGTTTTTTCTTTACGGCAGCAGTGCGGTAAACACAAATCCCTCCGGAGATAAATCACGGAGGGATTTGCGTTTTGAAGGTAATATACTGAAGGAGATTGTAAAAGTCGGATTGTATTATGAATTAGCTGCAGCCTTTCTTACAAGCTCGGCAAATTCAGCTTTGTACTCATCTTCATGAACACTGTCAAGGCCTGAAAGTGTTTCTGAAATTCTGTCATAGCAGATTTCGCTGCTGATATTTTCACTTTCTCTCAGAAGCATGCCGAATTCAGCAACACATGATGCAAACTGCATGTTTTCTGAAGGGTAGTCTGTGTATTTGTCTGATTTAACAGGAAATCTGAGTGTATTGCTTTCGTCATCATCAGGATTTTTGTATCTGATGCTTACTGTAAGGAGCTCGTCTGAGTATTCGCCGCTGCTTCCGGCTTTTTCTGTTTCAGCAGGCTGATACTTAAGCGGAAGTCCTGCCGATACAGGGATTATTTCGTACATTGCAGTTACTGTGTGACCTGCGCCGATTTCGCCTGCGTCCTTTTTGTCATCATAGAAATCCTCGTCATTCATAAGACGGTTTTCATATCCGACAAGTCTGTATTCCGAAACCAGCTCAGGATTGAATTCAACCTGGAATTTTACGTCCTTTGCAATTGTGAACAGAGTGCCGTTCATCTCTTCGACAAGCACCTTGCGTGCTTCCGACATGCTGTCTATATATGAGTAGTTTCCGTTTCCGTTGTCAGCGAGTGTTTCCATCTTGTTGTCCTTGATGTTGCCCGTTCCGAAGCCGAGTACTGAAAGATATACGCCGTTGTCACGTTTGCTTTCAACAAGTGACTTAAGCCCAGCTTCAGTTGATACACCTACGTTGAGGTCTCCGTCAGTCGCAAGGATAACCCTGTTGTTTCCGCCTTCAATAAAGAATTTCTCAGCCAGCTCATACGCTGTGTTTATGCCTGCAGAGCCGTTTGTGGAACCGCCTGCTTCGAGTGAATTAAGGACTTTGATGATTTTTTTGTAGTCAGAGCCTTTTGCGCCTTCAAGCAGTACTGCGTCAGAGCCTGCGTATGTAACTATGGAAACTCTGTCCTCTGCTGTAAGGTTTTCGGCCAGCATTGAAAATGCCTCAACCATAAGCGGAAGCTTGTCTTCACTGTACATTGAGCCTGAAACATCCAGAAGGAAAACTATATTCATCGGTACACGTTCGCTGCTGCTGATTTCCTTTCCCTGTACGCCTACTGAAAGAAGCTGTGCGCTGCTGTTCCACGGGCAGCTGCTGAGTTCGGTTGTTACCGAGAACGGTGCGTCATCGTCAGGCTTGCTGTAGTCGTAGCTGAAGTAGTTAATCATTTCCTCTATTCTTACTGCATTTGTATCAGTTACTCTTCCGTAGTCCTTAATCATTCTTCTTACGTTTGCGTAGGAAGCGGTGTCCACATCGGCAGAGAAGGTTGAAAGAGGATTTGTGCTTACTGACCTGAATCCGTTTTCAGCAAACTGAGAGTATTCCTCACCTGAAACGTTACTGAACCGGGGTTCTTCAGCTGAAGCACACTCATCATAATATGCTTCATCACTGCAGGCACCTTCATCAGCTGTCGCCGCATTGTCTGTTTTTGCTGAGTAGTCAGCGCTGTCATACGCCTCACCGCATGAAGCAAGTGATGAAAGTGCAAATACAGATATAACAAAATATTTTATAAAATTCTTTTTCATAGTAATCAGTTCCTTTCAGTTTTTAAACCGGGTTTTTATTTGTTGTCTTTATTATACATATTCACTAAATTGAAATCAATAGAATATCTGTATTGTATCGTTTTAGACAGAACATTGTATCCTGAAAATAACCTGTCCGTAATAAAATATTTTAAAAATCCATTGTTCTGTAATATTTCTGCTGTTTTTTTTCTGGTTTGTAAGAATATTTACGGTTTGATTACGGCTCATCATATAAATTATGGTGAACAGTAGCAGGTTTTAGTTGCGTTATGTTTTGATGAGGTTGAGTTAAAGTGGTCTTTAACTCAGTAACCTAAGATAAAGCCTTCCGTAATGGCATAGCG
>DCGK01000010.1 GCA_002315235.1 Ruminococcus sp. UBA1780
TCCCTTCGAACAAATCCGCTCTGCCTGAATACTCTGTGCTGAAGAAGCAATTGAGCATATCCATGTTAAGGGTTTTACCGAATCGACGCGGGCGGGTAATAAGCGTAACTGCATCTCCTCTTTCCCACCAGTCTTTTATAAATGATGTTTTATCTATAAGAAAATAATCGTTTTCCTTTAGTTTACTGTAGCTTTGCTCACCTGTAGGTATTACTCTCGGCATGATAAATCTCATCTCCTCTTCGCTGTCTGTATACCATAATAGTAACACAATTATTTATTTCAGTCAATCAGTATATAACAGCGGCTTCATAATACTGAACAGCTTTCTTTATCTTATCAGATGCATAATTCAAATCATCCATTACTGCATTTCCGTTTCTTTATCCGCAATGAAAATGCAACGCAAAATTTTACGCTGCATTTCAATAAATGCAAAACATCAGAATTATTTTCTGCGTTCGCTGTAATGATTCAGGCATTCCATCTGCGTTTTCTGCCCATAAGCTTCTGGCATATCAGCAAACCTGTCATACAGCCGAGACTGTTGTGAATTATGTCATCTATTTCAAACAGACCTCTCCGCATGATTAACTGCAGACTTTCAATCGAGAATGATACAATGATTCCCGCTATAAGTCCGGTATACCATTTTAGTTTTCTGTTACAAATATACGGAAGGATTAACCCCACCGGCATTATAAGGAAAACATTCAGTATATTTTCCTTCAGCATCTCCCGTGATCCATGAAATACTGCTTTCCATGACCAGAAAAGTTCAAGCTCATACTGCCTTGTTCCGGGATTTCGTGTAAATACTGTTGAAGCGTAAACTACCGCCAGGAAACACCACATAAGAAGAACAGCCACAAACTGACTGACGCCTATTTTTCCTTTTTTTAAAAATTTCCATCCTTCCAGAAATACAAGAATCAGAACAAGTCCGAACACTTTCACTTCATACACTGTCCATGGCTTGTTGTAGGTAACAAGTATCTGAAAAATATCCATAGTAATCTCTTTTCTTCTGTCTGTTCTGTACGTATCTGTATTCAAAAGACCTTAAACCTGTTTTGCAGATTTAAGGTCCTTCGTTAATTGGAGAATATATGGCGAACGTGATATATCACGTTTACTATATTTCTGAATTTATGTTGTCTTATTATTCGACTGTTACACTCTTTGCAAGGTTTCTCGGCTTGTCAACGTCATAACCTCTTGCAATTGAAACATAATATCCAAGAAGCTGAAGCGGAATTACTGAAAGGCTTCCTGCAAAGAGAGGATTTGTGCTCGGAATATAAACTGTAAAATCAGCAGTATCTTCCATGCTGTAGTTGCCGTATGTTGTAAGGCCCATGAGATATGCACCACGGCTCTTTACTTCAACCATGTTGCTTACTGTCTTTTCATAAAGATCAGGCTGTGTGTTCACACCGATAACAAGTGTGCCGTTTTCAATAAGGCTGATAGGACCATGCTTGAGTTCACCTGCAGCATACGCCTCAGAATGAATGTAGCTGATTTCCTTCATCTTGAGTGAACCTTCCATACCGATTGCGTAGTCAATGCCACGTCCGATAAAGAATGCATCATCAACAGTGCTTACCTTTGCAGCAAACCACTGAAGTCTTTCCTTGTCCTCGAGAATCTTTGCAATTTTTTCAGGAATTGCATTGATTTCAGCAATAAGTCCGCTGCATATTTCATCGCTGATTTCGTTTCTTGCCTTAGCAAATCCGATTGCAAGGAGGTAAGCAGCAATAAGCTGAGTTGAATATGCCTTTGTTGTGGCAACTGAAATTTCAGGTCCTGCAAGTGTATAGAATACATTGTCTGCTTCTCTTGCAATTGATGAACCAACAACGTTTACGATACCAAGAGTTTTGATTCCGTTTTCCTTTGCTTCTCTGAGAGCTGCAAGGCTGTCTGCTGTTTCACCTGACTGACTGATTACGATAACCAGACTGTCCTTTATAAGACTCATCTTTCTGTATCTGAACTCTGAAGCAAGTTCAACACGTACAGGGAGAGATGTAAGGTTTTCGATTACGTACTGTGCAGCCATACCAACATGATATGCTGAACCGCAGGCAACAACATAAATCTGCTTAATGTTCTGCATTTCTTCGTCTGTAAGACCGATATTTGAGAAATCAATTTTTCCGTCCTTAACAACTGAATTTATTGTGTCAGCAATAACCTTAGGCTGTTCATGAATTTCCTTGAGCATGAAGTGTTCATAGCCGCCCTTTTCAGCTGCTTCTGCATCCCACTTGATTTCTGTAAGAGGCTTTGTTATTTCTTCACGGTCAATATTGTAGAATGTTGCACTGCCCTTTTCAAGCTTTGCAATTTCCAGGTTACCTATGTAATAAACATTTCTTGTGTACTTTAGGATAGCAGGTACGTCTGAAGCAACATATGTCTGTCCGTCTGAAACGCCGATAATCATAGGGCTGTCCTTACGTGCTGTGTATATTTCACCCGGAAGGTCCTTAAACATTACACAGAGAGCGTATGAACCGCGGATACGCATCATAGCTCTTGCTATTGAGTCAACAGGTCCGAGGTTATATTTTTTATAGTAGTAGTCGATAAGCTTTACAGCGGCTTCTGTATCTGTCTGTGACTTGAATGTGTATCCTGATTTTGAAAGCTTTTCCTTGATTTCCTGGAAGTTCTCGATGATACCGTTGTGAACAGCAACCACATTTTCATCATCACTTGCATGTGGATGAGCATTTGTTACTGATGGTTCACCATGTGTAGCCCATCTTGTATGACCGATACCGCATGAACCCTTTACAGCGTTGCCGTGGTCTGTCATTTCAACGAGGGCCTTGAGTTTTCCCTTGGCCTTAACTATTTCAAAATTCTTTTCTCCGTCACGAACTGCGATACCGGCTGAGTCATAGCCTCTGTATTCGAGTTTTGAGAGCCCGTCGAGAAGAATCGGAGCTGCACTTGCATTTCCGGTAAATCCTACTATTCCGCACATAATAAGTATTTCCTTTCGCTTTTTCAAAAATAAAATTGTAGTATGCTTTTTATTAAATGAAACCTCTGACCTGTGATCAGAGGTTTCAGATTTTACTTCTTATTAAGTTCCTTTGAGTTAAATTCTTCAGGAGTAATGAAGGTAGGAACCATATCATGAAGAGCTGCAACAGCAACATCTTCCTTGTTTTCCTGAGCTGCATCCCTGAGAATTCTCAGTCTCTCCGCAAAGTCATCCTCATCAATTTCTATCTGTTTTCCGATGAAGATAAGCTTGTTGGTTGTCTTCTGAAGTCCTTCCTCGTTCATGAGAAGTTCTTCCTTAATCTTTTCACCAGGTCTGAGTCCTGTGAACTTAATCTCAACATCCTTGTAAGGTCTCTTTCCGTACATACGGATAAGGTTTTCCGCAAGAGCAACGATTCGAACCGGCTGTCCCATATCGAGAACGAAGATTTCGCCGCCGTGTGCAAGTGTTGCTGCTTCGATTACGAGGCTTACTGCCTCCGGAATTGTCATGAAGTATCTGATAATATCAGGGTGAGTTACCGTAAGAGGCTTACCCTGTTCAATCTGTCTCTTGAAGAGAGGGATTACTGAACCGTTTGAACCGAGAACGTTACCGAAACGTGTTGTAACGAATTCGGTCTTTCCTTCCTTCTGCTGGGCAAGATACTGAACTATCATTTCACAGCATCTCTTTGAAGCACCCATAACGTTTGTAGGATTTACAGCCTTGTCAGTTGAAATCATAACAAACTTTTCAACGTTGTGGAACTGAGCAAGTGTTGCTACATTAAATGTACCGATAACGTTATTCTTGATAGCCTCCATCGGTGAAACTTCCATAAGCGGAACGTGCTTGTGAGCAGCTGCATGGAAAACTATCTGAGGCTTGTATTTTTCAAATATCTGATTCATACGGTAGTAGTCACGAACAGAAGCAATAAGTGTGACAAGGTTTAACTCGCCGCCGTACTCCATGTTAAGTTCCTGCTGAATATCGTATGCATTGTTTTCGTAAATATCAACTATGATAACCTGCTTTGGTTCATACTTTGAAATCTGTCTTACAAGTTCCGAACCGATTGAACCGCCGCCGCCTGTTACCATACATACCTTGCCGCTGATAAAGCTCTTTACTTCAGCATTGTCAAATCTTATCGGTTCACGGCCGAGAAGGTCTTCGACCTTGATATCCCTGATCTGGTCGATAATCTTGTTATTGCCTTCATTGTCATCATCAAAGATGAGATCACTGATGAACGGAATAACCTTTATCGGCACACCTTCCTTTGAACAGACATCAAGAATTCTCTTTCTTTCGTCCTCAAGGCACGAAGGAATTGCGAAAATAATCTGCTCAATGTTTTCTTCTTCAACATACTTGTGTATATCAGCCGTTGTACCAAGAACCGGTATACCTTCAACATCCTTGCCTGTCATTTCACTTGCATCATCTATAATACAGACCGGAAGGAATGAATATGTATTTCTGTTTTCCTCGTCAGCTTTTCTTATTTCGCTGAGAACAAGCTTGCATGCACGTCCGGCACCAATAATCATTGTTCTCTTGAGAGCAGCTTCCTTTCTTCCTGACTCAACGAGTGTGATAAACGCATCCTTAAACAGGAATCTGAAAAGACATATACCAAGTACGCTTAACACAGCATGAACTGCTGTAAACCAGAGATTGCACTCTCCGCTGACTATAAGAAAGATGAGAAGCTCAACTACAATACCCTCAACGATACCCTGAAAGCACGAAAGATAATCTTTCTTGTTAAAGTATCTCCAGAGCTTGTTATACGCTCCTGATAAACTCAGACAGGCAAAGCATGTAAGCACACTGATCACTATGCAGACACCGAGATCCCTTACACTCATGCTGTGTTTAAAGGCAGCAAGTGCAAAATTGGCTATCAGCGCCGAAACGGCAATGATAAAAACATCCGCTAAAGCGAGAACAACTTTCCTTGTCCTGAATTTCTCAAATCTTTTCTGTAGAGCATTTTTCAACCTAAATCACCTTTTTCCAACCATTTGCCGTGAAGTATGTTCGTTTTCTTCTTTTATCACGTTTCTTCACTTTTATTAAAAAACATTCTGCAATGCAGAATAAAATAACCGAATCATCAACTTTCGGATAAATGCTGTCAGAATAAAGTATATCACAAACGCGGCAATAAAACAAGTATTATATTAACTTATTTAATAATCAAATGATAAAAATGTGTTAATCACAAAAAAAATTCACGAACAGTAAATTATTTTTTACGTATTCGTGAATTTAAGGAAGCACTGAATATCAGTGATTTAAAGCGTAATACAGATAAAATTTGTATTACTACTATTATACTA
>DCGK01000106.1:0-301 GCA_002315235.1 Ruminococcus sp. UBA1780
TTATGGTATATATGTGCGGTACTGACCTTGAGTCAAAGCATGGTATGGCTTCATCTGACCTTAAGGAGATGGCTGCTGCAAAGTTTAGCGACAATGTAAATGTAATAGCGTATACCGGCGGATGCAGTGACTGGAAGATTAACGGAATCAGCAGCAGTAACAATCAGATTTATAAAATAGAAAACGGAAAATTCAACTGTCTGGAAAAGAATATGGGTTCAGGAGCAATGACAGATCCTTCAACTCTTGCTTCCTTTATTCAGTACTGTGCAAAGAATTATCCTGCAAACAGAAATGAACT
>DCGK01000106.1:345-2548 GCA_002315235.1 Ruminococcus sp. UBA1780
TGGGATCACGGCGGCGGATCAGTAACAGGATACGGTTACGATGAAACTCACAGGACAAGCGGCTCGATGGATCTTGCAAAGCTTGACAGAGCTCTTTCATCCGGCGGCGTAACATTTGACTTTATCGGATTTGATGCCTGTCTTATGGCAACAGCCGAAACAGCGTTTATGACAGAAAAATATGCCGACTACCTTATTGCTTCCGAGGAAACAGAACCAGGTATAGGATGGTATTATACAAACTGGCTTTCAGCACTTGGCAGAAACTCATCACTTCCGACACTTGAAATCGGAAAAAATATCGTTGATGACTTTGTAGGTACATGTGCAAAACAGTGCCGCGGACAGAAGACAACACTTTCTGTTATTGACCTTGCTGAATTTGCCAATACAGTTCCTGAATGCATGAGCGGTTTTGCTCAGTCAATCAGTACAGAACTGAAAAATGAAAACTATCAGCGCATTTCAAACGCAAGATACAATACAAGAGAATTCGCACAGAGTTCAAAAATTGACCAGGTCGATCTTATTCACCTTGCAGAAAATATCGGAACTCCTCAGGCTTCAGATCTTGTAAGAGTTCTTAAGAGTGCTGTTAAGTACAACCAGTCATCACGTGACATTACTCATGCAAACGGTGTTTCAATTTACTTCCCTTACAAAGCAGCATCAAAGGTTGATTCCGCATGCTCTACATACAGTCAGATTGGTATGGATTCAGATTATGCAAGAGCCATCAGACAGTTTGCAAGTATGGAAACCGGCGGTCAGATTGCCTCCGGCGGTTCATCGGCATCTTCACCTGTTTCTTCACTTTTCGGAAGCTTCATGCCTTCAGGTTCGGATATTATGTCTGAAATAATTTCACAGGCCGGCGGTGAGCTTGTGAACGGACTTATGAGCAGTATTTCATCAGGAGCGGTTTCAGGACTTGATATTTCAAATATTTCATTTATGAAGGACCTTCCGGTTTCAGATGATTCAGCTTCGGCATTTTTCTCATCCAACCGTCTTGATGAATCAGATCTTATCTGGAAAAGAAACGGAAGTGACTATACTGTTTCACTTTCAGAAAAGCAGTGGGAACTTGTTCACGGACTTGACAAAAATATGTTCTATGATGACGGTTCTGGTTATATCGACCTTGGTACAGACAATGTATTTGATTTTGCCGG
This sequence comes from Ruminococcus sp. UBA1780, assembly GCA_002315235.1. Classification (GTDB taxonomy): domain Bacteria; phylum Bacillota; class Clostridia; order Oscillospirales; family Ruminococcaceae; genus HUN007. The sequence continues at coordinate 1,521 of DCGK01000106.1, forward strand.
CAACGGCGACCTTATTGCTGATACAGAAAAGACATGGGTTTCCGTAAACGGACAGCCTGTTGCATATTATCACATGGATACAACGGAGTACGGTGATGACAGATATTCAATTTCAGGTTACGTTCCTGCGTTCCTGAACGGAGACAGGGTAAACCTTATTGTTGTGTATGACAATAACAATCCTGACGGATACATTGCCGGAGCATCAGCGGACTATCGTGACGGTGAAACAGATACAGCAGCCAAGAGCCTTACTGAACTCAGAAAGGGAGACAAGCTTGACTTTATCTGTGACTATTATTCATACGACGGAGAATATATTGACAGCTTCTATATCGGAAAACAGATGACCGTTTCATCAGACATGAAGATAAGTGACACGGTTGTGGGTGAACGTGCTGTTAAAATTATGTACAGATTTACTGACATCTACAATCAGGCACACTGGACAGAAGCTATAGATATTAAATAAAACACTTGACAATGTTTTGAATAAATGTTATTATATTATTTGATTGTGGGCGGCCATGGGTTCGCCCTTGTTTTTTTGTTTCACAGGAAGGATCACAGATTACGTATGAATTTTAATGAACTGCAATTAACCGAAGAAGTGCTCAGAGCCGTTGAGGATATGGGCTTTACAGAAGCAACGGAAATACAGGCCAAAAGTATTCCTCTTATACGCAGCGGTAAGGACATAATAGGAAAGTCCAATACTGGTACCGGTAAGACAGCAGCGTTTGGTATACCTGCAATTGAGAGTATCTCGTATGAGAAGAAGGGCGTTGAGGTACTTATTCTTTGTCCTACACGTGAACTTGCAATGCAGGCATGCGATGAAATAAAGAAATTCTCCAGATACATGGGATGGGTTAAGCCTTGTGCAGTATACGGCGGAGCCAGTATGGACAGACAGATTATGGATCTTAAGCGCGGAGCAAATCTTGTAGTAGGAACTCCGGGCCGTGTAATGGACCACATGAGAAGACGAACACTGAAGCTTAATAATCTTAAGATGATTATTCTTG
>DCGK01000051.1 GCA_002315235.1 Ruminococcus sp. UBA1780
AGGTTAAGGTTCTTGAATGGGCTGGTTATCCTGATATAAAAACGCCGGACCAGTATTTTGATCTGATTGAAAGATATCTTAAGGAACATCCTGAAAATGAAGACGGCGTAAAAAATATCGGATACGAAATACTGACTGACGGATACCTTTATTTCTGTATGGAAAATCCGCCTCAGTTTCTTGACGGATATCCTAACGACGGAAGCTGTATAGTTGACGGTGAAAGTCTGACAGCTACGGATTACAATACCACTCCTACAGCTGAAAAATGGTTCAGAAAGCTTAACGAGGAGTTCAGGAAGGGTGTAATCGATCCTGAGTTTTCATTTATGACCTCAGCTCAGTATTACGACAAAATAAGAACAGGTGCTGTACTCGGAATGGTTGACCAGCACTGGAATTTTGAAGCTGCAGAGGATGAACTTCCGGCAGACTGTCAGTATATTCCTCTTGATCTTGTTATTGACGAGAGCATTACTCCGAATTATGCCTCTGGGGACATTCTTGACGTGTCACAGGGACTCGGAATATCCGTTGACTGTGAAGACGTGGAGAGTGCGCTTAAGTTCATTGATGACCTTCTTTCACCTGAGATTATGAATCTCAGATTCTGGGGGATTGAAGACAAGGACTATATAAAGGATAATTCCGGAAAATTTTACAGAAATGATGTTCAGCGTGCCAGAAGCTTCAATAACGATTTTGTTCTGAGCCATTTCTGTTCATACGGAGGCTTTCCTTACTACGGGGGAATGAATCTTGACGGAATAAATGCATACTGCCCGGACAATCAGATTTCTGAATATTCAGCAACACTTGGCGGACCTGTCAGGAGATGTCTTGATGCATACGGAGTTGATACGATGGCTCAGCTTATTCACTGCAAGGAAGAGAATTCACCGTGGTTTCCGATGTGGTCTTACACAAACACCTTTACGGAAGAAACTGATTTCGGACGTGCAAAGGAAGCGATGGATGAAGTCAAGCACAGGTATCTGCCAAAGGTAATAATGGCTCCGGATTTTGAAAAAGCGTGGAATGAATACATGACAGCCTATAAGTCATGTGATCTTAATTCGTATTTTAATGAACTTTCTTCTGAAGTCAGAAGACGCGCTGCAAAGTAGGAGGTGCTTTTTTGACAAGAAAAATTATATCACTGGCGGCAGCATGTATGTTCGCTCTTTCAGTGACTTCCTGTGGTTTTGCTTCAGACACGTCTGTTGTAAATACCGTTCCGGTTAAAACATATTCAGGTTTTTTCGCTGCAAACGGTGAAACAATCAGTGAAAACAACCGTATTCAGGGTATGATTGCCGAAATTACCGGTGCCAGATGTGAAGAAAAATGGGTGAATGAAGGCGACAATATCGACGATATTATTGACAGAATGATAAACAGCTATGACTATCCGGATTTCATTTATGCAGGAAATAAACACAGCAGATTACTTGAAGCAGATGCGTATATTCCGCTTGAGGGATATATAGAAAAAAATGAAAATCTCAAAAATTATTTTTCTGAAGAGAAATGGGACAGAATAAGAGACCGTGACGGACATATCTATATCATTCCGGTGTTTTCGAAGATGAATATGTATGACACGGAAACAATTCACAATGACGAGGCATTCTGGATTCAGGCAAGAGTGCTGAAGTGGGGCGGATATCCGAAGATAACAACCCTTGATGAGTATTTCAGCCTTATAGAAAGATATATGAAAGCCAACCATTCTGATGAAGACACGGATGCCACTATCGGTTACGAGATACTGACTGACGGATATCTTTATTTCTGTCTGGAAAATCCGCCGCAGTTTCTTGATGGCTATCCGAATGACGGAAGCTGTATTGTTGACAGGGAAACCGGAACCGTTATTGACTACAATACCACACCGACAGCTAAAAGATGGTTTAAAAAACTGAATGAAGAGTACAGAAAGGGTGTTGTTGATCCTGACTGTTTTGTTCTTACAGCGAGTCAGTACTATGAGAAGCTTGCCAGCGGAAATGTTCTCGGCATGGTGGACCAGAGATGGAATTTCGGTCCGTATGTTGAAAATCTTACTGATGAGTGCAGCTATGTACCTCTTGGAATAACCATAGACAAAGGCATCAGAGAACACTATCATTCAGAGACAGCATTTGATACCTCCCAGGGAATAGGCGTTTCCGTAAGCTGCAAGGATCCTGACGGGGCGGTTGCCTTTATTAATGACCTTCTTGATCCTGAGGTTCTTAACCTGCGTATGTGGGGTGAGGAGGGCGTTGACTACAGGACCGGAAATGACGGAATGTTTTATCTTACAAATGAGCAGACAGGACTTCTCGAGGACAGGGATTACAGATTCAGACAGAGATGTGAATATGCATATTTCCCGTTCTACAAGGGTATGAATCTTGACGGAGTAAATGCTTATTCTCCTGAATACCAGCCTTCCGAATTCTACAAGAAGCTCAGCGGCATAATGCAGGAATGTCTTGATGCCTATGGTGCCAGAACATTTGTTGAAATATTTAATCATTCAGAAGCAAATGCTCCGTGGTATCCGATGTGGAGCTACACAAATACATTTACGTCATCAACTATTTACGGCCAGGCCAGGGAAGACATGGACAAAGTAAAGCATGAGTTTCTTCCTAAGGTTGTAATGAGCAGTGATTTTGAAGCTGCATGGGATGAATATATGGCGGCCTACAGTGAATGCAATCCCGAAGCATATATAACAGAGCTTCAGAATGAAGTAATACGAAGAATTAACAAATAGAAACGAAAATTCTTGACAATGACACAGGATATATGATACTATTAAAGGAAGCGCGGAATTATTCCATGCTTCCTTTAAAATTTGATTAAATATATTATTTACTTAAGGATGAAGTGATTGTTCCTGACGGAAAATGCAAAATGCAGAATAAGACTGTATCGGCCGTTGTACGGAGCTGATCATGTTTTCCTTATAATACAGGAGGAACAGTTATGACATTATTCGAAGAACTTCAGAGAAGAGGACTTCTTGCTCAGCTTACTGATGAAGAAGAAATCAAAAATCTTATAAATGCAGGTAAGGCAACTTTCTATATTGGTTTTGACCCTACTGCTGATTCACTTCACGTTGGTCACTTTATGGCTCTCTGCCTTATGAAGAGACTTCAGATGGCAGGCAACAAGCCAATCGTTCTCATCGGCGGCGGTACTGCTATGATCGGTGACCCTTCAGGCAAGACTGACATGAGAAAGATGATGACAAAGGAAACAATTAATCATAACGTTGAATGCTTCAAGAAGCAGATGAGCAGATTCATCGATTTTTCAGAAGACAAGGCTATCGTTGTAAACAACGGCGACTGGCTTCTTGATCTCAACTACGTTGATGTACTCCGTGAGGTTGGTGCATGCTTCTCAGTAAACAAGATGCTTACTTTCGAATGCTACAAGCAGAGAATGGAAAGAGGTCTTACATTCCTCGAATTCAACTACATGATTATGCAGAGCTATGACTTCTACATGCTTTTCCAGAAGTACGGCTGTAACATGCAGTTCGGCGGTGACGACCAGTGGGCAAATATGCTCGGCGGTACTGAGCTTATCAGAAAGAAGCTCGGCAAGGATGCTCATGCAATGACAATCACTCTCCTTCTTAACTCAGAAGGCAAGAAAATGGGTAAGACAGAAAAGGGTGCGGTATGGCTTGATCCTGAGAAGACATCACCATACGATTTCTATCAGTACTGGAGAAACGTTTCAGACGCTGACGTTATCAAGTGCCTTAAGATGCTTACATTTGTTCCTGTTGAACAGATTGAAGAGATGGAAAAGAACATGGAAGGTGCTCAGTTCAACGAAGCAAAGACACTCCTTGCATACGAACTTACAAAGCTTGTTCACGGTGAAGAGGAAGCAAACAAGGCTGATGCAGCTGCAAAGGCAATTTTCGCAGGCGGCGGAGACAGTGCTGACATGCCTTCAACAGCAATTTCTGCCGAAGACGCTCCGGAAGGACAGATCGGTATCCTTTCACTTCTCGTTAAGTGCGGACTCTGCAAGTCAAACAGTGAAGCAAGACAGCTTGTTACACAGAACGGTATTGCAGTTGACGGTGAGAAGTTTACAGATCCCAAGGGCCTGGTAAACATCAGCGAACCTGTTGTAATAAAGAAGGGCAAGAAGATTTTCCACAAGGCTATGCTCGGATAATATTGCGTTCACTATATATCAGTATAACAACACAGAGGATATCCC
>DCGK01000105.1 GCA_002315235.1 Ruminococcus sp. UBA1780
AGACTTAATCAGTGCTTCCTTAAAGATAGATTATTATTTTCCATGCCGCACGGCATTATTCAGGAAAGGACTTTTATGAAAATTGCAGTAATTTCACTCACTGAAAACGGAAGAAAGCTTTCTTCTGTTATTTCAGAAAAACTCAGCAATGAATTCAGCATAAAAAGGTTCTGTTTTTATAAACACGTAGACAGCCGTTCCGAATCATTTGACAGTATAACAGAACTCACAGCTCAGATTTTTGAAAGCTACGATGCACTTGTATTTGTATCTGCATGCGGAATAGCCGTACGTGCATGTGCTCCCCATATAAAATCAAAAGCATCCGACCCGGCAGTTATTGTCACGGACGAGCTCGGACACTTTGTAATCCCGGTTCTCTCAGGACATCTTGGCAGAGCAAATGCGCTTGCGGAAAAAATAGCAGAAAAAATCTCCTCTGTCCCTGCTGTAACAACAGCTACTGACACAGGCAGAAAATTTTCACCTGACAGCTTTGCTCTTGCAAATGACCTGATAATCACTGATATGAACGCAGCAAAAGAAATTGCTTCCGCCGTACTCGAGGATGAGGAAATCGGATTTTTCTGCGACTATCCTTATCAGAATCTCCCGCAGGAGCTCTGTGAAGGAAAAATATGCAGAACAGGTATCGTAATAAGCACAGATACTTCACTCAAACCTTTTGACGTTACACTTAATCTTGTTCCGAAAAACCTCGTAATCGGCATGGGCTGCAAACGTAATGAACCCTACAGCAATATATGCAGCTTTATAAGTGAAATATTCAAGGCAACAGGCATCAGTGAAAAACGTATATGCGCACTTGCTACCATCGACATCAAATCAGAGGAAACGGGTCTGAAAAAAATATGCATTGACCGCAATATTCCTATGTATACATACACAGCAGTTGAACTTATGATGGTTGAAGGAAATTTCTCATCATCCGAATTTGTCAGAAAAATAACCGGTGCTGACAACATCTGTGAAAGAAGCGCTGTAAAGTGCAGTGAAGGTCCTCTGGTAATTCCGAAAACAGCATTTGAAGGAATCACACTTGCCGCAGCTGAACGCTGGTTCGATATTGATTTTAACAGGAGCGTAATATGAAGCTCTATATAGTCGGATTCGGATGCGGAAGCGAGGAGGGAATGACACTTCAGGCCAGAAAAGCTGTTGAACTCAGCGACATCATTATCGGATACACAGTTTATACTGATATCCTGAGGAAATATTTTCCCGGCAAGAAATACGAATCCACAGGAATGAAAAAGGAACAGGAAAGAGTGCAGCTTGCACTTGAAAAAGCCGCTGAAGGAAAAAACGTTTCACTTGTATGCAGCGGCGACTCTGAGCTGTATGGAATGGCGGGGCTTGCTCTTGAGCTAGCCGGTGACGATACGGAAACAGAAATAGAAACCGTTGCCGGTGTCAGTGCCGCATTCAGCGGTGGAGCCGTTCTTGGTGCACCGCTGACTCACGACTTTGCCGTAATAAGTCTGTCCGACCTGCTTACTCCTATGGAAAAAATAATAAAGCGCATCCGGTGCGCTTCTGAAGGAGACTTCACCATTGTGCTCTACAATCCTTCTTCAAAAAAACGTGCTGACTATCTGCGCCGTGCATGTGAAATAATGCTCGAATACAAAGATACAGATACCGTGTGCGGATACGTGAGGAACATAGGACGTGACGGACAGGAAAGCAGAATTCTCACTCTTGAGGAGCTTATGGAAACAGACGTCGACATGTTTACAACTGTTTTTATCGGAAACAGTGAAACCCGTGTTATTAACGGGAAAATGGTCACACCAAGAGGCTATGATATTGCTGTACACAGCGATACCTGATGAATTTACTATGATAAAAATATATTTAATATGTACCAAAAAAACAGTGCAGGACATTCCGTAATATCCTGCACTGTTTTTTTATTCAAAGCTTTTGCCGTATTTACAGTGACCGCAGAAAACATTCCGCATTCACAATATTTTTTACTGTATATTACTGATATGAGTATGAATCCGGATTTGTTTTTACTCCGTTTTTTCTTACTTCAAAATGAAGGTGTGAACCTGTTGATGAGCCCGTGCTGCCGACAAGTCCGATAAGGTCACCTTTCTTTACACTCTGTCCCGGAGAAACGTATACAGCCTGAAGATGCGCATATACCGTACTGTATACACCGTCACTGTGAGCGAGAGTTACATAGTTACCGTAACCGCCGCCGCATCTGTCATAAGGATTGTTGTAATGCGTGCAGCCTGTTGATGTTCCTGCTACTATTCCGCTGTCTGCAGCATATACCTTGGCTCCACCGATGGCACCTCCCGGTCCGCCCACACCGTCAATGTCAATAGCTCCGTGATTTCTTCCGTCCCAGAAATCACTCGAAAGATGCTTATATCCCGGAACAGGCCAGAACATAAGTGATGAATTGTCCGGCTCAGGCTCGGGCTCTGCAGGAGCAGGTGTTTCCGGCTCAGGCTCGGAAGCTTCCGGAGCCTGTGTTACAGGACGGCTCTGATTTGCTGCAGCCTCTGCTCTCTTCTTTTCCTCTTCAGCTTTCTTTCTTTCTTCCTCGGCTCTTCTTGAAGCCTCAGCCTCCGACTCGGAAACTGACTCTGCAACAGACTGTGATACTGATTCCGATACTCTGATTGACTCAAGTCTGAGCTGCTCTAAAATAGCTTCAATTTCGTCATCAATCTTTTTCTGCTCAGCTTCCTTGAGAGCTATAATCTCTTCATTTTCCTCTATATTTTCCGAGATAGTATATTTTCGGTCAAGGATCCGGTCAAGTTCCTCCTGGGTTGAGTTATAGTCATCCTGAAGAACTGACAGTCTTTCATCCAGTTCGCCCTTTCTCTCAGCGGCATCTGCAAGGTTTTCTGTAAGCTCTTCCTGCTTTATTCCCAGATCAGCACTGAGGGTTTTAAGTCTCCTGAGCTGATTTTCAAGTTCATTTATCAGATTACTGTCATGCTGCGCAACCTTTGATACGATCTCAAGCTTCGAGAGAATATCAACAAAGCTTACAGAACCTCCCAGCACTGCTGAAATGGTGTCATTTTCAGCCATGTATGATGCACGAAGTCTCTGCTTGTAAAGCTCCATATTCGCGTCAACCATTCTGTTCTGATTTTTTATCTGAACCTCAAGATCAGAAATATCTGAAAGCGTTTCCTGAATCTCGTCATCAATCTGACTCATCTGTTTAACAACAACGCTTATATTTTCATTCTGCAGTTCAATCTTTTCATTCAGGATATCCTGATAATCAAGCTTCTCATTTTCATCAGCCTGCACTTCTGCATACTTTTTCTTAGCCTCTTCAATCTCTTTCTGCAGCTCAGCTATTTTCTTTTCATTGTCAAGCTTCTGCTGTTCAAGTTCTGCCTGTGTAAGCTCCGCCTTAACAGGTGAGATAAGATTTACAGGCATACAGAAAGCATTTGCTGCAAGCAGAAATGCACAGAGCCCTGAAATGAGTTTCACTTTTTTTCTGTTCATTTTTACTCCTTCTGTACTCTGAAAAATATTATTCAGAGATTTCGGAAAACCGGGAAATTACAGTGACCGTCAAAATATATCTGACTTTCATTATAATTACAGCGTTTACTGTATTATTCATGCTGTAACCGGTTTTAAACGACCTTTTCGATTATACCACAAAACTGCGTTTAATGCAAATCGTATAAAAAAAGCGTCTCAGCCTGATGACCAAAACGCTTTCTTTTTTATATTGTGCCGGCGTCTATCTATCTTCCC
>DCGK01000022.1 GCA_002315235.1 Ruminococcus sp. UBA1780
CAGGTATTGTGAGCTGATAGTTCCAAATCTCGTAAAGAACTGGAACTATCAGCTCACAATACCTGTTGATACAAATCTCAGCAGCGGATGGAACGGTGATTTTGAGATACATCAGTTCAGTGCTTCCGGTAAACCAAATGTCTACACAACAGCTAATTTTGACATGTCGGACAGTACACTTCAGTCATCAAGCTATCAGGGCTGTCTGTTCATTCCTCTTGAAGCGGGTGACTGGTTCGGATATACACCGAGCTATATTGCAGATGAAGTGGAAATTCCTGCATCAGTGTCCGATGACGAATACACATCCAAGACCATAGGCTTTATTCTGTACACGAGAACAGATGACCCGGCATACCTTATGCATTTTACAGAAGGAACAGCCGAATACTGCATGTACTGCAGACTTTTTGATACCAGAAGCTTCAGAATGGTATGTCTTGCCTTTGGAGTATGGTGTTTTGCAGCCCTCGAAATTCTCCTTGTTAATATTCATACCAGAAAGATTGTAAGGCAGCATCAGAGAAATATGAAGATTATAAACGAATCGATGGAAACATTTGCTAACTTCATAGATGCCAAGGACCCGAATACAAGCGGTCACTCCATAAGAGTTGCACAGTATTCAAAGCTTATTGCCGAGAATCTGGGGATGGAAGAACAGGAATGTCAGGATATTTACTATATAGGACTGCTTCATGACTGCGGCAAGATATCAATTCCGCAGGAGATTCTTATGAAGCCCGGCAGACTTGACGACGACGAATATGCAGTTATGAAAAGTCATGCACAGAAGGGTGCTGACATGCTGATGAATTTTAAGACAATTCCGAATATCGGAGAGGGTGCATGCTCACATCATGAGCGTTATGACGGAAAGGGATATCCGAACGGCCTCAAAGGTGAGAGCATTCCGAAAATAGGACGAATTATCTGTATTGCTGATGCTTTTGATGCCATGAACAGCAAGAGATGCTACAGAGACCGTCTGAGCAGGGACGTAATCATCAGTGAGCTTAAGAAAAACCGTGGAATTCAGTTTGATCCGGAGCTTACAGATCTTTTCCTGGGGCTTATTGATTCCGGAAAGGTAAAAATACAGTCGCAGTGAAATCATATATAACAACACAGAGCTTTGAAAACCGGCAGCTTCAGTAAAATCTGATTGCTGCCGGATTTTTTTGATTTATGGTATACCGGAAATGCAGGCTCAGCGTATGTATGACTATTGCATACAATTATGAAATATGATATAATTGTAGATGCACTGATTAACTGGAATCAGCTGGCTCTTATATACAATATATAACAACTATCAGGAGAGTGTATTTATGTTCAATATCGCAGTAGCACAGTCAGGCGGACCAACCTGCGCAATCAACGCATCGCTTGTGGGTGTGTACAAAGAGGCTCTTAAGGAATCTTCAATAGATGCCGTTTTCGGTTCGGTAAACGGAATTGAGGGAATAATCCAGAATCATATGATTAATCTCAAGTCAATGATTCTGACAAACGAAGACATGGAGCTTCTTAAGCAGACACCATCTACTGTACTCGGCTCATGCCGTTACAAGCTTCCGGACTGGGAAGAGGACGAGGAAGTTTACAAAAAAATCACTGAAACTCTTAAACAGAGAAATATCGGTGCATTTTTCTACATCGGCGGAAACGATTCAATGGACACCGTAAACAAGCTTTCTGAATATTTCAGATCAATAAATCTCGACATCAAGGTTATAGGTATTCCGAAGACTATCGACAATGACCTTCCGGTAACAGACCATACACCAGGATTCGGTTCAGCTGCAAAGTATGTTGCAACCACAATGAAGGAAATCACACGAGACAGTATAGTTTACAGTATTCCTTCAGTAACTATAGTTGAAATAATGGGTCGTCATGCCGGATGGCTGACTGCTTCATCGGCTGTTCTTCACGCACTTGGCGAAACAGCGCCTCATCTTGTTTATGTTCCTGAAGCAAAGTTCTCAGTTGACAGCTTTCTTAAGGACGTAAGACAGGAGCTTTCAAAGCACAAGGCTGTAATTGTTGCGGTTTCAGAGGGTATCGAGGTGCCTGAAGGAGTTCAGTCAGGTGTTGTTGACAATTTCGGACACAAGTATCTTTCAGGAATAGGCAAGTATCTTGAAGACACAGTAAGAGAAGAAATCGGCTGCAAGGTACGTTCAATAGAGCTTAATGTTATGCAGCGCTGTTCATCACATCTTGGTTCAAAGACTGATATTGATGAAGCTGAAAGCATAGGCGCAGCAGGCGTAAGATGCGCACTTGGCGGAGCAACAGGCAGAGTAATGGTTTTCAGACGTATTTCTGATATGCCTTATACAGTATCAATTGACTCGGCAGAAGCATCAAAGATTGCAAATCAGGAAAAGTTTCTTCCGAAAAAATATATCAATTCAGCAGGAAACAACATTGATGATCACGCAATGGCATATTTCCTCCCTCTTATACAGGGAGAGCTTAATCTCGTGATGGAACATGGTGTTCCGAAGCATTTTGCAATTCATGAATCTGTTCTTAAGTAAGACAGACATGTAAAAAAAGGGTAATAAAAAAGCAGGAGAGAAAATGAAAAACGTAATATCAGAAAAATTATCAATTTTAAATCAGGAGCATATCCTCAGATATTATAAGGAGCTTTCAGAATCAGAACAGGAAAAGCTTATAAACCAGATTGAGGATCTTGATTTTTCAGTACTTGACGAAACAGGTGCAGAAGAAGTAAGAGGAAAAATTGAACCTCTGTATGCAACAACACTTTCAGAAACTGAAAAGAATAAGGAATCATACAGAAAAACAGGTATCGAGGCAATCAGAAACGGCAAGGTCGGCTGTGTGCTTCTTGCAGGCGGACAGGGAAGCCGTCTTGGCTTTGACAAGCCGAAGGGCATGTTCAATATCGGCGTTGACAGGGAACTCTATATTTTTGAGTGTCTTATCAACAATCTTCTCGAAGTTGTAAAGGAAGCAAATGCGTGGATTCCGCTTTTCATTATGACAAGTGAGGACAATGACAGAGACACAAGGGAATTTCTCGAAAAGCATAAATACTTCGGATATTCAGGAGACAATGTATTTTTCTTTGTTCAGGAACAGCTTCCGACTGTTGACGTAAAGGGCAGGCTTATGCTTTCAGCAAAGGACAGAGTATCGACAGCACCTAACGGAAACGGCGGCTGGTATGCGTCTATGGTAAAGTCAGGCGTTCTTAAGACTCTCAACAAATGCAATATCGAATGGCTTAATGTATTTGCTGTTGACAATGTTCTTCAGCGTATGGCAGACCCGTGCTTTATCGGTGCAGTTATCGAATCAGGAAAGGAATCAGGTTCCAAGGTTGTTGCAAAGGCAGCACCTGAGGAGCGTGTCGGCGTTATGTGTCTTGAGGACGGCAGACCGTCAATAGTCGAATACTACGAGATGACAGATGAGATGATTACAGCACGCGAAGCAGACGGAACACTTTCATATAACTGGGGTGTTATCCTTAACTATGTTTTCCGCATTGACAGACTCAATGATATTCTCGGAATGCATCTTCCGCTTCACCGTGCATTCAAGAAGGTAAAGTGCGTGGATGAAAACGGTAATATCAGCACACCTGATGAACCGAATGCATATAAGTTTGAAACACTTGTACTTGATATGGTAAAGTTACAGGACAGCTGTCTTGCATATGAGGTTGACAGAAGCAGGGAATTTGCTCCTGTAAAGAACAGCACAGGCGTCGATTCTGTTGATTCTGCAAGGGAACTTCTCAGAATTAATGGTATAAAACTGTAAAAAATATAGTGAACGCAGATTTATTCAGCGTTCACTGTTTTTTGTTGTGACAAAGCAGAAATGATGCCATAATAAAGACAGAATTATGACATATATTTTTGAAAAAAACGATTTACTTTTTTTTTGAAATATGATATAAATATATATGGCGCACAAAAAAGAAATTTAAGATTTATAGTTGAAAACATATCGTTTTCAGGAAAGTATTGGTTAATATGGACATTACAAACGTTATCGCTCTTCTGAGCGGAGTTGCGCTGTTCCTTTTCGGTATGACACTTATGGGTGAAGGACTTAAGGCAGTTGCCGGAAGCAAGCTTGAGATGGTTCTCTACAAGCTTACAAGCAATCCTTTCAAAGGTGTTGTACTTGGAACAGGTATCACAGCTGTAATTCAGTCATCATCCGCAACCTCGATTATGACCGTCGGATTTGTTAATTCCGGTATGATGAAGGTAAACCAGGCAATAGGTATCGTAATGGGTGCCATACTTGGAACATCGGTTACAGGATGGGTTATTTGTCTTTCAGAGGTTGGCGGCTCGTCTTCCAGCTGGCTGTCACTGCTGTCAACGGCTACACTAACCGGTCTGGTTGCTATCATTGGTATTTATTTCAGAATGTTCTGCAAACAGAAGCAAAAACAGAACATAGGAAATATTCTCATGGGATTTGCCATTCTCATGACAGGTATGGAGGCAATGAGCGGGTCAGTTTCAGTTCTCCGTGACAATCCTGCATTCATCAACGTTCTTACCTCATTTAAAAATCCTATTGTAGGCATTCTTTTTGGTATGCTTGTTACATGTGTCCTTCAGAGTGCTTCGGCTACCGTAGGTATTCTTCAGGCACTTTCAGCAACAGGCGTTATTTCATTCGAAATTGCATTCCCGATTATTATGGGTATTGCAATCGGTGCTGCGGTTCCTGTTCTTCTCTCAGCACTCGGAACAAGTGTTGCCGGCAAGAGAACAGCATTTGTTTACCTTCTTATTGATCTTCTCGGCGTTATCATTATTTCTGTGATATTCTATACAGTCAATGCATTTGTACATTTTGAAATAATGGATCAGACAATGAGTAAGGTTTCAGTTGCACTTGTTAATACTCTTTTCAGACTGGCTACTGTTATTATTCTTTTCCCGTTTATTGGTATTCTTGAAAAGATAGTAAAATTTATCTTCAGGGACAATCCCGAGGATATGGAGGATACTGCCGAGATTGACAAGCTTGAAGACAAGTTTATTGAGCATCCTGCAATTGCTATTGCGCAGAGTAAGGACGCAGTAAGCTCAATGGCAAGAAAGTCCAGAAAAAATATGTCACGTGCATTCTTCCTTCTCTTTGACTATTCAGATGACAGATACAAGAAAATTCTTGACAAGGAAGAGATTGTTGACAAGTACGAGGACAAGCTCGGTACTTATATTGTAAAGATTACAGGTGCTTCGCTTACACAGGAACAGAGCCGTGAGGTTATGAAGATGCTTCACACGATCGGTGACTTTGAGCGTATTGCGGACCACGCAGTAAATATTGCAAACTGTGCAAAGGAGCTTCACGAGAAGAAGATTACATTCTCCGAAAAGGCACAGGCAGAGCTTAACGTTGTTATTTCAGCTGTATCAGAGATAGTTGTAAAGACAATTGAAGCGTACAATGAAAACGACGTTGAGAAGGCTCACCTGATTGAACCACTTGATGAACTTATCGGTGGACTCTGCGATGAGCTTAAGATCAGACACGTAAAGCGTCTCCAGTCAGGTGAGTGTACACTTGACCACGGATTTACATTCAATGATCTTCTTACAAACTTTGAACGTATCGGTGCTCACTGCTCAAACATTGCAGTAGCAACAATCGAACTCAGTCATGACGTTTACGACACACACGAATACCTTGAAAAATTCAAGGCTGAAAACCTCAATGACTACAACAAAAACTTTGAAAAATACAGCCTTCAGTACAAGCTTGAAGACTAATCCAGAGGCACCGGAAATCCGGTGCCTTTTTTGCCACTTGAATAAACCCGTATATTGTGGTATACTAGAAATACTTTAGTGAAACACTGATAAAACTAACAGAAGGGGAAACAATATGTCAGCAATATTATTAGCCGGCGGTGCCGGATATATCGGCTCACACACAGCCGTAGAATTACTTGAAGCAGGTTACGACGTAGTTGTAGCAGATAATTTCTCAAACAGCTGTCCTGAATCAGTTAAGAGAGTTGAAAAGATAACAGGAAAGTCTGTTAAGCTTTACGAAGTTGATATTAAGGATTCAGCAAAGCTTGAAACAGTATTTTCGGAAAACAAAATCGATGCGGTTATTCATTTCGCAGGTCTTAAGGCAGTTGGTGAATCAGTTGAAAAGCCTGTAATGTACTACAGAAACAACATCGACACCACACTTTCACTTCTTGAATGCATGAACAAATATGATGTGAAGAACATCATTTTCTCATCATCAGCAAC
>DCGK01000139.1:0-2644 GCA_002315235.1 Ruminococcus sp. UBA1780
CTTGTTAAAAGCAGAGCTTTGAATGCCTTAGCAGTCAGCCAATCTGCACGGATATGACTACTGTTGTCAGATGTGCAGGGTAAAAAAATATAACAACACAGAACTTTGAACTAAACAGAAAGTGCAGACAACCGGAGAAAGGTTTACTGAAAATGAAAAAGAGATATATTATTATTCCGTGTGCGGCAGCTGTGTCAGCTTCGCTTATACTTGGAATTTATCATTTAAGCAGTACTGATAAATCTGTTGAAAAACAGGAGAACGAAAACAAAACGGTTACACTTATGTCCGATATAAATGAGCGTTCCGAAATACAGTCCATGCCTGAAAGTACCGGTCTGATAATCGGTGAAGACACGGAGCGGATACCTGACGAAACACTGTCAACTACCGTTCAGGTGCCTCACGCTGAAGTAACGGAAAGCTCATCAGAGGGGAAACCGTCCGCGGTGCCGACGGTTTCAAGAAAACCTAACCAGACACCGCCTCCGACACAGGGAGTGGAAGACATGTCCTGCGGAGACACATATTCCGATCATGCACCTGCAGACCGCGGTCCGGGGCACGCAGATGCTGTGCCGTCAGCAGGTCAGGAAAGTTCGCGTCCTGATTCGGAACTGCCTGCCGGCCCTGCCCCTTCTTCTGAACCGGCAAAGCCGTCATCCAAGCCGTCCGTAAAGCCTGCAGTTTCTGAAACAGAACCATCTGAGCCGGCACATCCTTCGGCAAAGCCTACAGCAGCACCGGTTACAACTGAGGACAGGGAGCCTGATGAACCGCTTGACAAATTTATATGGAACTATTATAAAAATGCTCTTGTAATGGAAACAGCAGGCTGCGGTCTGACAAACAAGCTTGTTATGCAGAACTACGGAGCATGCTTCTGTTATGCGGAAACTCCGTCATATATCCGTATTGAACCGGAGCAGGGAACGGAGCTTTCCTATGATGAAATCAGAAATTCACTTGATTCTGAAGGTGTTTCATTCAGCGATATCGTAAAGGAAGAAGACTCCGATGCATGGAGAATTTTCTATTCATCAGATTATTCTGCGGTATGTGATGTGTTCAGAAACAGTGAAAAAATAGTTTCAGCTGACAGATACTACAACGTAATCTCATATATTAATTTCAGCGTGGAGGGTATGTACCTGCATGACTGTGACAATCCTGAAAAACTGGCAGGCAGATATCCTGAGCTTCAGTTCGGCGTACAGGAAAAAACCGATGCCGGAAGCTACTGGAAGTATTATTTTCCGTGTACGGTTTCAAATACCGAAGAAGTATACAATGCTTTGTCAAAACTGAATTCAGAATCTGAATTCATGCTTAAAATTTCAGTAGGTGAAAACCCCGGCGGGCCGAACTCTTCATGTGAAACCGAAAATTTATTCAGAAGATAGTCAGAATTCAGGAGGATTTTTATGACGATAAATATATCAGAAGCAGCTGCATTCGGTGTTGCCGGTAACTTTACAGGACACCTGGAGCAGGCGGGAGAGGCTTCGGATTTTGTAAATGTTAAGGTAGAGGATTCATCAGCTCCAAAGGCGATTTTTCCTACCTATATACCGGGAGCTGCTGAAGCGGTTCCTGAATTTCTTTCAGTTTTTCCGTTTGACCCTGACACGATTCTGTATCCGAAGGATCAGAAAAAACTTCAGATTGAACCTGAATGCGCGGTGATTTTTGATGCTGTCTGGAACGGTACAGAGCTTTCAGAGCTCAGACCGGTAGCTTTCGGAGCGTCAAACGACTGTTCAATAAGAAGGGAAGGAGCAAAAAAAATCAGTCTGAAGAAGAACTGGGGAAAATGCAGCAAGGGATTTTCTTCGAATGCAATTCCCGTTTCATCATTTGACAGCAGCAGCATAATAGACGACTACCGCATAGCAAGCTTTCTTGTTCGTGACGGTAAAACATACGCTTACGGCGAAGACAGTGCTGTAAGGGATTACAGCTATGTCTACGGAAAGCTTATAAACTGGATGCTTGACAAGTTCAATAATCAGAAGGACGAAGGTCCGGCTGAAGAAATAAACACATATCTCAATGCTGCCGGCAGACCGAAAAGAATACTTGTATCTATTGGTGCAACAAGATATACCGAATTCGGCGAAACAAATTTCCTTACATACGGAGACCGTTCAGTCGTTGTTCTTTATCCTGAGTCGGTTTATTCAAAGGAACAGATTGAAAAAATGGTTTCAGAAAATGATCTTGAATACGACGATATATCGGTTCTTGACCAGACAGTTAAGGAAGCGATGATTTAATCAGCGTTTCCTTAAGAAACAGAAATAAGAAAAGCGGGCTATAAAACAGACAGCTGCTGTTTTACAGCCCTTGACTTTTTTTTCAGTACATGATATTATTAATTGTAAACTTATCACTTATCAATTTGGTATACAATGAACGGAGAGATTTTAATGACACCATTATCACTGGCTGATGAAATAATTTCGGGCAGAAGAATCACAAGAGACGATGACCTTTCAGTTTTTCTGACCTGGGATCTTGATGAACTCTGTGAAGGAGCAGACAGGATACGAAGAGAACTTGTGGGAGACAAGGTTGATCTCTGCTCAATAATTAACGGAAGAAGCGGACGCTGTCCTGAGGACTGCAAATACTGTGCTCAGTC
>DCGK01000139.1:2675-3520 GCA_002315235.1 Ruminococcus sp. UBA1780
ACACCATAATACAGAATGTGAAGTATATGACTTCCTTCCTGAGGAGAAAATTCTTGAAGCCTGCAGACTTAATGAGAGTGAGGAGGTTCACAGATTTTCAATAGTAACCTCAGGGCGTGCTCTTACCGGCGAAGAATTTGAAAAAGCAGTTCATGCATATAAAACCATGAAGAGTGAATGCAGAATTGAACTCTGCGCATCAATGGGATTTATAAGTGCTGAGCAGCTTCACAGACTTCATGAAGCCGGCGTTACAAGCTATCATCACAATATAGAAACTTCAGAGAGAAACTTCCCGAATATCTGTACCACCCATACATACGCCCAGAAGATGGAGATGCTGAAAAAAGTTAAAGCCGAGGGAATGTACGTATGTTCCGGCGGCATAATAGGCATGGGTGAAACCTGGGAGGACAGACTGGACATGGCGGTCAGCCTTGCCGAAGCCGGGGCAGATTCCATTCCGATAAACGCACTTATGCCGATTCCGGGAACACCTCTCGAACATCTTGAGAGAATTACTGAACCCGAGATACTCAGAACAGTTGCATTCTTCAGATACATAAATCCGACAGCAGATATACGCCTTGCTGCAGGACGCGCTCTTCTTGCCGGTGATGGGGAAAGTGCCTTCCGCTCAGGGGCATCTGCAACCATAACAGGAAATATGCTGACTACAGCGGCGTGCGCTACAATAAGAAGCGACAAGAAAATGCTGGCAGCACTCGGACGTGACGCAGTTCCTGACTATGCGAAGTAACAGGGGCTGTTAAGGAAACACTGATTAAAAAAAGTCAGGCAGTTTCTTAACAGTCCCAAATGTATAACAACACAGAGGATATCCC
>DCGK01000083.1:0-10059 GCA_002315235.1 Ruminococcus sp. UBA1780
AGTTAAAGACCACTTTAACTCAACCTCATCAAACCGTAACACAGCATCTATACAAAAACAGGATTGCTATAAACATCATAATTGACATATTTATCAGAAACAAGGACGGCAAAAGCCGCCTTGTTTATAATAGTAAAGTTCAGCTCGCAGAGGTGAACTTTTCCTTTTAAAAGTGAACGTAATTTTTTTTTGCGTTCACTATAATTATACTCTGAAAAGCATCTGTAATACTCTGCGCGCTGTCAGAAAGCATTCTGACGCATTTGCCGGCAGCTGCACTGGTTACTGCAGCATCTGTTCTCTCCGGAATATCAGCCACATCCGTTCCGTACACATACATCATCCCTGAATGCGTACATCCCTCATAAAAGCCGGTTCCGTTCAGATTTACCTCATCAGGTGCAAGTCTGACATTGTCCAGAAAAACAAGCTTTCCGTCCATTTTAACGGATACGCGCGAACGGTACTCCCTGAACATAAACTGTTCATTCATTGCAGCTCTGCCGCAGGAAACAACATCCTGAAAAACAAGCACGGAATCACTGCGGAGTCTGATATCCGTTTCACCCTTAAACATGCTTCCTGCAAACGGAATTGCCGGCTGCTGCATGTACATAAGCCTGCCGCCGCCCTCAACATTTATCTTTACCTTCCTGATAATGTTTCCGCCTTCACTGCACTTAAAAATCTTGTCAAATGACTGCCCGGTAAATTTAAGCGATGCGCCCGGACACACGTGTATGCGTATATCGTATTCGTCACCCTCCAGCATGCCGGCACTTGCACTCATCATCATTACCTCAGTAAAATCACTGAAGTAAAAAGGTGAAGCAATTTTCAGAGGTGATGTAAAGCTGCTTTCAGTTATTACCGTTCTGTCACCATTCCTCTCGGCGCGCAGATACAGCCTGCTCATTTCAGATCCTCAAGCAGAACATATTTCTTTATCCATGCTATTACTTCATCAACACCGTCAAGAGTCATGAGATTTGTAAAAAGAAACGGTCTGCCTTCACGCATTCTTTCCGAGTCTGATTTCATTACTTCAAGACTTGCACCTACCAGCGGAGCAAGATCAGTTTTATTTATTACAAGAAGATCAGATCTTGTTACGCCCGGACCACCCTTACGCGGAATCTTTTCACCCTGTGCAACGTCTATTACATAAATGGACGAATCTGCAAGATCAGGTGAAAATGTTGCCGAAAGATTATCCCCGCCGCTCTCGATAAAGATTATCTGAACATCCGGAAACTTTTCTGCCATTTCCTCAACAGCCTCAAGATTCATTGAACAGTCCTCACGAATCGCTGTATGCGGACATCCTCCTGTCTCAACTCCGACAATTCTATCTGCCGGAAGCTTTGAGTTTTTTACAAGGAATTCCGCATCTTCCTTAGTATAGATATCATTTGTCACAACACAGATGCTGTATTCCTCAGACATTTTTCGTGTAAGTCTTTCTATTAAGGCTGTTTTTCCTGAACCTACCGGTCCGCCTACACCTATTTTTACATATGCCATATTTCATGCTCCTTACTGTTATGAAATATAAATTCTTGAATAAAGTTTTTCATGCTGCATTGACCTCAGATCAAATCCGGATCCGCTTATGCCAAGGTCATCAGTTTCCACCGACAGTGAATACTCTGCCGCCTCAGGTATATGCCTGGCAATATCCGCAAGCGCCGCCTGTCCGTCACCCTGACGAAGCGGCACAAGCTTTACGGCATGGTTTACAAGTGATGAAAGCTGACTGTAGCAGAACATCTGAAGTCCGGTTCTTATATCAGCACCTGTATCTGCTATAAGAAGTCCTGCGGCAATGCAGTAATGACCTGAACACTGCCCTGTCTGAATCATTCCCATGTATTTCTTCAGCTGTTCATACTCGTCTGTCTGCATCAGGGTTTTGATAAACCTGACACACAGCTTTCTGCTGCCCTCGCGAAGTTCATACGGAATTTTTGATGCATTGCATATTTCATCAAGTTCTGAAATATCATGTCCCGATGCAGCGCCGGCTGCAAAAGCCAGATCATTTGTTCTCATCGCATACAGGTATGATTCAAGATATTCAGACAGTGATTTTCTGTCCTTTACAATATTTTTCTGGGTGTATGTTTCCATACCGTTTGACATGGTAAACGCACCCGCCGGGAACAGACTGTCAAATGCCTGCATCAGTCTCAGTATTCCGTATCCGGAATCAGTGCTCATGTTCATGGTGATGGCCGTGATGATGCTCACCATCATGACTGCCGGAATGTGAATGCGTATTTGTATGAGCATGTGCCCTGCACTCAATGTATCCCTCAAATTTTTCATGAACCTTTTCAGCGCTGAATCCCAGACGCTTAAGGTATTCGAATGTTGGATCGTCGTAAGGACATTTTACCGTATGCTCGTCTATCGACAGCGACAGATGCCTGTTGCCGAGTTCAAAACAGAGTCTGCCCATTTCCTTCATATCAGATACTGACACGCTCACCAGATCGCAGGGGGCTATGTCAATATAGATTATCCTTTTATCATCCTCATAGATTATATCATTCTGGTTAAGCGTTTCTTCGGTTCTGATACCCACTTCCTCACCTGATGATGAAATTTTTCTCAGTATTTTTTTGTCACGTTCAAACCACTCTATAACAACGGTTTCCGTTTTCTTTTCAGAACCGGAAAATTTTCCGCATATTTTTTCAGCTATCATTTATTGTTTCTCCTTTTTCAGAACAGATAATATTTCTGTGTAAGCGGCAGAGTCTCCGCAGCCCCGCATGAAATCTTTTCACCGTCAACAGTTACCTGATAGCATTCAGGGTCGACCTGAATATCTCCGGTTCTGCTGTTGAAGCGCATATCCTTCTTTCCGATATTTCTGCAGTTTCCAACCGGAAGAACCATTCTTTCAAGCGAAAGCTTTTCCTTTATTCCGCCTTCAGCTGCCGAACGTGATGTAAATGTTGCACAGCATCTCTTTACTGCCAGCCCGTCTGCTCCGAACATCTTAGTGTAAACCACAGGCTGCGGTGTCGGAATTGATGCATTTGCATCACCCATTTTTGATGCACAGATAAATCCGCCCTTGATAATCATCTCCGGCTTTACTCCGAACATCGCTGGCTTCCAGAGAACCAGGTCAGCCATCTTTCCGACTTCAACCGAGCCTACATAATCTGAAATACCGTGAGTTACCGCTGGATTGATTGTGTACTTTGAAACGTAACGCTTTACGCGGTAGTTATCATTTCTTTCACAGTCCTCAGGAAGAATTCCTCTCTGGTCCTTCATCTTTGAAGCAGTCTGCCAGGTTCTTGTTATAACCTCTCCTACTCTTCCCATTGCCTGTGAATCAGAGCTCATCATACTGAAAACACCCATGTCATGAAGTACATCTTCGGCAGCAATAGTCTCAGGTCTGATTCTTGAATCTGCAAATGCAACATCCTCAGGAACCTTGCTGTCGAGATGATGACATACCATAAGCATGTCAAGGTGCTCATCTATGGTATTTACAGTAAACGGCATAGTCGGATTTGTAGACGAAGGCAGAATATTTTCAAATGCTGCCGCCTTAATAATATCAGGGGCATGTCCGCCGCCGGCGCCTTCAGTGTGATATGTGTGTATTACTCTTCCGCCTATTGCGTTCAGCGTATCCTCAACAAATCCGCCCTCGTTGAGAGTGTCAGTATGTATCGAAACCTGAACATCATATTTTTCAGCAGCATTAAGTGCCTGGTCAATAACTGCCGGAGTTGAACCCCAGTCCTCATGAATCTTGAGTCCGCATGCACCTGCTTCGATCTGTTCTGCGAGAGTATCGTAATCTGCACTGTTTCCTTTACCGAGAAAACCGAGATTAACCGGATACTGCTCCGCTGCTTCAAGCATTTTTTCAATATTGAAACGGCCAGGTGTACATGTTGTTGCATTGGTTCCGTCTGCAGGTCCTGTACCGCCGCCGATCATTGTTGTAACACCTGAGTAAAGGGCTGTATCAATCTGCGTCGGACTTATAAAATGAATATGTGTGTCTATACCGCCTGCAGTAAGAATCAGTCCCTCGCCGGCTATTGCCTCGGTTCCTGCACCAAACACCAGTGACGGTGTTACCCCGTCCATAATATCAGGATTTCCTGCCTTTCCTATGCCGCAGATTTTTCCGTCCTTAATACCGATATCAGCCTTGTATATACCTGTACTGTCCACTACAAGAGCACTTGTGATTACCGTATCAGGGCATTCACTGTCAGGTACTGAACAGGACTGTCCCATGCCGTCGCGAAGTGATTTTCCGCCGCCGAATTTTGCCTCGTCACCGTAAACCGTATAGTCTTTTTCAACCTCTATTACGAGCGATGTATCCGCAAGTCTTACACGGTCCCCTGTAGTCGGACCGAACATATCAGCATACTGTTTTTTTGACATACTAAACATCTTTATCACACTCCCTTAAAGCCAAGCTCTGCAGCTTTTGCAAATGCTTTTTCTCTTACAGACTCATCGTCAAATGACCCCTGAGTCAGATTATTCAGTCCGTATCCACTCCGGTTGCCTCCGATGTCAATCAGATTAACCTTTCTTGTTTCACCCGGTTCAAATCTTACTGCTGTGCCTGCCGGAATATCAAGTCTCTTTCCGAATGCAGTTTTTCTGTCAAAATCAAGAAGCCTGTTCGCCTCAAAAAAGTGAAAATGCGAACCCACCTGAACCGGACGGTCTGCAGTGTTGGTAACGGATATTTCAGTCGTCTCTCTGCCTTCGTTAATAACTATTTCACCATCATCTATCAGGTACTCGCCCGGTGTAAGCCTGCCCGACGGAATAATCGGTTCATGAACAGTCACAAGCTTTGTTCCGTCCGGAAAGGTTGCTTCCAGCTGTATTTCATGAATCATTTCCGGAATACCTTCCATAACATCCTCATGAGTCAGAAGGGTTCTTCCCCTGCTCATAAGTTCAGTAACGGTCAGTCCGTCACGTGCAAGCTCCAGAAGCTCTGAAGTAATATATGCAATGGTTTCCGGATAGTTAAGTTTAAGTCCTCTCTGTTTCCTCTGCTTTGCAAGCTCACCTGCATAATGCGTCATAAGCCTTTCCTGTTCTCTTACAGTAAGATGCATAAATCATTCCTCCGTTTTATACAGTACAAAAAAAAACGTCAGGTAAGCCTGAATAATCAGGCGCCTAACGTCTTTGTTGTCACACATTAAAATACAGTGCACATCATAATATGTGCTTCCTTAAGTTTATTATATCAGAAATATCAGAGCAGTCAACATTTTGACCTGCGAACTTTATTATCCAAAGTTACTTCTTTGATTATCTTCATTTTATAAAGTGATATTTACGTTGGTAAAACGCGCCGCAGACTTTACAGTTACCCTTGTCCTCGCCGTTTCGCAGCTCGTTTTGTTGTCCCTGATTAAATCAAACTCACCACATCCAGTACAGTTATAAAAAACAGTCAACGCGGCTCCGGCATAATCCTTGACATTACCGATAAAATATTTTATTATATATTGATGAGATACATAAAAAATTTCATATTTTTTTGTGTTCACTGAATTTTCAGGAGGATTTGAAAAATGGCTATTAACTGCAGCAAATGCGGAGCGCAGTATGAAGGAAAAGAAACCTGTGCATACTGCGGAAACAAATTTACAGACGAAGAAATAAAAAAGGCATGGGAAGAGCATCAGAATCAGGACCGTAATCATACCGCAGCTAAGAAAGCCGCCGGTACAGCAGCAGGACTTCAGGCAGGATGTATAACAGGAATTATAACAGCTACTGTTGTATGTCTTCTTATTGTGTTCTGTATGATTTACTTTATTCTTATCCCTGCGTTCAGACAGTAATTTCTGATAAAAAAAGGCATCCGGTTTTTTTATTCCGGATGCCTTTTTTTAGTAAACGCAATTTATTATTTTGTTTTTAACCTCTTGAATCAATATCAGAGTATTCCTTGTGGATGCCGACGAAACGGTAAGCCGGTCGGATAATCTTACCCTTGTTAACGAGTTCCTCAAGTCTGTGTGAACTCCAGCCTGCTATTCTTGCAATTGCAAATACAGGTGTAAACAGCTCACGAGGAATGCCGAGCATGGTGTAGACAAATCCGCTGTAAAAATCGACATTTGCACATACAGGCTTAAAGAGCTTACGCTTCTGTGCAATACATTCCCTGCCTATTCTCTCAACACGGTCATACATTTCAAAATCCTTTGTCAGGCCCTTCTCTGCAGCAAGCTTCTCAGCAAGCTCCTTAAGAATAACCTCTCTCGGGTCTGAAACAGTATACACGGCATGGCCAAGTCCGTAGATAAGACCCGAACCGTCAAATTTTTCCCTGTTAAGAATACCCATGAGATACTCACGAATCTGTTCATCGTCTTCAGTATTCTTTACATTTTTTCTGAGGTCGTCAAACATCTCGGAAACCTTTATATTTGCACCGCCGTGGCGAGGTCCCTTAAGTGAAGAAACCGATGCACATATAGCTGAATATGTGTCAGTGCCGGAAGAAGTAACAACATGGTTTGTAAAGGTGGAGTTGTTTCCGCCGCCGTGTTCAGCATGAAGAACAAGTGCAGTATCGAGTACATGTGCCTCAAGCTCAGTAAACTTTCCGTCCTTGCGGAGCATGTAGAGAATATTTTCAGCAATTGAGTATCTCTTCTTTGGAGTACGTATATGCAGGCTCTTTCCAAGCTCTATGTGCTGATAAGCATAATAGGCATAAACCGCGATAAGAGGCATTTTGCAGATAAGCTGAAGTGACTGTCTGAGTACGTTTGAAACCTCTGTTGAATCAGGATTTGTGTCATATGAGTAAAGGGTAATAATACTTCTCTGAAGAGCATTCATGATATTTGCAGGAGGCGCCTTGAGAATTACGTCACGTACAAACTGGCCTGTAAGCTCCTCAAGGCTGCTTAGAATACCGAGGAAGCTTTCAAACTGCTTAGGTGCAGGAAGCTCACCGAAAATAAGAAGATAAGTTGTCTCTTCAAAAAGGAATCTCTTGTTTTCGGAATTGTTAAGAAGATCACGGACATTGTATCCCTGATAGTAAAGTCTTCCGTCAGCAGGAACCTTCTCGCCGTTTACGCTGTCATAAGCACATACATCACTGATTTCTGTAAGGCCGGTAAGAACGCCCTTTCCGTCCCTGTCGCGAAGCCCGCGCTTAACATCGTATGTATTGTAGAATTCAGGATCAAACTCACCTGAAATCATGCAGAACTTTACAAGGTCATCAAACTCAGCATTGAGTTCGTCTGTCATTTCCATCATTGAATAATTCATATATCTTCACCCTAACTGTTATTTTTTTTGCAGGACAAAGCATCGGTTTATGCAAAACCAAAAATACATCTCTGATTACACGTGTATTGTCTCATCTTCGCTTTTTCTTGCTTTATAAAGATATTATAGGGTATTTTTCAGTATTTGTCAATATCGATAAAACATTTTACTAATTTCAATTTTGCATATTTATCATTTAAATCCTGCAAAAACTTAATTTATCAATGCCATTTCTCCGAACTGTTGACTTTTAAGCCAAAATACTATAAGATAAGTAAGGATAAATTTGTATTCTTTTTACAAATTACAGGTTCGAATAAAAATTTTTAAAGAGCGTTTCCCTAAGGAGGAAAAAACATGAAAAAATTCAGACGGACTGCAGCACTCTGCGCTGCAGTGGCACTGACAGTATCCGCAGGTTCAGGAGCTGTCACAAAAGAAAATCATTCGTCATTAAGCAGGGTTCAGGCAGCTGACGACTGCCACGATGACTGGCTTCACACTGAAGGCAACAAAATCTGTGACATGGACGGAAACGAAGTCTGGCTCACCGGCTGTAACTGGTTCGGATACAACGTAACAACACAGTGCTTCGACGGTGTATGGTCAAGAAACATGCATGAAATGCTTAACGAAATGGCTGACCACGGATTCAACCTTATGCGTGTCCCTATGTCAACCCAGATTCTTCTTCAGTGGAAGGAGCAGGCAAAGGATCCGTACATGGTTAAGATTAATGTATGGAAAAACCCTGAACTCACAATTGAAGGAGAACAGGGCGGAACGCCTAAATACAGCTTTGACATCTGGAATCAGGCTGTTGAATGGTGCAAGGAAAACGGCATCAAGATTATGATTGACATCCACAGTGCAACAACTGCGTCAAACGGACATCAGTATCCGCTCTGGTATGACAGCAACTACAGCTATGATGACTGGCTCGAAGCTCTTGAATGGCTTGCCGACTATTATAAGGATGATGATACGCTTATCGCCATCGACCTTAAGAACGAACCTCACGGAAAGAACGACGGACAGGGCATGGCTATATGGGACGGTTCAAAAGCAGACAACAACTGGAGATATGCTGCCGAGCGCGGTGCTGCAGCAGTTCTCGGTGCTAACCCTAACCTTCTTGTAATGGTTGAAGGCAACGAGGTTTATCCTAAGTTTGAAGAGGGACACGACTGGAACTCACCTGCTGTTGACTATGCAAACTACGACAATCCGCCTTTCCACGGTGCATGGTGGGGAGGTAACTTCCGCGGAGCAAGAGAATTTCCGGTAGACCTCGGCGAGCACCAGAGTCAGCTTGTATATTCCCCTCATGACTACGGCCCGCTGGTATGGGAACAGGAATGGTTCAAGAAGGACTTCACAAGGGAAACACTCATGAAGGATTACTGGTATGATTCATGGGCGTATCTCTATGAGGAAAACATCTCTCCTCTCCTCATCGGCGAATGGGGCGGATTTATAGACGAGGAGCATGACCCTACAGGTGACAACACAAAGTGGATGACTCTTCTCCGCGACTATATGATTGAAAAGCACATCAGCCATACATTCTGGTGCTTCAACGAAAACTCAGGTGACACAGGCGGACTTCTTACAGGCGACTTCCAGGAATGGGATGTCGACAAGTATGAGCTTGTAAAGCCTGCTCTCTGGCAGGATGAAAACGGAAAGTTCATCAGTCTCGACCACAAGCGACCAATGGGACAGGGCGGCAACGGCATCTCAGTTTCCGAATACTACGGAGGTGCTCCGGTAACTGCACCAACTGCAAAACCATCCGCTTCATCAAAGCCTTCATCAGAGCCTTCCGTTTCTGAAACACAGAAGCCTGAAGCATCCGCAAAGCCGTCAGGACAGCCTTCAGCACCTGCAGAAAATGATACCGTCGTTTACGGCGATGTAAACCAGGACGGCAGAGTTGATATTACTGACATTTCAGTAACATCACTCCGAATCCTTGACAAAAAATCATTTACTGAAGAAGAAATAAAAAGATGTGATATTGATGCAGACGGTGAAGTTGGTCTTACTGACCTTGCTTCCATGAAACAGTTTGTATCAAAGGTTATTACCGTGCTCGGACCTGTGAAATAATTCAATTTGACTTCATAATAAGTTTATAAAAACGGGCTGTCAGGAAACCGCATGAAAATAAAACCAGCACATCAGAGATACGTATCCGCGTAACTCCGATGTGCTGTTTTCGTTATATGAGAGATTTTTTTAACAGTCCCGTTGTTTTTTTATTCCTTTTCCCATAAAAGATATTCAGTATCTGTTTCCGGATCGTAGTAATAAACTGCTGCAATTCTTGAATCTTCATCAGCAGTATCAACGGCAAGACTTCTGTTCTGATACATATTACTTTCCAGACTAAGACGTGAATAAAGAAGACCACGCTCATCCGATGAAAAAATATTCGTATTGTTCAGAACATGTTCATACTTTCTTTCAGCAAGAGTAATAACAAGTTCTATCTTTTCCGCATCTTTCACACCCGGTTCAATTGCGACATTATCAGAAGTCCCTGATAATGAAACTTTCTCTTGCGCCGGAGGCGCTGATGTTTAAGATAGCAGCCGGAGACTCGCAGAGGCTTCGGCTACCATGGTAGTCGCTGAAAGCGACTACTGTCATAAACAGGACTGTAAAAAAAGCATTTGTAGTTTCAAATGAGAGAAACGTAATTCAGAAAGGTAAAATCACTTCAAAGCTCTGCTTTTAACA
>DCGK01000083.1:10144-11861 GCA_002315235.1 Ruminococcus sp. UBA1780
GGTCTATCCTCTGTGTTGTTATATCCCGGTTTATTATATAATGTTTTTCAGCGCAGACATGAACTGAAAAACACCCGGAATCAAATTAAAACAGCGAATCAAAGCTGCGTGATTATGCAACTACGATTCGCTGAATTTTTTTAATATGTAATTCTCTGAAAAAAGAAATGTTGTCGTCACTCTGTTTTTTGTACTAATTGTACAAAAAAAAAAAAAAAAAAAAAAAACTATAAATTGATATAAAAGATGCGAATTGAATCAAAATCTTATGTATGATAAAATTTAAATAAAATTCACATCTGTGAATTCAGTCTATTAAAGCTTTAAAGGAATACAAGCATATTTATGGAAGAAAAATCAAAAAACAAAAAAATAACAGCTGCAATAATTTCTATAGTTGCTGTCGGAGCAGCTGCAGCTTCTTTTCTTTATTTTGGCTCACCAGAAAATAAAAATGGAGAAAAAACAGCAGAAAACGAGGCAACAGTATCTCCTGTAACAAGTATTACGGAATGCAGTACAGAAGCTGCTGATACAACAACTGTTATTACAACATCCACAGAAGAATTTATCCCTCCTGAATCAGGCAGTGTCGCCTGCATATTCGGAACTGTTGAAACAGAAAGCGACCCGCTGAACGTCAGAAACAAGCCATCATCAGACAGCAGTATTTTAGGTACACTTGAAAAAGGAAGCATGGTATACATTCTCGGTGAAGAGGACGGATGGTATCGGATTGAATACGATTTCAGTGATGCATATGTTTCTGCTGAATATATTAAGGTCAGTGAATACTCCGGAACATGGAAAGAACGTTACAGAAAAATCGCAGACGATGTAATAAAAAAATATGCCGACTATGGATTTGTAAATTTTTATCTTAAGGACCTTGACAATGACAATATTCCGGAATTGCTGTACTCTGTTTCAGCTCCAACTGCGAACAATTTACATTGTTATCAGATCTTTTCTGCAGATGAAAAAGTACTTTACATTGATAAGAAAAGATACGGCGAAATTCAGACATCAGGATTTAACGACAGCACAAATGAAATCTGGTCAGATATATATGCACGCGGTCAGAGAAATACTGCAGTCAGATATTCAGATGGCAATTCATCTGAAAAATCCTTCTTCTTTACATCTAATACTTTCAGAAATAATGCTGACGGGGAAATTTCAGTATCAATGGTAGATGATTGTTTTGTATCGAAGTCCGAATATGAAAAGCAGTATAATGAACACCGCGGAACTTCAGATCTTGATAAATACACATACGAAGAATTCATCAGTAAACTTGAATCTCTTCCTGAATCCGATGGCAGTTCATCTGATACAGTTGTTTATCCTGTTAATGAAAACTCAGTTGAAAATCAGGACGATTTTTCCGGGGACACATTTGATCATATTTACGGTTATATATCTTCTGATAAAGCAGATGTCCCTATGTACACGGATTCCAGTGGTACAGAACGTTATATGCATGAAATGAGCCATACAATTCTCGAAATAACCGGCTCCGAAAACGGTATGTACAAGGTAATCTATAAACCTGAAGGCGGATACAGAAGTAATGCGGTGGAGGTATACATTCCAAAAACAGATATGTATTATGACAGAAGCGTTTCTTCATGGAAAGACAAATATACAGAAATTGTCAGTCTGACAGAAAATGCAAACGCCGATGCCGACAAGCAGTATGCTTATTATTATTTAA
>DCGK01000083.1:11885-15854 GCA_002315235.1 Ruminococcus sp. UBA1780
TTTAACGGACATGAATTCCGATGGCATACCGGAACTGATTCATACAGTACGCTCGATGTGTTCTGACACAAAGTACAACAGGCTGTACTCTGTATATAACGGCAAGCTGGTGTCATATACGATACACGGAAGCCCTCATTTTTATTCATCAACGGGATGCATAGGTTTTTCAGGTCTGGGGCTGATTGAAAATCTTGAGCTTGTCAGCTATGACAACGGTAAATTTAATTTCATAGCTCACATTATGGGTACAAAAGAATATCCTGACGGGAAAGAAGAGGAAGTATACTACATAGACAATAATATTGTTTCAAAAGAGGAATACTACAGTTTCCGCTCAGAATACGTTGATGACTCACAGTCTGACGAACCGAACACCAGACTTTCAGCTGCGGAAATTATTGATGCCATAAACAACTATTAATATAATACGGAGGAACTTATAATGAATATTACAAAAAAGAAAACAGCTCTTATTCTTGCTCTCGCACTTACAGTCGCAGGCGGTTCAGTTCTGCCGTCAGCTTTTCAGGTCAGCAGAGATTCAGTATCTGCTGAAGAAACAGTACCCCAGAAATCCGGCGAATTCAGAGGTCTTAAATACGAAGTATATAACAATACTGCTGCTATTACCGGGGTTAATTATAAATATACTGAAAACGACTCTTTTATAAAGTATGAAGACGGATATTCAGGTAATTCGTATTGCACAACCTCCATTACCATTCCGGATGAAATTAACGGATACCCGGTAACTGAAATTAAATGTAAGTTTGAATACGGAGAGCTGTTAAAGGAAATCATTCTCGGAAAAAATGTACTTACAATTCAGGAAGAGGCTTTTTATAATTACTGGAATAATTCAACATATTTTGATTTAACTCTTTCTGCAGACAGTAACAACTATAATTTATCTATCTTTGGCAATCGGAAGCCAATAATCAACCAGATAAATATCCCTTCATATGCTGTAAACGCTGCTTTTGTCGAAAACACGGACTGGAGTAACCTTAAAGCTGTCGAAGTTTCTGAAGGAAACACAAAATATTCAAGTGTTGACGGTATTTTTTACACCAAAGACCAGTCAGAACTGATTTTATGTCCTCCTGCAAATTCTCTTATCGAAATAAACATACCGGACGCCACAAAATCCATTCGTGCAGGGGCATTCAAAAACGCAAACCTTCCTTCTTCACTTAACCTCGGTAAAAATGTTAAAAATATCGGAGACGAAGCATTTTATCATGAAGAAGCTGTATTACTGACCAGTCTTACACTCCCGTCTTCTCTGGTAGAATCGGCAATCGGTGAAAACGCATTTAAAAATGTAAGCTTCAGTGAGCTTACAATTCCTGACTATACCAAATATATTTCTGATGATTTTCTTATTAACAGCAAAACGAAGGAATTCAGCGTCTCCGCTGATAACGCACTGTATTCATCCGATGCAGATGGCGTTCTCTATAACAAGGATATGACAAAACTTATCAAAGTTCCTGCAGCTTTTGCAACAACAACCTATGATGTTCCTGAAGGAGTTGCTTCAATTGAGGAAGGCGCATTCACAAATACAATGAATCCGACCTACGTTTCACTTCCGCAGACACTTGGAGAAATCGGCAAAAACACAGATACAAAAATCAGAACCGTTGAAGGTTATGACAATACCCCTGCTTCAGAATGGGCTAATCAGACTCTTAATGCCAAGTACATTTCAAACGGTCCTTCAGATGTCAGCATAGTTCCTGAAAAAAATCACAGTTCATATGATGTAAATCAGGATGGTGTTGTAAACTCCAGCGATTTACTTTGCCTCGTTCAGTGGCTTGTCGGAACACACTGATCAGTAATCAGAACGGAGTAATAATATGGAAAAAAGAAACATTCTTACTTTATGTATGGCAGCATGTTTTTCTCTGGGTATAACATCATGTTCAGATAATACTGAAGTATCACAGGAAAGTACAATTCAGGTTGAAACATCTGAATCCGATACTTCTGCTGTTACCGAAGCTGCTGTTACTACAGAGATACAAACAGAAACAACAGTTATACAAACAATAACAGAGTCAGAAACTGAATCCGTTTCTGAAACAACAGAAATAACTGAAGAAGAATATGAAGAGAATACAGTTGACTGGAAAGAAATCTATGACAGCGAAATTAAATCAAAATATAATCAGTATGGTGATGTCGTCTGCTATGACCTTTGTGATATAAATAAAGATGGTGTACCGGAACTATTTATTTCCGCTGCTGATTACAGATTGGCCGGTGCTGATGTATATACAATTTATGACAGCACCCTTTCTCTGCTCGGAAATTTTGGTACATCCGGAGTAGTAACTGTTTGTGTGGATAAAAATGTAATTCATTCAAGCTATTGCGGAGAATCCGGATATGCCGGTAAAATATTTGAAATTGTAAACGGAGAGGCTCAGGTTGTTCTGTCACATATGGATACCAGATCACAGGCAAAAGATAAAGTATATATAAATGATGTAGAAGTAACTACTGATGAGTATGATGCTGTAATGAGTGAATATGAATCATCAACCATAAAAACTTTTGGGCGAAGATTCTCTGCTGCCAGTGATGATATTTATTCAGTAGATTTTGAATGATATATTAATGCAGAAAAAGCGGCCTGCCGGTTTAACCGGTAAGCCGCTTTTTCTGTTGGTCACGCTTTATCATAACATATTTTATTTCATAATCCTATCCATAGATTACAGCAGAAACGCAAGAACTTTCAGGTGTATTTTACCAGCATCTTCAAAGCTCTGTGTTGTTATAATTATTGAATTAAGTCTGTATTTATGATACAATTATATCAGCACAGCAGCCGTGTTCAGATTATTTTTAATGAAAGCAAAAAGGTGTGTCAGATGAAAACAATTTATGTAATGTACCAGGAAGAACTCATTTCAAAAATAGACTATGATTATTCCCTTAACAAGGTAGAAGTTGAAAATTATATAGATGATCCGGTTCTTCTTCCGTTTGGTATAAACACTTCTCCTGATATTTCTGATTTTGAATATTTTCTTGAAAGCCGGTGTTTCCCGCGTGACAGAGTTAACTGCAGGGAACTTCTGAAACTGCTTGATATTCAGTGTTATGATCCTATGGCAATAGTTCGAAAAACTCACGGAATTCAGAACGAAGACTACTGCTGGCTTAAATTCGGAGATGATGACAGGACGGTGTATGAAGATGTTAAATTCCGTGATTAAAGTAAATGATTCAGATGCTGTTTTCAGTCAGACTTCAAGTAAAGGAAATCAGAAAAAGTGGTATACTGAAGGAAAATGGATAAAGGCAGATGACCTTGGCTATGAGGGTCTTTCAGAAACCGTCTGTTCAAGGCTTGCAGCCGCCCTTGATTTTCCTTTTGGTTATGTTGAATATCAGCCTTGTATAATTCATGATACGAAACGCGACAAAAAAATGACCGGATGCTGCTCTGATTCTTTTATCACCACCGGAGTTAATGAAATAACACTTGGAAGACTTATGAAAAGTGTTTTTAATACAGATCCGGCTGTTTTTTTCGACAGCGGTATTTCTGCAGAAGAAAAAGCTGAATTCGTTACGCAAAAGCTTTCCGGTATCCGCGGCCTTGAAAAAGCCGGCGAGTATTTTTCTGCACTGTTCAGATTTGACTGGCTGGTACTTAATGAGGACAGACATTATCATAATATTATTTTCATTTATGACAGAGAAAAATTTTATTTTGCTCCTCTTTTTGACTGCGGCGCAGCCTTGCTGTCTGATTTATCAGACGATTATCCCATGGCTACTCCCACTGGAATATGCATGAGAAACGTTAAAGCAAAACCGTTTTCCAAATCATTCAGCAGACAGTGTAAATTTTTTGAATCAGTATACGGGAATATTCTTGAAGTCAGACCTGTTAATATAAAAATTTCTGATTTATATGGTTTTTATGACGAGAAAATAATAAAC
>DCGK01000083.1:15940-16942 GCA_002315235.1 Ruminococcus sp. UBA1780
ACAACACAGAGGATATCCCCCGCCTATAGAGGCAGGGTCTATCCTCTGTGTTGTTATAGGGAGTGTGCAGAAATCAACTGTATCATTCAGACCAAAACCTGTCAGTGCTTTCTGTCAGAAAGCGCAAATAATGATTTGTATGCAGCTTTCCTTAACCAATTCCGGAAATAAGCGTCTCTCCGTCACATACAAATTCCGCAGGACCTGTCATAAACACCCTTCCGTCCGACCTGTATTCAATCTTCAGGTCTCCACCGCGAAGGTGAACAAGCACCTCCTCATCGTGTCTGCAGTATCCGTTAAGAACAGCTGCAACAACTGATGCACACGCACCTGTTCCGCAGGCATGAGTTTCACCGCTGCCGCGTTCCCATACTCTCATTCGCAGTGTTTTATCGTCAGTAACCTCAATAAATTCCGTATTGATACGTGCCGGAAACAGACTGTGGTTTTCAAAATAAGGGCCGTTTTTCTCAAGGTCCAGATTATCAATATCTTCAGTAAATATAACCGCATGTGGATTACCCATTGATACACATGTGATTTTGTATTCCGTACCGTTAACGTCAACAGGGACACTTACAAACCTGTCAAGCTCACTGTTTACAGGAATATCCTTCGGCACAAGAACCGCACTGTTCATGTCAACCCTGATGCTTTCAATCCTGTTCTCAGAATCCGGAAACAGAGTAAGATATTTGATTCCGGAGTTTGTCTCAAGTGTTATTTCAGTTTTGTCTGTAAGACCCTTTTCATAAACATACTTTCCAATGCAGCGTGTTGCGTTTCCGCACATCATTGCTTCAGAACCGTCTGCATTGAAAATTCTCATACGGAAATCCGCCTTGTCTGAAGGCATGATAAGAACCAGTCCGTCCGAACCGATTCCCTTTCTGACATCACTGAGAACAACCGAAACATGCTCAGGATTTTCAACCTTCTCCTCAAAACAGTTTATGTAAATATAATCATTGCCTATACCGTGCATTTTTGTGAATTTCA
>DCGK01000083.1:16971-29907 GCA_002315235.1 Ruminococcus sp. UBA1780
GCACTGATAAAATCAGTGCTTTCAGTTATTTATTGTAAACGCATTAACAAGCTGCGTTCACTGTATTGTCATTACAGTTTTTCAAGCGCATCCAGAACAGCCTTGTTTACTGCTGCAGGATCAGCCTTACCCTTAAGCTGCTTCATAACCTGACCTACAAAGAATCCCATTATCTTTGTTCCGCCGCCCTTATACTGCTCAACAGCCTTCGGATTTGCATCGATAACAGCCTTTACAGTCGAATCAATAAGTCCTGTATCCTCAACCGCCTCAAGCTCATTCTCCTTAATATACGCAGCAACATCAAAGTCAGTGCCGCCGAACATCAGCTGTTCAAATACCTGCTTTCCGGCCTGTCTTGTAACCTTTCCGCCTGTAATGAATTTTACAAATTCAGCGAATTTCTCAGGAGAAATGCTCAGCTTCTCAAGGTCAAGATTCTTTTCATTTGCATAATAAAGAACCTGACTCATAATCCAGAATCTTACCTCTGAAGGAGAATCACAGAGCTTTACTGTTTCCTCAAAAATATATGCAAGATTCTTTGAAGCCGCGATGATATCAGCATCCTCTTCTGAAAGTCCGAAATCCTTCATAAATCTCTCAGCCTTTGCATCCGCAAATTCAGGAGTGATATCAATATAATGCTGAATCTCCTCCTCGCTGATGCTGAGCGGAGGAATATCCGGCTCAGGGAAATATCTGTAGTCCTGTGCATTTTCCTTGGAACGCATTGCATACGACTCACCCTTTGCGTCGTCCCAGCGTCTTGTCTCCTGAACTACCTTTCCGCCGTCTTCTATAAGCTCAATCTGACGCTTTGATTCATACGCAATGGCACGTTCAATAGCTCTGAGTGAATTGATGTTTTTCATTTCAGTACGTGTTCCGAATTCAGTGCTTCCCTCAGGACGAACTGAAAGGTTTACGTCGGCACGCATAGAGCCTTCTTCCATTCTGCAGTCTGAAATACCAAGGTACTCAAACACGGACTTAAGCTTGCTCAGATAGGCAGTTACTTCCTCTGCCTCCCTGAAATCAGGCTCTGAAACAATTTCTATAAGCGGAATTCCGCATCTGTTATAGTCAAGGTATGTGGAATCATCATACGCTGAATGAACCAGCTTGCCCGCATCCTCTTCCATGTGAATTTCGTGAATACGAATCTGTGAAGTCTTTCCTGACTTAAGCTTTAAATCAACATGTCCGTTCTGAGCAAAAGGCAGATAGAGCTGTGAAATCTGATAAGCCTTCGGAAGGTCAGGATAGAAATAGTTCTTACGGTCAAATTTATTGTATCTTGTGATATCACAGTTAAGTGCAAGCCCTGCTCTTACCGCATATTCAAGAACCTGTCTGTTGAATACAGGCAGTGTGCCCGGCATACCTGTACATACAGGGCAGCAGTGAGTGTTAGGTTCACCGCCGAATTCTGTTGTACATGAACAGAAAATCTTTGTCTTTGTAGCAAGCTCAACATGAACTTCAAGACCCATTACAACTTCCCACTTCATATTACTGCACCTCCGTAAACTGCTTGTGATAATCTGTTCTCTGCTGATATGCAAATGCAGCATTAAGAACATTTACATCACCAAGTGCAGGTCCGATAAGCTGAACGCCGACCGGCATTCCGCTGCTGTCTTTTCCGCACGGTACTGAAATACCAGGGAGACCGGCAATATTTACAGAAACAGTAAATATATCTGAAAGGTACATAGCCATAGGATCTGAAAGACTCTTCCCTATCTCAGGAGCCGTTGTCGGAGCAACAGGACAGAGAATAAGGTCATAGCCTGAGAATATTTCATCAAACTGCTTCTTGATAACTGACTTTACCTTAAGCGCCTTGCGGTAGTACGCATCATAGTATCCGCTGGAAAGAACGAAAGTTCCGAGAAGAATACGCTTCTTTACTTCCTTTCCGAATCCTTCGCTTCTGGATGCACAGTAAAGGTCATTAAGTCCGCTGTAGTTTTCCGAACGGAATCCGTACTTTACGCCGTCAAATCTGGAAAGATTCGAGCTTGCCTCAGCTGCGGCAATAATGTAGTAGGCAGGGATTACATAATCAAGGAACGGAAGTGAAATTTCCTCAACAACCGCACCTGCTTCTTCAAGAACCTTTGCGGCTGCCTTTGTCTTCCCGGCAACCTCAGCGTTAAGTCCTGAATTGCTGTAGCATTCCTTAGGCATCCCAATCTTCATGCCCTTTATATCACCTGTAAGTGATGCAAGGTATGAAGGATAATCCATTTCAAGTGAAGTACCGTCCATACTGTCTTTTCCGCTTATAATATCCATTACGGCAGCACAGTCAGCAGCATCACGTGCAACAGGTCCGATCTGGTCAAGTGATGAAGCATAGGCAATAAGTCCGTATCGTGATACAGTTCCGTAAGTAGGCTTGAAGCCTGTTACACCGCAGTATGATGCAGGCTGTCTGATTGATCCGCCTGTGTCAGAGCCAAGGGTAACAGCAGCCATATTTCCGGCAACAGCTGCCGCGGAGCCTCCTGATGAACCGCCGGGAACTCTGTTAAGGTCCCACGGGTTCTTTACAGCTCCGTAGTATGATGTTTCGGATGTACTTCCCATTGCAAACTCATCCATGTTGAGCTTGCCTATTATAACTGCGCCTGCATCCTCCAGCTTCTGTATAACAGTTGCATTGTAAACAGGAGCAAAATCACCGAGGATTTTTGACGCACATGATGTTTTTATACCCTTTGTGCAGATGTTGTCCTTAACTGAAAAAGGGACACCTGCGAGAGGAGATGTGAGTTCCCCTGATTCTATTTTTTTCTGCACCTCCGCAGCACGCTTAAGCGCCTGCTCACGGCAGATTGTGATATATGCGTTTACCTTGTCATTACCCTTTTCAGCAGCATCAAGCACCTGTTCCGCTGCTTCAGTGGCAGTTAGCTTTCCTTCCTTTATGGCTGCACCAATTTCAAGGGCTGTCATTTCTGATATGTTCACCGGTAAGCCCTCCTTATT
Organism: Ruminococcus sp. UBA1780; assembly: GCA_002315235.1. Classification (GTDB taxonomy): domain Bacteria; phylum Bacillota; class Clostridia; order Oscillospirales; family Ruminococcaceae; genus HUN007. The sequence goes on from DCGK01000083.1 coordinate 19,972, forward strand.
CTACAGTCTTAGGTACAACGAAGCATTCTTCATTGCGTTCAGGCGCGTTGTCCAGCAGTGCTTCACGGTCGTATGAAGGAACCACCTCATCCTCACGCATTACGTTGCTTATGCTGAAAACATGTGAAAGCGGTTCAACGTTTTCAGTATCAAGTTTATTGAGCACGTCCATATAGTCAACAATGGCGCTCATCTGCTTCTGCATGTCTTCGGTTTCAGCGTCATCAAGTTTAAGGCGGCTGAGAGCAGCCGCGTACTCTACGATTTCTTTTGTTATTGTCATATATCTTCAGGTCTTTCCTTTCATTTATGAAGGGGCTTTGCGGTCGCCCCTTAAACCCTTCGCACGTCATCTGAGTTTTTTCAGTTCACTGTTTTTTTTAAGGAACAAATGCTTCGTCCCTCAATCCCTTCGCAGATATTCTGAATTTTCAGATCACTGTTTTTTGAAGGAACAAATGCTTCGTCCCTCAAAACCTTCGCATTAATCTCTTACTTTAATGTGAACTTCTCTGAGCTGGTGTTCAGTTACTTCGCCCGGAGCACCCATCATAAGATCCTGCGCGTTACCGTTGAGAGGGAATGCTATTACATCACGGATTGTTTCCTCTCCTGCGATAAGCATAATCATTCTGTCAACACCAGGTGCCATACCTGCATGAGGAGGAGCGCCGTATGAGAATGCTGTGTAGAGCGCACCGAACTTAGCCTTAAGTTCTTCCTCACCGTATCCGGCAATCTCAAATGCCTTTCTCATAATATCAGGATTATGGTTTCTTACAGCACCTGATGAAAGCTCAACACCGTTGCAGACAATATCATACTGATAAGCATAAATCTCAAGAGGATCCTTGTTAAGAAGTGCATCCATACCACCCTGAGGCATTGAGAACGGGTTGTGTGTAAAGTCAATCTTCTTTGTATCAGGATTGATTTCATACATAGGGAAATCAACGATAAAGCAGAATTCAAATGAATCATCCTTAATCAGTCCGAGTTCATTTCCTATCCATGTTCTCATCTGACCAGCAAGACTGTTTACAATCTGAGGAGCATCACTGATGAAGAAAAGTGATTCGCCTTCTCTGATACCTGTAATCTCTGTAAGCTCAGCCTTCTGTTCTTCAGTAAGGAACTTGGCAAGAGGGCCCTTGTATTCACCGTTTTCAAGGTTAATGTATCCGATACCGAACTTCATGCCGATGCTTCTTGAATATTCGTCAATAGCCTTTTCAAAAGCCTTCTTTCCGTCACCGTCGCCGTCCTTCTTAACGAGATAGTTGGCAACAATAGCACGTACCGGCTTGTTTTTGAAAGGAATTGTTCTGCCGTTGATTTCGAGAAAATCACGGTCTGCAAAGAATGAAGTAAGATCCTGAATGATGAGAGGGTTTCTCAGATCAGGCTTGTCTGTACCGTATTTAAGCATTGATTCTTCAAAAGGAATACGTTTAAAAGGCGGCTTTGAAATCTTCTTGTCAGAGAATTCACTAAATGTATTATACACTACTTTTTCAGCAACTGCAAATACATCTTCCTGTGTTGCAAATGACATCTCAAAATCGAGCTGATAGAATTCACCCGGTGAACGATCCTGTCTTGCATCCTCATCACGGAAGCACGGTGCTATCTGAAAGTATCTGTCAAATCCGGATGCCATAAGAAGCTGCTTGAACTGCTGAGGAGCCTGCGGAAGAGCATAGAACATTCCCTTGTGCTTACGGCTTGGAACAAGATAGTCACGGGCACCCTCAGGTGATGATGCTGTGAGTATAGGAGTCTGGATTTCCATGAATCCCATATCCTCCATCTGACGGCGGAGGAAGCTTAATATTTTTGAACGGAGCACAATGTTATTATGAATTCTGCGGTTTCGGAGATCGAGATATCTGTACTTTAATCTTACTTCTTCCCTTGTCTGTGTTGAGCTTTCTATTTCAAACGGGAGTCCGCTCTGACACGGGCCGAGAACCTCAATTTTTTCTGCCTTTACCTCAACAAGACCTGTTTCAAGCTTGTGGTTTACTGTTTCCTCGTCACGCATAGTAACTGTACCGTTTACAAGAACAACAGTTTCCTTTGCAATACCGGCAAGCATGCTGTCATCTGATAAAACAATCTGAGTTACACCGTAATGGTCACGAAGATCAACAAATAGTACGCCGCCGTGATCACGGACAGTTTCAACCCAGCCGGTAAGGGAAACCTTCTGATCAATATGTTCCGGTCTTAATTCATTACAGGTATGTGTTCTTAACATTGCAATCGTCCTCCGAATTTTTTATGTCTTTATAGTAATGCCAGACTAAGCTGAACGGCCATCCGGCCGAAAAAAATAAAAAAAACGCTATTATCCCCTTCAAAAAAGGGACAACAGCGTCATTGCTTTCATTCAATTTCGTGACTCATTATAGCATTAATGTTTTTTTTCGTCAATAGATTTTAAGTTTAAATTCGGATTTCTTAATAAAATAAAGTCAAAAGCAATATTTACTTATTTTTCTTAAGTTCGGTCCGGATGCTTGACATACATTATGCATGGTGATATAATAAATCATATGAATAGATTTAAATGCATTGATCGGGAGAAGTACCCCAGATGATCAGTCAAAGTGAGTACGGGACAGTGAAAACCGTATACCAGAGTCTGAGCGAATAACACCCGGGAGCAGTAAACTGAAAACTCAACGGCGAGCAAGTAGGGGCAACGTGATCTGCACGTTACAGCAGACAGAGTGACTGTATACAGTATATGCAGTAATTCAGGTGGCACCACGGAAGATTATTCTCCCGTCCTGTTTGTTATGAACAGGACGGGAGTTATTTTTTTAGTGACATTTTTTCAGAAAGGACATATTACATGAAACATACTGACATCAAAGAAGTATTAACAAACCCGGCGTACAAGGGTCAGCAGGTTACGGTCTGCGGATGGGTACGAACAGCAAGAAATTCCAAAAACGTTGCATTTATCGAGCTTAACGACGGTACTTCACTTAAGCACCTCCAGATTGTTATCGACAAGGCAAACGACATCGAATACGAAAACGCACTCAGACTCGGTGCCTCAATCAGGGTTGAGGGCACTGTAGTTGAAGCACGTCAGGATGCAGTTGAAATCAACGCTTCATCAATCGAGGTAATCGGCGACTGCCCTCTTGACTATCCTCTCCAGAAGAAGAGACACACTCTCGAATTTCTCAGAACAATGCCTCACCTCAGAGGAAGAACAAATACATTCAATGCTGTTCTCCGTGTTCGTTCAGTACTCGCTGAATCAATCCACAGATACTTCCAGAACAGAAACTATGTATATATAAACACACCGCTCATCACAGGCAGTGACTGTGAAGGTGCAGGCGAAATGTTCCAGGTAACAACAATCGGTTACTCACAGGATTACAAAAACGAAGAAGAATACTGCGCAGATGACTTCTTCGGCAGAAAGGCAGGCCTCAGCGTTTCAGGTCAGCTTGAAGGCGAAATGGCTGCCATGGCTCTCGGCAAGATTTACACATTCGGACCAAGCTTCCGTGCTGAAAACAGCAACACTCCAAAGCACCTTGCTGAATTCTGGCACGTTGAACCTGAAGTTGCTTTTGCAGAGCTCCCTGACGTAATCGAAATGGCTGAAGACATGCTCAAAACTGTTATCCGTGAACTCCTTGATACATGCAGGGCTGAAATGCAGTTCTTTGATGACCACTTTGAAAAGGGTATCATAGACAGACTCGAAGACCTTATCTCACATGACTTCGGCGTTGTAACATACACAGAAGCAATAAAGCTTCTTGAAGAATCAGGCGAAGACTTCGTTTATCCTGTATCATGGGGCTGCGACCTCCAGACAGAACACGAAAGATACATTGCGGAAAAGGTATTTAAAAAGGCTGTATTCGTAACAGACTATCCAAAGGAAATCAAGTCATTCTATATGAAGCAGAACCCTGACGGTAAGACTGTTGCTGCTGTTGACCTTCTCGTTCCCGGCGTAGGCGAAATCATCGGCGGAAGCGAAAGAGAAGCAGACTACGACAAGCTCGTTGCTTCAATGAACGAAAGAGGAATGAACCTTGATCTTTACAGTGATTATCTCGATCTCAGAAAGTTCGGTTCAGTACCTCACGGCGGCTTCGGTCTCGGATTTGAACGTCTCATAATGTATGTAACAGGCGTTTCAAACATCAGAGACGTAACTCTCTATCCAAGAACTGTAGGCAATATAAGATAAACAACGAAAATATCCCCCGCCGCCTGTAGAGGCGGGGACATCCTCTTTGTTGTTATATTAAACGCGATAAATAAAATACATATAGTAAAAGTCAGATTTATTCTGACGTTTGCTGTAATAGTTGAAAGGAATGAATACCATGTCAAAATCACTGTATTTACCTGAGGGATACAAGGCAGCCCTCTCGCTCAGAGAAACTCAGCACGCAATCAAATACATCAAGGATGTTTTCCAGCAGGCTCTTTCTTTTGCAGCAACACTCGACCGTGTATCTGCACCGCTTATCGTAACAACTGCAAGCGGTATCAACGATGACCTTAACGGCGTTGAAAGAAAAGTAGGCTTCGATATAAAGGAAATCGGCGGAACAGAAGCAGAAGTTGTTCAGTCACTTGCAAAGTGGAAGAGAATGGCCCTTTACCGTTACGGCTATCAGCCGGGTGAAGGTATCTACACAGATATGAACGCTATCAGACGTGATGACGACACTGACAACACTCATTCAATCTTTGTTGACCAGTGGGACTGGGAAAAGGTTATCACACGTGAACAGCGTAACGTTGAATTCCTTAAGGAAACAGTTAAGGCTATTGTAAAGGCTGTAGCTTATACAAAAAGAAAGGTAAGTCTCCGTTATCCTCAGCTCAGGGCAGAAATCTGCGATACACCTTTCTTCATCACAACTCAGGAACTCGAAAGCATGTACCCTGACAAGACTTCAAAGGAACGTGAACGTCTTATTACAAAGGAACACAAAACTGTATTTATCATGCAGATCGGCGGAAAGCTCGCAAGCGGTGAAAAGCATGACGGAAGAGCTCCTGACTACGATGACTGGTCACTCAACGGCGACATCTTCGTATGGGATGAAGTTCTTGACAACGCTCTCGAAATTTCATCAATGGGTATCCGTGTTGATGAAGAATCTCTTAAGAAGCAGCTCGCTGAATGCGGCGCTGAAGACAGAATGAAGTTCGATTACCACAAAATGATTGCAGACGGTACTCTCCCTCTCACAATCGGCGGCGGTATCGGTCAGTCAAGACTCTGTATGTTCCTTCTTGAAAAGGCTCATATCGGCGAAGTTCAGTCTTCAATCTGGCCTGAAGATATGATGAAGCAGTGCGCTGACCACGGTATCACACTTCTCTGATAACATTAAGGAACTATTGTAAACACATTAAATAAATGCGTTTACAGTCATCTGATGTGCAAGACAATAAAAATAAATATATTATAGTAAATGCAGTATTTTTTCTGCGTTCTCTCTATATAGTATAAAAGAAAAACTCCGTATGTCCCTGTGACACACGGAGTTTTATTTGTCTTAAACTAAAATTGCAGATTTTAAATCGAGACTCATATTTCCTTATTATCCTTTTATTTTTATAAAGTGCAGATAATTGTATATTAACTAAAAAATAACAGTTAATAGTGTTTTTATAAGCTGGTTCTTTCGAACCAGCTTAAATCATATATAGCTTAATTATTATTCGCTAACGTATGGAAGTAATGCAACGTGTCTTGATCTCTTGATTGCCTTTGTGAGTTCACGCTGGTGGAATGCACATGTACCTGTTACACGTCTTGGAAGAATCTTAGCTCTGTCTGTCATGCACTTTCTGAGCTTAGCAACATCCTTATAGTCGATAACTTCAACGCGATCTACGCAGAATGAGCAAACCTTTTTACGAGGTCTCTTTGCGTTACGAGGACTTCTTTCTCTGTCCTTTTCCTTTTCCATGATTAACCCTCCTCAACACTTATTTTACTTGTACGAAAATCTTTTCAGATTAGAAAGGAACGTCGCCGTCACTTAAGATTTCTTCGAAATCTCCAAGATCACCGATCTGTACTGATTCATTTGCAGGTGCGGCTGATGCCGGAGCACTCTGCTGGTATGAAGGCTGCTGGAAATTGCCTGAAGGAGCATTCTGTGAAGCAGATTTTGATTCACCGAATGTAACTCTGTCCGCCTGTACTTCCATAGCATAATGCTTAACTCCGTTAGCATCTGTATAATCTGCATTACGAAGTGCGCCGTCAACTATAATCATCTTACCCTTGGAGAAATACTTGCTGACAAATTCAGCCTGCTGTCTCCACGCTACGATTGAAATGAAATCAGCCTGTCTTTCGCCGCCGTTTGAAGTAAAACCTCTGTCAACAGCGATTCTGAAACGGCATACGGATATGTTATTAGGAGTCTGTCTCAATTCTGGATCTGCAACCAGTCTTCCCATGAGAATTACCTTATTAAACATAGTTCCTCCTTAATAGCTGCTATTACTTAGCAACTGCTACTGTAACTAATGAACGAAGTACGTTTTCGTTGATGTTAAGTCTTCTTTCGATTTCAACTGGATAATCCGGTGTTGATTCGAAGTTGTAAAGAACATAATATCCTTCTGTTTCGTCTTCGATCTCGTAAGCGAGCTTACGCTTGCCCCATTCATCAACTGATGTAAGAGTTGCGTGTCTCTCGATTGTACCCTTGTACTTTTCTACGAGTTCCTTAATACCGTCTTCGCCAAGCTTTGTGTTGAAGATAACCATTAACTCATAATTTTCTTTAACCTTTGCCATTATACTGCACCTCCTTCTGGATTTCGCCCGCTTGTTATCGCGAGCAAGGATAACATAAATATTATATCACTTTCGCTTTTTTATGTCAAGCTTTTTCTGAAATATAGTCAAAGTTGTTTTCTGCTGTACTGTATCACTGTGCCATTATAACAACTACAAGAAGGAAAAGAACCATCAGAAGAAACTGTATCAGAAATGAGCATACTATTCCGACAACACTGATTCCGCCGCTTGTTTTGATAACATTGCGGTATCTGAGGTAGTCAGGAACTGACTTTCTGAGCTTCTTAAGCTTTGACAGAGTATGTCTGAAATACAGTTCATTGGCAAAAAGACTGAAAGCCGCCCTCAGTGCAATGCCAAGTGAATATGTCAGTTTTATTGTATCTTCGCTGAATGCATGTTCCTTTGCAAAGTTAATAAGATTTGCATACATTCTTATTCCTGCATATCCCATGGTTTCCATCTGAACTATTGCGTCAATCATTGACGGTATCTGAAGTCCGAACAGTACAAGCATAAGCACGGTACATGCCGCAAACATCTTTCTTCCGGCGCAGAAAGCCTCCGGAAAGAAAAAAGCAAGAAAATTCACGGAAAACTTTACAGCGGATTTTTTCAGTCTTCTGAATGAGAGCATGTAGTAAAGCTTGTTGCTTGCAGCATAATCCCCCATCTCACCTATTGTGATACCGCTGCCTTCGTCCATTACTTCCATCGGATTCATTCCGAAATAATCAGCATCAGCATCAAGTTCAATCTTTACAACCTTCTGATCTGACAGGTCTATTGTTCTGCATTCACGTCCTGCAAGCTCAGTACCGCAGTTTCTGCACTGATCAGCATCCTCCGGATTAATAAACGAACATTCCGGACAAACCTTACGTATTCCGCTTAAAACGCTTTTTTTTGTTTTGACTGCGTCAGCCATCCAGCTTCCGCCTGTTTCATGAAGTGCATAGTTTACACATTCATTTTTCTTTTTATAGCATTCCCTGTGATACGGTGTTCCGCACTGAGGACAAGCCACTATATCATCGCCGTCTGCAAACTCTTTCTTACAGACGATGCATTCTTCACCTGTATATGAAATCATATCTCATATTCTGTGCTGTTTTTCCCGAAAACAGCTGTTCTCCTTCCATCATAATTATCTGATTATTATACCACATTACAAAAAAATTTTCAACAATAAAAAATCAGCCGTACCTTATATGATACGACTGATATACTAAAGCTTCTGCTGAGTGTGATTTACAGTAAACGCAATGCGTTTACTGTAATTATACCTTCTGAAGTGTTCCGTGTGAAAGTGACTTGAGGTATTCGTTGATAAATCCGTCAAGGTCACCGTCCATAACACCGTCAACGTTACCTGTTTCAAATCCTGTTCTGTGGTCCTTTACAAGTGTGTAAGGCATAAATACATACGAACGAATCTGAGCACCCCATGTGATTTCCTTCTGAACGCCCTTGATATCTGAAATCTTGTCGAGATGTTCACGTTCCTTGATTTCGATGAGCTTTGAACGGAGCATCTTCATACAGTAGTCCTTGTTCTGGAACTGGCTTCTCTGTGTCTGACAGGATACTACAATACCTGTAGGAATATGTGTGAGACGTACAGCAGATGATGTCTTGTTGATGTGCTGACCACCGGCACCGCTTGAACGGAAAACGTCCATCTTGATGTCTTCAGGTCTGATTTCAACTTCGACGCTGTCATCAATTTCAGGCATAATTTCGATTGCCGCAAATGACGTGTGTCTTCTGCCGGCTGCATCGAAAGGTGAAACACGTACCAGTCTGTGTACACCTGATTCAGACTTGAGGAAGCCGTAGGCATTGGTTCCTTCGACAAGCATTGAAGCACTCTTCATACCTGCTTCATCACCGTCAAGATAGTCAAGGAGTTCAACCTTGAATCCGTGTCTGTCAGCCCACTTGTTATACATTCTGTAGAGCATTTCAGCCCAGTCCTGAGCCTCTGTTCCGCCTGAACCGGCATGGAATGTAATAATGGCATTTGAGTTGTCATACTCGCCTGTCATAAGAGTAGCAAGCTTTTCGTCCTCAAGAAGCTTTTTAAATGCTTCTGCCTCTGCTTCAATTTCGTCATCAGAGCTGTGGTCATCCTCTTCGATACAGAGTTCAATAAGTGTAATTGTATCTTCAAGCATCTGGGTAAGCTTTTCAAACTTTTCTATTTTGCCTTCAAGGCCTTTTACGATCTGCATTGTTTTCTGTGATTTTTCAACATCATCCCAGAAACCAGGCTGTTCAACCATCATCTGGAGTTCCGCGAGTTTTTCCTTTGCGCCTTCAACTGCGAGCACATCATGAAGTTCAGCAAGCTGAGGCTTGTAATTCGTAAGTTCTGCTTTAAGATCTTCTAATATCAGCATGGTATATCCTTTCGAAAGCTGCAGTGAATGCAGAAAAAAGTAATGCCTTCACTGTGATTATTTACTTCGTTTACTATGATTTGTCATACATGTTTCTATTATACTATAAAATTCATAAAACTGCAATGATTTTTTTCGGCCCCGCCGGGAACTTTTCAGAATACACCGGCCTGTGTCCCGGATTCAGCCTGTGTATTCCCGAAAAAGGCTGCCTCCATATGAGGCAGCCTTTTCAGAACTCTGTGTTGTTTTATTGTAATTCAGAAGCCGTTTTCATTACTCACTTCCGGAATAATGAAAGGACGTCAGGTCTTTCACCTGTTTATCAGCCTTCGTGGAAGAAGTACGGAAGAGCATCATAAACATAATGTCTTACAAATCCCCACCAGTGTGTCTTGCCGGGTGCTTCAAGGAAGTAGAAATTACCCTTTGAGAAATCTGATGTGAATGTAAATATATCTGTTTTGCTCTTAAGGCTGTTAATCTGAGGAACCATATTGCCGTATGCTATATCTTCAGTACCTGTTGCAGCAAGAATATAAGTTGACTTGCTGTATTTTGAATTCTTTACTGCATTTGCTACTGCATCTGCGCCGCCCCAGCAGTGACCGCTCAGAGGCATAACATATCCGAAATAGTTAATGTCATTGATAAGAACGTTCCATGTTGAACCGCCGCCCATTGAGAAACCGCCGTATGCTCTGTGCATTCTTG
>DCGK01000084.1:0-3545 GCA_002315235.1 Ruminococcus sp. UBA1780
CAGGCACACAAGGATCTTCTGACAGGACTGCTTAACAAGCTTTCCTTTGAAAATTTCACTAAAAATGCCATTTCAAAATCAGCAGAAGACGGCACGCAAAGTGCTCTTATTCTTCTTGACCTTGACAATTTCAAAGGTGTAAACGATACTCTCGGCCATACCTACGGTGATAAGGTTCTCTCAAATGTCGGTGATATACTCAGATCAGTTTTCACTGATGAAGACCTTCTTGGACGACTCGGCGGCGATGAATTCTGCGTTTTCACAAAAATCTCCGATGAAGGCAGTGATATATACATACGTGATATCTGCCGTAAGATATGCAAGGCTTTTGAGCACAATTACACCGGCGACAGAAACGACTACAAAATATCTGCAAGTATCGGTGCGGCAATGTTTCCGGATGACGGAAAGGACTTTGCCGAACTCTACAGAAAAGCTGACACAGCTCTTTACTGTTCAAAACATACCGGAAAAGATACTTTTACAGTTTATTCCGAAGATCTGGAGGGCAATGAAAAATGAAAAAATTAAAAAAATTCAGAATGACTGCCGCCCTTCTTTCCTCTGTTCTCCTGTTTTCCTCATGCGGTGAAAACACATATCTTACTCTTTCAAATCCGCAGTCAACAAACATCAGCTTCTCCTGGTGGGGAAATGACAGCAGACATGACTACACACTGCCTGCGGTTACAAGATTTGAAGAGCTTTTTCCGGATATCGATGTAACGTGTCATTATTCAGAATGGTCAGGATATCAGAACAGAAACAGCGCACAGATGGCATCAAACACTGAAAGTGACGTAATGCAGATTAACTACTCCTGGCTGAACCAGTATTCAGCGGACGGACGCGGATACTACGACCTGAGCACTCTGAGTGAATATATTGATTTTTCCAGCTATACCGAAGAGGAGCTTTCATACGGCATGCAGAACGGAAAACTGAATGCCATACCTATTGCTCTCAACACAATGACCATGTACTACAATAAAACGGTATATGATCAGTACGGACTTGAGCTTCCGAAAACCTTCGATGATCTTTTCAGAGCTGCTGAGGTAATGAAAGGTGAACACTATCCCCTCGCACTTTCCCAGAAACCGGCATGGTTTCTTATGGCATCATATGTAAAGCAGAAAACCGGCCGTGAAATCATGAACTACGAAGGAAACATCACTGCAAACAGGGACGACATAAAACTTATGCTTGAACTCTATAAGGATATGGTTGACAAAAAAGTTATCCCGACGATAGATGACTTCGACAAAAGAGAGTTCGCAAACGGAAAGTATGCTTCAACCATGGTATGGCTTTCGGATGCCTCGAACTACTGCTCCGGAGCTGAGGCAAACGGATACACCATGGTTATAGGCGACTATCCTACAGTAAACGGCAGTCTTCAGGGATGGTATGTAAAGCCGGCAACGCTCTATGCAATCAGAAAGAACACTGCCAATCCTGCCGAAGCTGCACAGCTGCTGAACTATCTTGTAAACAGCGAGGATATGGCACTGTTTCAGAAAACAGAAAAAGGCATTCCTCTGAGCAAATCAGCCAGAGACACACTGATTAAAAACGATGAACTCGGCGGCATCCAGAAGCTTGCATTTGACAGAATGAGTGAAAATCAGGAAAGGATGACCGCACAGAGCCCTTACTTTGAAACTGATATTCTGCACAAATCATTCGCATCTGCCTGCACCGAAATAATGTTCGGCAAAATACCTCTTGACGAACAGGCTGATGCACTTTATGAAATTATTAAAAACTACCGTAATACACAGGAATAAAATCATAAACCAGTTACTATAGTCAGCGGCAGACAATCTGCCGCTGACTATATCTGCGTTTAAACAGCTATTTTTACCTTGACATTTATATGAAATTAAGGTAACATTAAGATATATGCAATCTATATGCTATGTATATTCAGATTTAGGAGGAAGCGAAATGAAAGCATTCAGAAGAATTACTGCTGCAGCTGCTGCATTTGCCATGACAATAGCTGCCGGAAGCGGTATTTCACTAAAAAACACAGAAGTTACTGAAATTTCTTCTGTAAAGGCAGCAGATGACTGCCACGATGACTGGGTTCATGCTGAAGGAAACAGACTGTATGACATGAACGGAAAGGAAGTCTGGCTCACTGGCTGCAACTGGTTCGGATACAATGTAGGAAGCCAGGTTTTCGACGGTGTCTGGTCAGCAAACATGCACCAGTGCCTCAACGAAATTGCAGACCACGGTTTCAATCTTCTCCGTGTACCTATGTCAACCGAAATCATCCTTGGATGGAAGGAAAAGAAACCGGATGAAATCATCAAGGTAAATCCTTACTCAAACCCTGAGCTTACTGTCAGTGGTGAAGCCAAGGAAGGCGAAATCATGTACAGCTTTGATATCTGGAACCTTGCCGTAAAATGGTGCAAGGAAAACGGAATCAAGATCATGATGGATATCCACAGTGCTGAAACTGCTTCAGCAGGTCATCAGATTCCTGTATGGTACACTGACAAGTTCACGGAAGATGACTGGATTGAAGCTCTCGAATGGTTTACTGACTACTACAAGGATGACGATACAATCATTGCAATTGACCTTAAGAACGAACCGCACGGAAAGAAAGATGAAGGTCAGTTCGCAAAGTGGGATGATTCCAGTGACCTGAACAACTGGAAGAGAGCTGCTGAACGCGGCGCAAAGGCATGCCTTGACATCAACCCTAATATCCTTATCATGGTAGAAGGTATCGAGGTTTACCCTAAGTTTGACAAGGGAATGGACTGGAACAGCCCTTCAGTGGACTATGCTCACTACGGTGATCCGGATGCTCAGCCGTACTACGGCACATGGTGGGGCGGTAACTTCCGCGGCGTGAAGGACCACCCTCTCGATCTCGGAAAGTACCAGAAGCAGCTTGTTTACTCACCACATGACTACGGCCCGCTGGTTTATGCCCAGACATGGTTTGACAAAGATTTCAACAGTGAAACCCTTATGAAAGACTGCTGGCACGATAACTGGTTCTATCTCATCGAAGACAATACTGCTCCTCTCCTCATGGGCGAATGGGGCGGATTTATAGACAAGGAAAATGACCCTACAGGCGATAACACCAAGTGGATGACATGTCTCCGTGACCTTATGATTGAAAACCACATCAACCACACATTCTGGTGCTTCAACGAAAACTCAGGTGACACAGGCGGACTCGTGTACGATAACTTCGGCAAGTGGGACGAAGAAAAATATGCTCTTGTTGAACCTGCTCTCTGGCAGGACGAAAGCGGAAAGTTTATCAGTCTTGACCATCAGAGACCTCTCGGTCAGGGCGGTAACGGTATATCTGTTGCAGAATACTACGGCGGAACAATTTCAAGACCTGAAACTCCTGTAACAACACCAAAGGTTACTGAAGCTCCGAAGCCGGTAACAACAACTGCAAAGGCTGAAGAATCAAAGCCGGTTACTACAACTGCAAAGGCTGAAGAATCAAAGCCGGTTACTACAACTGTAAAGACTGAAGAATCAAAACCGGTTAC
>DCGK01000084.1:3588-9790 GCA_002315235.1 Ruminococcus sp. UBA1780
TCAAAACCGGTTACAACAGCTGCTGTTACTACAGCTGAAAAGCCTTCGAACAACACTTCAGCTTCTGAAGTTGTTTACGGTGACGTAAATCAGGACGGAAGAGTTGATATCACTGATATCTCAGTTACATCACTCAGAATTCTTGACAAAAAGCCTTTCACTGCTGCTGAATCTGTCAGAGGTGACGTTGACGGCGACGGTGAAGTCGGTCTTACTGACCTTGCATCAATGAAGCAGTTTGTTTCCAAGGTTATTACTCACCTTGGTCCTGAAAAATAAAACGGACGCAGTTTATTTAATGCGTTTACAATAAAAACAAATCATAACTCCCCGGTACGGAATGTTCCGGGGAGTTTTCCTGTCTTGAAATATTTCCATATCTGTGTTAAAATGAATATGTATGAACTTTCGAAAGAATGCGGGGTGAACATCATATGAAACTGAAAACAATTTTCATCCGAAACTTCGGAAAGCTTAAGAATTTTCGCCTGGACCTTAATCCGGAGCTTAATATAATATACGGAAGCAACGAATCCGGAAAAACCACTGTTATGAATTTCATAAAAATGGTTTTCTACGGTACCTCAGGAAAGTCTCAGGACATAAGCAGAAACCTGCGTAAAAAATACGCTCCGTGGGACGGCTCGCCTATGTCCGGATATATCGAGTTTGAATCCGACGGACAGAACTACAGAATAGAACGTGAATTCGGAAATTCAAATATTAGTGACAGTATTACCGTCTGGAATCTTTCCTCAGGTGTACAGGAACCGGCAAGCTGCAAGCTTGACCCGGGTGAACAGTACATAGGAATGAGTGCGTCTGCTTTTGAGCGTAGTGTATTCATCGGAGACATCTCCGCTGTTATTCACGGAACTGACAAGGAAGACGAAATCACAAGAAAGCTTATGAACTATTCATCCTCAGCCGAGGAAAACATTTCATATGAGATAGTCAGAAAACGACTCCGCAACGCCCACGAGGAAATTCACTCAAAAACGAGAAAGTCAGGTGCCGCCGACAAACTGATGGCCGGACTGTCTGACCTGACAGAACGGCTTTCAAAGGCAGAGGAAGATGAGGAAAACCGACAGGCTGATGAGGAGCTTCATGCTTCATACTGCGAGCATCTTGAACGAAAAAAGCAGAGACATGACAGGCTTGCAGCCTCTCTTAAGGAGCAGCACATTATACGAGAGCTTCACAGTCTTGAGGTTCAGTCAAGGAAAAATGCTGTGAAGACAGAGCTTGAAGAAAAGATAAACAATCTGACCGGACAGATTTCAAACGGGAGCTTTACCGTAACCGAGGCATTTCTTGACGAATGCTCCGAAATGCTTTCAAAGCTGCGCAGACTGAAGGAAAGCTACAGCGATAAAAAATCAGAATTCAACAGTCTTTCATCCGAAATATCAGAGCTCAGGCTTAACGAGTCAATAGAAGAAACAGAGTCTGAGCTTGACCGCACAAATGACGAGCTTACAGCAGCCTCACAGCAGCTCGGCGTTCTTAACGACGAACTGTCTGCAGTCACTTCATCGCTTGACGAGATAAATGATCTTATCAGAGAAACGCAGATCAAGGAGGAGCTGTACAGGGAACGTCTGGCAGACATGGAGCCGAACTACATTGTACTTCTCCCCTGTGCCCTGCTTCTGGTTGTGGCTGTTTCACTCTTCATCAAAAATCCGTGGTTTCTGCTTGCAGCCATCCCTGTATGTGCAATTGTGATTCTCGGAACAAAGCTCGTTGAAGCCATCGCAGCCTTCAGGGACAAAAGAGCCGGAATAGAACATAAGGCTCCGGACTATGAAGAAGCATACAGAAGCTTTGATATAAAAAAAGAGGAACTGAATAACCGCACAGGTGAACTGAACACAGAAATTTCTCTTGCTGCTGACCGTATTTCCGGAATTCAGGCAGAAAGGACAAAGTTCGAAACAGAAACCGAAAGACTTAAAATGCTAAGTGAGCAGAAAAAATCAGCACTTGAAAAGCTTGGCAGTGAACTTTCAAAATACGGAAATGATATTTCCGAACTCGGCTTCCATATCACGGATTATTTTTCTGAATACCGAAGTGTATCAAACACCTCCGAAATTCCGGACCTGATTGACAGTGCACTTGATATTATTTCAGAAATAGAAAAAACAAAAGCTGTATACGATTCAAAGCTTGAAGAGGATATATTCCATGATTCACCTGAGCAGATTGCTGAACGAACTGCTGTACTGAAGGAAAAGCTCAGTACTCTGACCGGTGATTCAGGGCCAAAGCTTCTTTCTGACAGTCAGACGGATTCCCTTGAAGAGGAGCTTGAGGAATCAGCACGTGAAATTGATACTCTCAGCGAACAGATAGCTGAAATGAGAAATACTATAACCTCAAAGTATCACAGCTCTGATTCGCCTTCCATTCTGAGAAAGGAGGCCGACAGTATCAGGGAAAAGCTTTCCGGAATGGCTAATTATGACAGGGCCGTACTTATAGCTTCAGAGGTTATGGAAGAAGCCGGAAATGAAATACGTCAGACATTTGCTCCTGAACTGAACAGCAAAACGGAAAAAATATTTTCCCATCTTACGGGAGGAAAATACAGTGAAGCTGTCATTTCAAGAGAATTCGAAATATCATCTGCCGCTGAAGGCGGTCCTTCACTGCACGAGTGGCAGTATCTCAGCACAGGAACCTATGAACAGGCATATTTTTCACTGAGACTTGCCCTGTCTGATATGATGGCAGGAAACAGGGTTCCTGTATGCCTTGATGATGTTTTCGCTCACTACGATGAGGAACGTGCCCGGAAGGGATTTATGTTTCTGAATGAATACAGCCGGATAAATCAGGTAATATTCTTTACCTGTCACAGATACGGTGCGGTTTCTGACCAGTACACTGTATTTCCCGGCAGCCAGTAAGGAGATTTAATACATGAAAATAAAAAATATATGCATACTGCTTTCTGTGATAACTGCTGCAGCTGCATTAACCGGATGCGGACATGAAGCTAAAACCACCGTAATTGATACAAACAGCGCAGGCATCTCCATAGTATCGGATGATACACAGGAGGATGCTCAGGTTTTAAACATAGGAAACGGACATACCAGCGAAAACCTTGACTTTGAAACAATGAAAAAAAATGTTACCGATGAAATGATGAACAGAGGCTATGACCTTGAAGGCGTATCCATTGACGCACCGGATGACAGAAACAGCTTTTTCAATGTCATCATTGTTTCAAACAATCCGCCTGCTGATGAAAGCATGTATGTTACCTGGTGCAGTGAAACACTTGCCCTGCTTAACCAGGAAGCCGTAAAGCAGGATCCTGAATTCATGCCGGCAAAGGACGGCTACTACGGCGGCCTTTTCGACCAGTATGAGGTTGTGCTTACAGCAACATGCAAAGAGGATGCAATAAAGAAATGGGCTGTTTATCAGACTGTTAAGGCTGGTACACATACACCTGTAAAGATAACCAACACAAAGTTTGATCTGAGCAATTTTAAATAAAAGGAGCTTTTTACTATGAAAATAATGATAGCATCAGATATACACGGATCTGCATTTTACTGCAGACAGATGATTAACGCATTTAAAGCAGAAGGTGCTGACAAGCTTCTTCTCCTGGGTGATATCCTCTACCACGGACCGAGAAACAACCTTCCTGCTGACTATAACCCGAAGGAAGTAATCAAAATGCTCAATCCTCTCAAAGGAAAAATCATGTGCGTAAGAGGAAACTGTGACAGTGAAGTTGACCAGATGGTTCTGGACTTTCCGATACTTGCTGACTACTGCATTATACAGTCAGGAGACTATACGCTTTACGCTACACACGGTCATGTTTACAACGAAAACAATGTTCCGCCTATGTCTCCGGGAGAAATTCTCCTTAACGGTCATTTCCATGTGCCTGCATGCAGAACGCTTGACAACGGTATTATTTACATGAATCCCGGTTCTGTATCCATTCCGAAGGAAAACTCAGAGCACCAGTACATGATTACTGAAAACCAGAGATTTACCTGGAAGGATCTCGAAGGCAAAATTCTCATGGAGGTATGTCTCTGATAATGAACAATGACAAAATACTCATGCATACCTGCTGTGCTCCGTGTTCGGTTTACTGCATAGACACACTCAGAGCTCAGGGTACGGAGCCGGTTGCTTTCTGGTACAATCCGAACATTCATCCGTTCACGGAATACAAAATGAGAAAAAACACACTGGTCGAATATGCAGCTTCAATTAATATGAAGCTTATTATTGAAAACGAATACGGTCTAAGAAACTTTATAACCTCCGTATATCCTGACTTTGACAACAGATGCTGGTACTGCTACGAATCACGTCTTTTCGAAACCGCAAAATATGCATCTGAAAACGGATTTGAACGTTTTACCACCACACTGCTTGTAAGTCCGTATCAGAATCACGAGCTTATCTGTGAAACAGCAGAGAAAGCAGCCGGAAAATTCGGTGTCAGATTCGAATATCATGACTTTCGTCCCGGATTTCGTGAAGGACAGGAAAAAGCAAGAGAGCTGGGCATGTATATGCAGAAATACTGCGGATGCATATTCAGCGAAGAAGACAGATACAAAAAAAGAAAGAAAAAAAATCAGGAGCAGTCTTAATGACTGTTCCTGATTTTTTGTGTCTATTGATTTGAGATGAGAATGAAATTGTCGTTAAAAAAATTAAAGTGAAGCCAGTTCCCTGCAGTTATCTGCAACTGAACCGTAAAGTTTTGTATAAAGCTGATAGTACTTTTCGTACTCTGCTGTTCTCTGAGCATCCGGTTCCTGTGTTTTGTCAGTGCTGATCATTGCTTCACATGCACTTTCAACACTTTCATAAACTCCTGCACCAACGAATGCAAGTATTGCAACGCCGAGTGCCGGACCTTCCTTACAGCCTACTGTCTTAACCGGACAGCTGTAAAGGTCTGCAAGCATGCTTCTCCAGAGCTTTGAAGTACCGCCGCCTCCGCAGGCCATCATATCACTGATATCAGTACCCATTTCGCTGATAATATTCTTGCAGTCACGGAGTGAGAATGCAACACCTTCCATAACGGCTCTGATAAAATGTGCCTTTGTATGCATAGCTGAAAGTCCGAAGAAAGTACCGCGTATATCAGGATCAAGATGAGGTGTTCTTTCGCCCATAAGATATGGAAGATATATAAGTTTATCTGATCCGATTGGAATCTGCTCAGCCATCTTATCCATAAGGAAGTATTCATTTACTCCCTGCTTCTCTGCTTCATCCATTTCTTCCTTGCAGAAGTTATCACGGAACCACTTAAGAGAAAGACCAGCGGCCTGTGTAACGCCCATTATATGCCAGCATCCAGGAACTGCACAGCAGAATGTATGAACTATGCCCTTAGGGTCTATCTGTACTGATGAAGTATGTGCAAATACTACGCCGCTTGTTCCGATAGTAGTAAATGCTTTACCATCTGAAACAATACCTGTACCTACTGCAGCTGCAGCATTGTCACCTGCGCCTGCGCATACCTTTACGTCGCCTGAAATTCCGAACTTATCTGCAATCTCAGGAAGCACAGTTCCGACTGTCTCATAACTCTCAAAGAGCTTTGGCATCTGGTTTTCTGTTATGCCGCAGATATCCAGCATCTGCTTTGACCAGCATTTATTCTTTACATCAAGAAGGAGCATTCCTGCTGCATCGGAATAATCGCAGCAATGCACACCCGTAAGCTTATAATTGATATAGTCCTTAGGGAGCATGACCTTGGCGATCTTAGCATACTGCTCAGGCTCATTTGCTTTAACCCAGAGAATCTTAGGTGCTGTGAAGCCTGCGAAAGCGATATTTGCCGTCATATCTGACAGCTTGCCCTTACCGATCTCGTTGTTGAGGAAATCTACTTCCTTCTGTGTACGTCCGTCATTCCAGAGGATTGCAGGACGGATGATATTGTCATCTTTATCAAGAACTACAAGGCCGTGCATCTGTCCGCCGGCTCCGATACCCTTTACCGGAGAAGCATCGATTCCCTCAAGGAGCTCCGGCATCGTCTCTTCAACAGCCTTCCACCAGAGGGCAGGATCCTGCTCTGACCATCCCGGATGCGGGAAGATGAGCGGATACTCCCTTGATGCCTCTTTGATAACGGCACCCTTATCATCAACCAATAACAGCTTAAGTGAAGAAGTTCCTAAAT
>DCGK01000138.1:0-3120 GCA_002315235.1 Ruminococcus sp. UBA1780
CGTGGGTGTAGATGTGAAATATTTTTTTCTCTCAAACGACGGTATACGGAATTTAAAGTGTATCCGCCTAAAATTTAAATAACTGCATAGCTTTGGACCGGTCAGGCTGAAACAGTGCCTCGTTAAATCCGTCATCCGGGTTATGTAAAGATCGACTGGTGCACCAGAGCTTACGAAATCGTAAGTAACAACGTGGAAAGCCACCGATAAAACAATGTCGCAGGATAAGTGTATCCTTTTATACGACATTGCTTTATTGGTGGCTTTTTTTATTTGAAAGGAGGGATGCCAGTGGAGACAGAAGTCAGAGCAGCTGACGGAAAGAAATTATTTGAGTGGGAACCTGATGGCAATGTAATCACCATTGTCATAAAACAGAAAAAATATGTGATTCAACTTAATACGGACGGCGAAGAGCCGACGTATATACAACTGAATAGGGAAGAAAAAGAGTAAACCTCAGAGCTGCTGGATGGCCAGAAGGTTATTGCCGAAAATTACGCAATAACTGTCTGGTCATCTTTTTTTATAATTTTTTTCGTTTAAAAGTCCTTTTTCTGTCCTAAGAGTAGTGAGAGGGTTTGTCCCGGACAAGACGTTAAACTATCCGCCGCTGTATTTCTGCATCGTCTGATCCACGCTGGCTCAACGGAAATACAGCAGATAACAAGTAAATAATCGGCTGCCTATTGAGCGGGTGGCTGCATACCGGAACGAAGAAATTCGTCTGGAATGCGGTCTGGTTTGTTATACCCTTTTGCAGCCTGTTTTCCTTCGTTCCGAAAATGAACGGAGGAAAAACAGTGAAAATCTATGTAAAAAGCGTAAACAAGTGGATTGAAGTATCAAAAGAAGAACATGACAACTATTACAGGGATATTAATGCGTACCGCAGAACTCAGCAGAATCATGGCCGATGCACATGTCCTCATCAGAAATATTATATGTGCGATATGGATTGTTATAACTGCAGCTACAAAAGAACTGATGAAATGGTTTCACTTGACAATGCTGCAACAGAGAATGAAGAATTATCATTTATGGATATGCAGGCTGATCCGGAAAGTGACACAGCGGAAATTGTTTTAGACAAGATTTACTTTAAATCATTACTTGAAAGAGTATTCGAACTGATGCCGGAAGCACGTTCTATTGGCATAATGCACCTTATGGGCATGACAGACACTCAGATTGCTGCTGAACTTGAAATGCCAAGAACTACTATGAAATCACGTCTTAAAAAGCTGAGAGATATACTTGATTCAGAATTATCAGATATTTTTTAAATTTTTTTCGTCAAATGGCAGTTGTGTTTTCCAGTTAATATTAGGAGGTGAAATAAACCATGACAAACAATGAAAAGGAACTCATTTTAGTATTAAGGGAAATCAGCATTGTTGCTGAGAGACTCGCAAATAACATGTCAAAACAGGAGGAAAAGAAAGCATGAGTAAAGTACAGATTATTCTTGAGGTAGTATCAAACCTCACAACACTGGCAGAAAGCCTTAAGGCATACGCAGAAGTGATGACAATAGCAGAAGGCTTTGAAACAATCTACACACCTGAACCTGAAGTTAAGGAACAGAAAGAAGCTCCTAAGCCAAAAGCTGCCGCAGCTAAAAAGGAACAGCCTGCAGAAGAAACACCGCTATCCCGTACTGATGTAAGAGCAAAGCTCGCAGATCTTGCAAGAAACGGTTATGGTGATGATGTCAAGGCTATTCTTAAGAAATTTGGTGCTGACAGATTTTCAGAAATTAAAGATGAAGACCTGAATGCACTTATGAAGGAGGCTGAGGCAGTTGGCAGTTAAGCACGAAACAAGAGCACACGCATCACTTTCAGCTTCATCAAGCCACAGGTGGATGTCCTGTCCGCCTTCGGCAAAGCTGAATGCTGAACTTCCGGATACAGAATCGGACTTTGCAAAGGAAGGTACCTGCGCTCATGAACTCTGTGAGTATAAGGTAAATAAGTATCTTGGAATTGATGCAGCAGATCCGACTCCGGGACTTGAGTTCTTTGACGATGAAATGTCTGAATGTACGGACAGTTATGCTCAGTATATTGCCGAACAGATACAGCAGTATTCTGATCCGGTGGTTATGGTTGAACAGCGGCTTGATTTCAGCAAATATGTCCCTGATGGATTCGGAACAGGTGACTGTGTAATTGTCGCTGATGAAGTAATGACTGTTGTTGACTACAAGCATGGAAAAGGCGTTAAGGTTGATGCTGATAACAATCCGCAGATGATGCTGTATGCACTTGGGGCACTTGAACTGTTTGGTGTTCTGTATGATGTCAGCGAAATACGAATGGTTATATTTCAGCCCCGAATGGAGAATATCAGCGAGTTTTCAATGTCTGTTGCAGATCTGCTTGAATGGGCTGAAAATACACTTCGTCCGGTAGCCAGACTTGCTGCAGAAGGTGAAGGAGAATTCAATGCCGGAGATCACTGCAGGTTCTGCAAGGTAAAGGCAACATGCCGCAAGAGGGCTGAATACAATCTGATGATTGCACAGTATGACTTCAAGCCGCCGGATATGCTTGAAGACCATGAGGTTGAAATGATTCTTGAGAGAGTTGAAACGCTTGTTTCATGGGCGGATGAAATAAAAGAATACGCACTTGCACAGGCACTCTCAGGAAAGCAGTGGAATGGTTACAAGGTTGTTGAAGGTAAATCCAAGAGACAGTACACCGATGAGGACAAGGTCGCTGAAGCTGTTAAGGCTGCCGGCAAGGATCCTTATGCTGCACCAAAGGTTATCGGAATAACCGAAATGACAAAGCTGCTCGGCGGTAAGAAAAAGTTTGATGAAATTTTAGGTGAGCTTGTAGTAAAAGCTCAGGGCAAGCCAACACTTGTGCCTGCATCAGACAAGCGTAAGGCGTGGACAAATACAGCTGAAGAAGATTTTAAGGAGGAAAATTAACATGGCAAAGATAGTAAATCCAACAAAAGTAGTAACAGGTGAATGCAGATTCAGTTATGCAAATCTCTGGGAACCGAAGGCTATGGATGAAAACAGCAAGGCAAAGTACAGCGTTTCTCTTATCATTCCAAAGTCTGATACAAAGACAATCGAAAAGATTAAGGCTGCAATTCAGG
>DCGK01000138.1:3204-3968 GCA_002315235.1 Ruminococcus sp. UBA1780
CTTACATCTCTGAAGACACCTCTTCGTGACGGTGATCTTGAAAGACCTGACGATGAGGCATATGCAAACAGCTACTTCATCAATGCAAACTCAATTCTTGCACCTGGTATCGTAGATGCCGACAGACAGGCTATTCTCGACCACAGCGAGGTTTACAGCGGTATTTACGGCAGAGCAAGTATCAACTTCTATGCTTTTAAGACAAATACAGCAAAGGGAATTGCCTGTGGACTTCAGAACGTACAGAAACTTCGTGACGGAGATCCGCTTGGAGGACACAGCAGAGCTGAAGATGACTTTGCGGATGATGACGATTTCCTCGATTAATTAATGCAGACGGGTGGGCGTTTGGAGCATAATGCTCTGGGTGGGTTAATAATGAAAGGACATATATGAAACTAATTACAATTGACATCGAAACGAAGTCAGACCGGGATATTACCAAATGCGGTGTGTATGCTTATGCTGATTCTCCTTATTTTGATATCCTGCTGTTTGCTTATTCAGTTGATGGCGGATCGGTAAAGGTTATTGATACAGCCAGCGGTGAAAAAATACCGGAAGAGATTATTGCAGCTCTTGTAAGCAGAGATACAGTAAAACAGGCATTTAACGTTAATTTTGAAAGAGTATGTTTGTCTGTGTATCTGAAAAGGAATTATCCGACTATCATTCAGGATGATTATCTTTCACCTGAAGGCTGGCAGTGTACAATGATTCACTGCAGATATCTCGGACTTCCTTCATCACTTGCTGAAGCAGGT
>DCGK01000138.1:4071-4590 GCA_002315235.1 Ruminococcus sp. UBA1780
AATGAAAACGGTGTGCCGCATTTTCATTCTCCTGAAGATGCGCCTGAGAAATGGAAAACCTTCAAAGATTATAATATACGGGACGTTGAAGCTGAAATGGAGATTGACAGAAAGCTTGAAAGGTTTCCGGTACCTGATTTTGTATGGAATGAGTTCTATCTTGACCAGAGAATAAATGACAGAGGCATACTTGTTGATTTGAATCTTGCTGATGCTGCAATAAAACTTGATGAGCAGGTAAAAGAAAAGCTTGAAGTTAAAATGCAGAAACTGACTGGAGTTGAAAATCCAAACTCTGTATACCAATTGCTTGAATGGCTGGATAAACAGGGGTACAAATCAGATTCGCTTGGTAAGGACCAGGTAAAAGAACTGATAAAAACTGCGGAAGAACCGGTGAAGTCAGTGCTTGAGATGAGACTTCAGCTTTCAAAATCATCAGTAAAGAAATATACAGCTATGAAAAACTGTACCTGTGATGATAACAGGGCGAGAGGGATGTTCAGCTTTTATGGTGCA
>DCGK01000075.1 GCA_002315235.1 Ruminococcus sp. UBA1780
ACCAGCGTCTTACCTTCACCGGTCTTCATTTCGGCGATACGTCCCTGATGAAGAACGATAGCACCTATAATCTGTACAGGGAACGGTTTTTTACCAAGAACTCTGAATGCTGCCTCACGGCATGTTGCAAGAGCTTCAGGAAGAATAGCGTCAAGATCTTCCCCGCCAGCAAGTCTGTCCCTGAACTCCTGTGTCTTTCCCTTGAGTTCCTGCTCTGAAAGCTTTGAATACTCTTCATCAAGGTCAAGGACTGCCTGCTTGATTGGTTCGATACGAGCAAGTTCCTTTTTGCTGTATGAGCCAAATATTTTATCAATTAAACCCATTTTTTAATAGTCCACCTTTAAAATATATTATTATGAATTAATGTATTACAAATACAATAAAGTACAGCGTAATAATAAAAATACACATATTATATTTTATCGCAATTTTATAAATTTGTCAATAGCAAAGCGGGTGAATTTAAACAATACGCTACAGCCGGACAACAAAAAGCGCATCCTGTCACCAGCAAATTTCGCCAGGGTATTGCTATAAATCCGGCATTCTGCTATAATCAATATGTACCGGCAGAAAAGACTGCAGAGCAATGCATCTTACGCCGTTTACACATCTCCAGGAAGGAATAATATCATAAATGTACGCAATCGGATCAAAAAAGAATCTTCTCAGCAACGAAATGAGCGACGGATACTACGACACCGTAAAGGATCTTCTGGAGCATGAGCTCGTCCAGAAAATGAAGGAATTCACACAGCACGGAAACACTTCCACGTTCCAGCACTGTGTCAATGTTTCATATTACAACTACAAAATATGCAAATTCTTCCATCTTGATGCAAGGGCCGGTGCCAGAGCAGGTCTTCTCCATGATTTCTTTCTGTATGACTGGCATACACACACCAGAGATACCGGCGATCATTTTCACGGAATGACACACCCGAAGGCAGCCCTGAAAAATGCCAGCAGACATTTTAATCTCAGCGCACGCGAAAAGGATATCATTCTGAAGCATATGTTTCCGCTCACCATCACCCCTCCAAGATACATGGAAACATTTGTTATCGTGTTTGTGGACAAATACTGCGGACTGATCGAAACAGTCGGCCACATGTGCGCAAAGCTCTCAGGAAAAAAATGATATCAGTTTTTACGGAAACAGAAACACCTCAGAACTGCAGATTTTATGCAACTCTGAGGTGTCTTTTTGTGCATTCTGTGTTTTATCGTGGAGTTTCTTAACTGCCCCATTAATCGGATTCTGGTCCGGCTTCTGAATATGCTCTTGCATCTTCAGCGGCTTCGTCGATTATTTTCCGAACTTCCTCAACCCCTTCAAAAGTCTGTGAAGAGAACGGGATTACATGGATATCCTCAAAACACGGAATTGTTTCTGCAAACTCAGCCATCATTTTTGCTCTGTTCGTCTTGTTGAGCTTGTCTGCCTTTGTAAGAATTATTACAAACGGAAGCTCCGCATCGATAAGGAAATTTATCATGTGAATATCGTCCGCAGAAGGTGCATGTCTCATATCAATAAGCAGAAATACAAGCTCAATGTTTCTGTCGGCATTCAGATAACCCTCAATAAGTCCGGCCCATCTTTCCTTTTCTGTCTTTGCAACCTTTGCATAGCCGTAACCCGGAAGGTCAACAAAAAATACATCTTCAAGTCTGTAGAAATTAATAGTTGCAGTCTTGCCCGGTACTGAGCTGACTCTGGCAAGAGACTTTCTGTTGAATATCTTGTTTATGAGTGTTGACTTGCCTACGTTTGAACGTCCTGCAAACACTATCTCTGTTCTGTCCGATTCAGGTATCTGCTTATACAGACCGTAACATGAATGAAATTCAGCTTTGTTGTAATTCATCTGTCAGGCTCCTTTCATTATTGTTTCAGAAAAGATATTTATTTTACAAGTGCATGTTCAAGAACTGTGCTGATTTTTTCAGCAAATACAAACTCGATGTTTTCCTTTACAACGTCATCCACGTCATCAAGGTCAGGTCTGTTGGCAGCAGGAATAATTACTTTCCTTATTCCTTCCTTGTATGCAGCCATTGTCTTTTCACGCAGACCGCCTATCGGAAGCACTCTTCCGTGCAGTGTAATCTCGCCGGTCATTGCAACATCGCTTCTTACCTTAATGCCGGAAAGCGCAGATACTATAGCAGTAGCCATGGTTACACCTGCTGACGGACCATCCTTCGGAACAGCACCTTCAGGGGCATGGATGTGAATATCCTTGTTTTTGTAGAACTCACCGTCTATTCCGTACTCTGAAGCTATACTTCTTGCATAGCTTACAGCAATCTTTGAGCTTTCCTTCATAACATCACCGAGAGAACCTGTAACTTCAACAGTTCCCTTTCCGTCGAGTACGAGAACCTCAAGAGGCATAAGAACACCGCCTGCGGAAGTCCATGCAAGACCGTTTACAAGCCCTGTCTCATCCCTGTCGCTTCTTGTATCAGGGAGATATTTTTCATGTCCGAGGTAATCAGGAATATTTTTTCCGGTGAATTTGAGTTTCTTTGAATCACCGCTTACAATTTCCTTAGCTGTCTTGCGGCAGAGAGACCCTATGTTTCTTTCCAGATTTCTGACTCCGGCTTCCCTGGTATATGAATCAATAAGCCTGTAAATGCCGTCATCTGTTATCTTAAGCTGAGAAGCCTTTAATCCGTGCTTTTTTATCTGCTTCGGAATAAGATGATCCTTTGCTATATGGTATTTTTCCTCTCTTGTATAGCTGGTAATCTCTATTACCTCCATACGGTCAAGAAGAGGCGCAGGAATTGTTGAAGTGGTATTGGCTGTTGTGATAAACATTACCTTGCTGAGGTCAAACGGAACTTCAGTATAGTGATCACGGAACTCTTTGTTCTGTTCACTGTCGAGAACCTCAAGCATGGCTGCAGAAGGATCACCTCTGAAGTCATTGCTCATCTTGTCTATTTCATCAAAAAGAATGAGAGGGTTCTTTGTTCCTGCCTGAATCATTGCGTTAATAATTCTGCCCGGCATTGCACCGACGTATGTCTTGCGGTGCCCTCTGATATCAGACTCATCCCTTACACCGCCGAGAGATACTCTTACGTATTCTCTTCCGAGAGATTTTGCAATTGAACGTCCGATAGATGTTTTACCTACACCCGGAGGACCAACAAGACAGATTATCTGCCCTCTGACATCAGGGTTTACTGCATGAACGGCTATACTCTCAAGTATACGTTCCTTTACCTTTCTGAGGCCGAAATGATCCTTTTCAAGAATTGCTTCGGCTTTTTTTATGTCAGTTCTGCTCCTGCTTTCTTTATTCCAGGGAAGCTCGAGAACAGTATCAAGATAGTTTTTTATTACAAATGACTCCTGTGAAGATGAAGGCAGATGTCTGAGTCTGTCAGCCTCCCTGAAAAGCTTTTCGGTTATTTTTTCGTCAAGCTTCAGAGCAGCTATCTTTTCTCTGTAATCATCCTCGTCATCCTCTTCATCAAGCTGGGATGATATAACCCTCATCTGCTCTCTGAGTATAAAATCACGCTGATTTTTGTTAAGGCTCTCCTTAACCTGCTGATGTATATCGCTTTCTATTTCGAGCACTTCAGTTTCCTTGACAAGTACTGCAAGAAGAACGGTAAGACGTGACATAATATCATTCTGTTCAAGCAGCTCCTGCTTGTCAGCATACTGAAATCCTGCATTAAAAACTATATTTTCAAAAAGAAGCTCAGGATCGTCCTGACAAAGAACAGACGCTGCAAGCTCGCGCGGAATACGCGGAATCAGATCTGTATAATTCTCATATGCGTCCTTTACCGCACGCATCATAGCCTCTATTTCCGCAGCTGATGATTTTGGCTTGCGGTAATTGTTTACTTCCTTTATTGCAGATTCGTAGTAAACATCATCAGATTCTGACTCATCAATATCAACAAGCTTTGCTTTATAGATACCTTCAACAAGAAGTCTGAGTGCGTCATCAGGTGTTCTGAGTACCTGTCTTATTTCGGCAAGAACACCGGTTTTGTATAAATCCTCTTTTTTAACATCCTCAGCAAATACATCTTTCTGAGTAACAATAAATATTTTTCTGTCTTTTTTAAGTGCTTCCTTTACTGCGTTAATGGATTTTTCTCTGAGTACATCAAAATGTACAACCATTTTAGGGAACGCAACTACTCCTCTCATAGGAATAGTAGGGTAAATGTCATATTCTGAATATTCAGGTTTTATAGTATCCACCTTCTCATGATTTATCTGTATTGCATCAAATTACTGTTTTTTTTGACTGACCATATAATTATACCATATCTGCACACTTATATCAAGTAAAACAAATGTTCCCTCCTGACATATCAGAAGGGAACAGAATATTATTTTTTGATTGTTTTCTTCAGTTTTCCTGAATCAGTTTTAAGAACCGGTTTAGCGTCACCTGTAACGCATTCTTTAGTAACGGTAACCTTTCTTACATCCTTTGAAGGAGCCTCGAACATTGTTTCCATAAGAATACCCTCAACAATTGCTCTGAGTCCTCTGGCACCGGTTTTCTGAGCTATTGCCTTTCTGGCAATTTCCTCAAGAGCATCCGGTTCTATTTCAAATTCGATGTTATCATAATCAAAAAGCTTTTCGTACTGCTTTACGAGAGCGTTCTTAGGTTCAGTAAGAATCTGAACAAGAGCCTTTTCGTCAAGCTCGTCAAGAACTGTAATAAGCGGCAGACGTCCTACAAGTTCAGGAACGATACCATACTTAACAAGATCCTGCGGAATTACCTTCTTGAAAATATTGTTCATTTCTTCCTTGTCAGAAAGAATATCAGAGCCAAAACCGATTGACTTGTGTTTTGTTCTCTTGATAATTGCCTGTTCAAGTCCGTCAAACGCACCTCCGCAGATAAAGAGAATGTTCTTGGTATCAATGTGAATAAACTCCTGGTTAGGATGTTTCCTTCCGCCCTGAGGAGGAACATTTGATACTGTACCTTCAATAATCTTGAGAAGTGCCTGCTGAACACCTTCACCGCTTACGTCACGTGTGATTGATGTGTTCTCAGACTTTCTTGCAATCTTGTCTATTTCGTCGATGTATATAATACCGCGTTCTGCAGCCTTAATGTCAAAATTTGCAGCCTGGATAAGTCTGAGAAGTACGTTTTCAACGTCATCACCAACGTAACCGGCTTCAGTGATTGTTGTAGCGTCAGCAATAGCAAACGGTACATCAAGTGTTCTTGCAAGTGTCTGTGCAAGAAGTGTCTTTCCGACACCTGTAGGACCAAGAAGAAGCACATTACTCTTCTGAATCTCTACATCATCACCTGTATCATTGCTGAGCAGTCTCTTGTAATGATTGTATACAGAAACCGAAAGAGCAATCTTGGCAGTATCCTGACCAATAACGTACTGGTCAAGAACTTTTTTGATTTCAGCAGGCTTCTTGAGCTTTATTGAAAAATCGCTGTTTTTCTTTGCGGCTTTGGTTTTTGGCTTGTCTTTTTCCTTTTCCGCAGGTCCGACAATAATATCATGACAGTACATTACGCATTCATCACAGATATTTGTGTCTCCTGATGAAAACATACTCTGAACACGGTTTTCGCCTTTACCGCAGAAATTACAGGTTTTGAATCCGCTGTCTACCATAGTTCACCAACCTTATCTCTTTTCAACTACCTTGTCAATAAGTCCGTATGCGCACGCATCTTCAGCTGACATGAAGTTATCACGTTCAGTATCATTCTGAATTGTTTCAAGCGGCTGTCCTGTATTTTCAGCAAGCATACTGTTGAGTTTGTCCTTCATCTTGAGAATTCTCTCAGTATGAATCTTCATATCAGTTGCCTGTGTATGTCCCCCGATACCGCCGAGAGGCTGATGAATCATTACTTCACTGTTAGGAAGAGCGTATCTCTTTCCCTTCTGTCCGCATGAGAGGATGAAAGCACCCATTGAAGCAGCCATACCGATACAGATTGTTGAAACGTCACATTTGATGTAGTTCATTGTATCAACAATTGCCATACCTGCAGTAATGGAACCGCCGGGGCTGTTTATATAGAGACTGATATCCTTTTCCGGATCCTGGCTTTCAAGATAAAGAAGCTGAGCTACTACAAGACTTGCTGTAGTATCATTTACTTCTTCAGAAAGCATAATTATACGATCGTTAAGAAGTCTTGAAAAAATATCATATGAACGTTCGCCTCTGCTTGTCTGTTCAACAACGTAAGGTACAAAACTCATAATTTCATCTTCCTTTCGCTTAAAGTGAATATGTCACTTTTATTTTTCCCTTAATAGCAAACATTCTCCTGCCACTGACACTGTGGACAGCAACAGGAGTTTGTTTAGTTTTATATTCAGCTGAAACTGATTAAATTATTCAGCGTCCTTCTTTTCTGCAAGGCTGTTGTCAACAACGGCATTTTCCTTAATCATGTCTGCAGCCTTTGATACGAGGAGATCCATCTTGTAGTCATCTACGCTGATGAAACGCTTAACATCATCAACACTGATGTTGTTGCTTTCAGCAAGCTTAGCAAGACCTTCTTCAACTTCTGAATCTTCAACTGTGATATTTTCCTTTGCAACGATGCTTTCGAGAGCAAGTCTTAACTTAACTTCGCTTACAGCTCTGTCCCTGTATGTAGCCTTGAGATCATCAAGATCCATACCTGTGTACTGGAAGTAAAGGTCAAGTGACATCTGGTTCTGAGCAAGACGAGCTTCGAATTCAGAAACTTCTCTGTCAACTCTCTGATCGTACATGCATTCAGGAATTTCGCCTTCAAGGTTTCTGATAATCTCTTCGAAGATATAGTTTTCGAACTGAGCGTCAGCCTTCTGCTGTGCATTTTCTTCGAGTTTCTTTCTGAGGTCTTCCTTATATTCAGCAACTGTATCGAATTCTGAAATATCCTTTACAAATTCGTCATCAAACTCAGGGAGCTCCTGTGTCTTGATTTCCTTGAGGTTAATCTTGAATACTGTCTTCTGACCAGCAAGATCCTTCATCTGGTAATCTTCAGGGAATGTTACTTCGATTTCGAATTCTTCACCTGTCTTGTGACCAGCTACCTGATCTTCAAATCCAGGGATGAACTGACCGCTGCCGAGTGTGAGTGGGAAATCTGTACCCTTGCCGCCTTCAAATGCAACGCCGTCCTTGAATCCTTCGAAGTCGATAACAACTTCGTCATCCATCTGAGCTGCTCTGTCTTCAACAGTTACGATTCTTGCCTGTCTCTTTCTTGCTGATTCAATCTGTTCGTTGATTACTTCGTCAGTAACAGCGTCAATTACCTTAGGAGCCTTGATGCCCTTGTATTCTGAAACTGATACTTCAGGCTTTGTTGTGCATGTAGCCTTGAGTACAGCACCTTCAGCCTTTGAAGCAGAAACGATTTCTACCTGTGGTCTGTCAACGATATCAAGCTTTGTTTCTTCAAGAGCTGCTGTAATTTCTGAAGGGAGAAGATCATTAAGTGCTGTGTCGAAGAATACTTCTTCACCGTAGTACTTTTCGATTACTGCCATAGGAGCCTTACCTTTTCTGAAGCCCTTGATCTGAATCTGATTCTTTTCCTTTTTATAAGCATTAACAATAGCCTTGTTAAAGTCTTCTGCGCTGATTTCGATTATTAATTCATGTGTATTAACTGCCACATTTGATGATGATTTTAAACTCATTTTAAACGTCCTCCATTTATTATTAAACAACATCGAATCTATTATATCATATTAAATATATTAATGCTATATGCAGTAGTATTGTTCTACGTTTTCTACAATTTTACATAACTTTATATGGTGAAAATTTGAGAAAATCGCTGGAAATCATAATATATTCCACGCCGTCATGCACGCCTGTAACGGCATTTTTCTGACTGTATCCGTGAATATGTCCATAAAAGCATTTTTTTATTCCGTACCTGTACAGAACATCAAGGATGTCATAATTGCAGCTGGCTCCGTAAACAGGCGGATAATGCATAAAAACAAGAGGCTCGAGACCCTGGTCAAGAGCTGCCTTTACAGAAACCTCCAGTCTCTGAACCTCCCGCAGCATTACCTTTTCGTCCTCAGTATCCCCGCCGATGCTAACCCATCCGCGCGTTCCGCATATTCCGTAGTTCTCATAGGAATAGCAGTTATTGAACAGAATACTGACTGTACTGAAATCATTTTCCTTAAACCAGCGTTCCATCTTTGCCATGGTCGCCCACCAGTAGTCGTGATTTCCTTTAAGAATTATCTTTTTTCCCGGGAGACTGTTTACGAAAGCGAAGTCATTGTATGAATTCTGAAGCTTCATCGCCCAGGATGTATCTCCGGCAAGAACAACCGTATCATCATCCGTGATCATATTTCTCCAGCTGGTTTCAAGCTTTTCAGTGTAGCCTTCCCATCCGCTGAAAATATCCATCGGCTTGTACGTATCGCTCAGTGCCAGATGAAGGTCTCCGATTGCATAAAGTGCCACTCAGATTTTACCTCGTTATCAGCTGATTGATTACTTGATGTTAAGTGATTTCATTACGAAGTCTGACATCTCTGTCTTGTCAATTGAACCTGTGAATCTTACAGGCTTGTTCTTAAGATCTGCAAGTGATTCAGGAACTGCGATATCTGAAAGTTCATTAATCTTGTCAACAAGTGCATATTCGTCATCAGCACTGAAGCCAGGGCAGATTGCATCGAGTACGCTTGCGCTGAACTTGTAAGGACTTGCTGTTGAAGCGATAAGTGTTCTTGTTGTATCACCTGTTGCTTTGCGGTAATCCTCGTATACCTTAACAGCAACAGCTGTATGTGTATCGCAAACATAGGAATACTTGTCATAGATGTTCTTTATTGTAGCCTTTGTATCATCATCATCACAGTAGCCGGCGTAGAATTCTTCGCTGATCTTTGCCTTGATGTCATCTGTTACTTCGTACTTTCCGTCCTTTGAAAGTGCGCTGAACCATTCTCTTATCTGAGCATCATTTTCTCCTGTGAGCATGTAGAGAAGTCTTTCAAGGTTGCTTGAAATAAGAATGTCCATTGACGGTGAGCTTGTTGCGTAGAACTTTCTGTTTCTGTCGTAAACACCTGTGTTTATGAAATCTGTAAGTACGTTGTTGATGTTTGAAGCACAGATAAGCTTTCCGAGAGGGAGTCCCATCTTCTTTGCATAGTAAGCAGCAAGAATGTTACCGAAGTTACCTGTAGGAACAACTACGTTTACCTTGTCTCCGAGCTTAATCTGTTCATCAGAAACGAGTGATGCATAAGCTGAAATATAGTAAACAACCTGAGGAACAAGACGGCCCCAGTTAATTGAGTTTGCGCTTGAGAACATGAGCTTGCTGCTTTCAAGTGTCTTCTTCACGTTATCATCTGTGAAGATTGTCTTAACGCCGCTCTGACAGTCATCAAAGTTACCCTTGATTGCACATACACCTACGTTCTGTCCTTCCTGAGTTGTCATCTGGCGCTTCTGCATTGAGCTTACACCGTTTTCAGGATAGAAGACCATAATCTGTGTTCCTTCAACATCCTTAAATCCTTCAAGTGCAGCCTTGCCTGTGTCACCTGATGTTGCAACGAGAATAACAATCTTCTTGTCTATGTTAAGTTTCTTTGCTGATGTTGTAAGGAAATACGGAAGAATCTGAAGTGCCATATCCTTGAAAGCACATGTAGGACCATGCCAGAGTTCAAGCATGTATGTTCCGTCGAAAAGATGTGCTATTTCAGCAATGTTTTCTGTTTCAAAATTTTTAGTGCTGTATGCATTGTCAGTACAATAATGAATTTCTGCTTCAGTAAAGTCAGTAAGGAACTTTGCGAAAACATAAGCTGCTCTGTCTGCGTAGCTGAGTTCGGAAATGCTCTTTACTTCATCAAGTGTGAGTGAAGGAATTGATTCAGGTACGAAAAGACCGCCGTCCTCTGAAATACCCTGTGAAATAGCCTGCGCACTTGTAACCTTTAAATTACTGTTTCTTGTACTTTTATAAAACATTGTAACGCTCCGTTTCTCCGCAGATAAAATATACCGCGAAATTCACTCTGCAGTGATGAACTTCGTCGGATTATCTGAATGAAAGCATGACCCCGCTGTCAGACATATCAAATGCACTTCTGTAGTATCTTATGGCTGACGGTGTGTCATTTTTCAGAATAACCTCTGCAATATCAAATCTTGGCTGCTTGTCCAGCGGATGTCTGTAGCTGTACCATGCGGCCGTTTTTATTATCCTGCGCTTCTTCGTATAGTCAACAGCATCTGCGCCTGAAACAAGAGGGTCCTCTCTTCTTGCCTTGACCTCAATAAATGCTATTGTGTCACTGTTTTCAGCAACTATATCGATTTCTCCGCGCGGGCAGCTGTAGTTTCTCGCAATTACTCTGTATCCGTACTTCTCAACGTAACGGCATACAGCATCCTCGCCTCTGTTACCCAGATCTCTTTTTGTCATAGTATTTTTTCAGGAAACTCATACGATGAATCTCAGAAGGACCACACTCATCTATCTTCTGGTAATGAAGCTTAGTTCCGTATCCCTTGTGCTTTTCAAAAGCATACTCAGGATATTTTTCAGCCATTTCCGCCATGTATCTGTCCCTTGCAACCTTGGCAAGAACGGATGCTGCGGCAATACTTGCCGACAGAGCATCGCCCTTTATAACCGACCGCACCTCAGTATCCGGAATATCCGGACATTTGTTGCCGTCAGCCATTACAAGTTCAGGCTTTATTCCAAGCCCCTCAACAGCCCTTCTCATGGCAAGCATCGCAGCATTAAGAATATTGATGTCCTCAATCTCCTCAACACTTGCAGTTGCTATGCACCAGGCCTCTGACTTTTCCTTAATCTCGTCAAAAAGCTGATTTCTCTTTTTTTCGGTAAGCTTCTTGCTGTCATTTATTCCGTCAATAGTGACGCCTTTTTTTAAAATGACAGCCGCTGCATAAACATCTCCCGCAAGAGGTCCTCTGCCTGCTTCGTCAGTCCCGCAGAGAATACCGCTTTCAAGCTCTGTTCTTACAGCATCGTCAAATGCGAATAATTCTGAATTGTCTTTTTTTTCTGCCACTGATTTATTCCTCCGGCATTTCGAGCGAAATGCTGCCGATCTTTCCGGCTCTGAATTCATCGAGAAGCATTATAGCTGCTCTTTCGGTGTTAACTTCTCCCCCGGAAATGAGCATGCCTCTTTTTCTTCCGAGAAGTTCAAGCAGATCCTTTCCGGGCTGACCTGAAACATCCATCTTATAGCGTTCCTTCAGAGCTGCCGGATAGTTTTCAGCAAGGTACTCAAGAAGAAGCATCGCAAGCGTTTCGATATCAACGATATCGTCCTTGATTGCTCCTGTGAAAGCCAGTCTGCGTGCAACACCCTGATCCTCAAACTTAGGCCAGAGAACACCCGGCATGTCAAGCATTTCTATCCTGTCGCCGAGCTTAACCCACTGCTTGGTTCTGGTAACGCCGGGTCTGTCCTCAACCTTTGCCTTTTTGCTTCCTGACATACGGTTGATGAAGGAGGATTTGCCCACGTTAGGTATTCCTACTATCATTACCCTGACAGGAGCACCTGACATACCTTTAGCGCGCCTTGTTTCGAGAAGGTCCTTCAGAAGCTGGTTTTCAAGTGCTGAAGTAAACTGTTTCATCCCCTTGCCTGATTTGCAGTCCATGGAAACCGCAACAATCCCCTGACTTCTGAAATATGATATCCATCTGTCAGTTACATTGCTGTCGGCCATGTCTCTCTTGTTGAGAACAAGGAGTCTCGGCTTCCCTGCAGTCATTTTTCCCATCTCGGGATTCTGGCTGCTGAGCGGAATACGGGCGTCGATAATCTCGACAACAGCATCGACAAGGGAAAGGTTTTCCTTTATGCTTCGTCTTGTCTTTGCCATATGTCCCGGAAACCACTGTATTGATTTAATCTCAGTTTCTGACATATTTTACATCCGTTTCTGTTTTAGTAATTAAAGAACCTGAAGTCCTTTACAGGTGAGTATCTTACAAATACCTTTCCGACTATGTTTTCAACCGGTACAAATCCGACTATATC
Source organism: Ruminococcus sp. UBA1780 (assembly GCA_002315235.1). Taxonomy (GTDB): domain Bacteria; phylum Bacillota; class Clostridia; order Oscillospirales; family Ruminococcaceae; genus HUN007. Next base: position 12,085 of record DCGK01000075.1, read on the forward strand.
GCCGCGGCTGTCCTCTGAAACACCACGGTTGTCGCCCATAAGGAAGACATGTCCTTCAGGAACTGTACACGGATATTCGTGGAAAGATCTCGGCTGTGTGGCTGAATTAACAAAGTGGCTTGCAGTAAGTGTACTTCCCTCTTCATAAACCTGTTCATCAAGGCGCTGTCCGTTAACATATACCACTCCGTCTCTGATATCAACAACCTCGCCCTCTGTTGCCACAATACGCTTTACTATAAGTCCGAGTCGTTCGTTGTCAGCGATGACGATATCATTGTCCTCAGGTGTGTAAATCTTGCTGTAGAGAAGTTTCTCGGAATCGTTGAGAGTCGGAACCATGGAGCTGCCGTCTACAATTGCCTGATCTGCCACATAAGCCTTGAGAAGGAAAAATACAAGCATGAAAAGTATAAGGGTTTCACCGACATCAAAAACGTCATTTATAAAGCTTTTGAATGTGTACGGTTCCCTGTCGCTTTTTTCTGATTTTTCCGGTTTACTTTCAGCTGTTTCAGTATTTTCTTCAGCCGGTGATTCAGCAGCTGCTCCAGCAGCAGCTTCGGCTTGTTCTGAAACCGCTTCCTCTGTTATATTTTCAGCTGATTCATCAGCCTTTTTTATTTCTTCTGTTTCTTTATTCATATTCACACCTGCTGTCTTTTATTATTTTACTGTTCCAAACTTTGAAACAGGCGATAACCTGAAAACTACTTTTCCGACTATTTCATTTTCCGGAACAAATCCAAGCTCAGGATGCTTGCTGTCCTTGGAACGGTTTCTGTTGTCACCAAGTACAAACACACAGCCTTCCGGAACTGTGACCGGATATGACTCAAATGCCCCCATGTCAGCTGTTGTAAGAGTATTCACAAAATGACCGGCTTTAAGAACCGGCTCACTTCCGTTTTCTCCGGGAACGTAAAGCTGCTCGTCAAGCGGTGTGCCGTCAACGGATACTATACCCTTTTCAAAGTCGATATTTACCGACTGACCCTCAAGAGCAACTATTCTCTTTACTATCAGCTTTTCAAGACGTGAGCTGTTAACAACAACGATATCGTTCTGCTCCGGTGTATAAAACAGCGGAGAAATAACCACTCTGTCCTTTTCCTTAAGTGTAGGCTCCATAGACGGACCCTGAACATCAGAAAGTCTGAACAGATATGTAAATACAAGAAGAACTATAAATACCGAAAATATAATTGATTCTATGATATCCGTAACGTCATCAAGAAGTGACGTTTCCGGCTTTTTTTCCTGTTTTTCTTCTCTCATATTTGCCGTCTCCGTAAGGTAAAAAAAGATATTAATAGCAAAAAAGGGACTGAATCGTCCCTTTTATAACTATCATATAGATGATGAAGCAGCAGAAATTATCTGAGTGCTTCCTTAACCTTAGCTGCCTTA
>DCGK01000005.1:0-451 GCA_002315235.1 Ruminococcus sp. UBA1780
AAATCTGTGACCAGATTTCAGATGCCGTACTTGATGCGATAATTGAAAAGGACCCTGCAGCCAGAGTAGCCTGTGAGACAACAGCATGTACCGGCATGATTATGTGCATGGGTGAAATCACAACAAGTGCTTATGTTGACATTCCGAGGATTGTAAGAGATGTTGTAACAGACATCGGCTATGACAGAGCAAAGTTCGGATTTGACGGCAATACATGTGCCGTAATCACATCAATCAATGAACAGTCACCTGATATTGCAATGGGCGTAAACGAAGCACTTGAGTCAAAGGACGGAAGCTCAAACAATGCAGATGCAATCGGTGCGGGAGACCAGGGTATGATGTTCGGATTTGCCTGCAACGAAACCAGGGAACTTATGCCGCTTCCTATTTCACTTGCCCATAAGCTTGCACTCAGACTTACAGAGGTAAGAAAGAACGGAACTCTTGT